>CAJUKT010000043.1 GCA_910587255.1 uncultured Oscillospiraceae bacterium
GGTAATCCTAATTATGGCGGCGCAGGTATTGGCGGCAGTACCACCAGTTCTGGAAATGGCGGCAACAGCGGCACCATCGAGATTTACGGCGGCACGATCACCGCCAACAGCGGCGCAGGGAACCTCACTGGCGCGGGTATTGGCGGCGGTGCCGGCGATAATGGCGGCGGTGCCGGCAGCAATATCACCATCTATGGCGGCAGCGTCACAGCGGCGTCCACTGGCACACGATTAGGCGGCGCAGGGATCGGTGGCGGTGGCAGCAACAAAGACGGCGGTACCGGAGAAAATATCAATATTTATGGCGGTACGGTAAATGCCACAGGCGGCAATCTCGGCGCAGGCATTGGCGGCGGTGGTAGCAGCGCCATTGATGACTCCAGCCACAAATCCGGCGATGGCGCCGTCACCATCAGCGGCGGCATCGTGACCGCTGTGGGAGGCACCAATGCCGCGGGCATTGGCGGCGGCGGTGGGTACTATTCCAGCTACACATGGGGGGGCATGACTTACGGTAGCGGTTGTACCGGCGGCACCGGCAGCGTCACCATTACCGGCGGCATTGTGGATGCCAAAGGCGGCGCGGGGAACTCCAGCGGCGATTACGCAGGTGCTCCCATCGGCAACGGCGGGAACACAACCGCGACGGCGACCGTCAGCAAAACCAACGCCATCGTGTTTGAGAACGGCGCGGGTACTGTCTGCGGCGATGTGACCCTTGACGGGAGCTATACTGTCCCTGGGGATTATACGCTGAACATCCCCGCCGGGGCCAGCCTGTCCGGGAGCGGCACATTAAGCGGCGGCAATGCGTTCACCACCGAAAATCTGACGGAGGATATGATCTCTGTCCCCACTAACCTCTATTATAACGGGGAGGACAGGACGGCGGATATTACAACCGAGCTGTCCGGCGAGCTGGACAAAGGCATTACGATTTGCGGCCAGACCTTTACGGTCAGCGGCTGGACATTGGCGGTTGCAAAGACAGACGACCTGACCTATACCGCCACTTATACAAACAACAACGATAATACAAATACGTTCACGAAAACCATCACGCTGCAACAGTCCGGCACAGACTTGACTGACGGCAAGGTAAAAACCTACAAAGACGGCGCGGAGTGCAGCGACTTCACCGCCAGCGACACGATCAAGGTGATTGCCACGCCCACCGCTACCGGGAAGGCCCCGGACAACTCCGCCATGTTCGCGGCCAGCTTCACCGCGCCGGGCGCGGGCCAAATGGCGGTATTTGTGGGTGACACGCAGGTGTCCGAGCCTGTGGACGCGGTGGACGGCACCTACACCATGGAGGTCAGCGCCTCGGTTGTGCTGCTTGCCGCGGGAGGCCCGGGTACGGAAATCTCCCTCACCGCGAAATTCGTTGGGAATGACAATATGGCGGACGGCCAAGGAACGGCGACGGTCAGCATCTCCGCCGTGGCAAAGGCGGAGCGGGGCGGCACGCTGCTTGGCTACTATGGCGAAAGCGGCCTGGACGCTGCCTTCGTGAACAGCGGCAACGCCGGGGCCACTTTCACCCTGCTGGCGAACGTGGAGCGGACGAGCATTCTCAGCATCTCTATCAGCTGCACCCTGGACCTGAACGGGAAAACCATCCACAGCACGGGCCAGTATGAATCCGTACTCAGCATATCCAGCGGTGCCACTGTGACCATCCGGGGCGATGGAACGGTCACCTCTGAACATGGCAACGGCCTTTCTGTGAGCGGAACCGCCACACTGGAGGGCGGGAACTTCATCAGCGGGGCGGCGGACTACGGCGGGGTAAATGTCAGAGGCAAACTGATTGTCACCGGCAAGAACGTGGTCATGAGGAATACCGGCAACGGAAATGGGTTATCAGTCAATTCCGGCACCGGGGCCACAGCCCAGCTTTCCGCCGGGACCTACGGGGGCGGAACGGCGGCGATTGAGATATACCAAAGTACCAGCACCCTTGCCGGTCTGCTGAACCAGGAAGGCACCTCCCGAGTCGCCTTTTATAAGGATAACACAACACTGGTCACAGAGGGGCTGGACGGGCAAGCCCTGCCCAGCGGCAGTTACACGGTGAAGGCGTGTACCCACATATTCGGCAGCTCCCCGACCTGTCTCGCCTGCGGAGAACAGGCCGTGGCCCGCGTGACCATCGGTGATGCCGTCACCCACTACGGGGACCTCCCCAGCGCCTGGGCAGCCGTCCAGGGCCAGACCGCCGACTTGTATCTGCTGAAAAGCGTGGACGCGGCGGGTGTGGGCACCAGGGGTCGTTTGGACTTGGCATCCGGCAGCGTGACGCTGGGTATGGCGGATGGGGTGGTTCTCTCCGGCAGTAGCAACCAAGTTATCAAAATGATAGGCGGGGAGCTGACCCTCAACAGTGGAACAATCCGGAATAATGGTACTACTACTATACCTACTGGACTACAGGTAAGTGACGGAACGCTGCGCGTCAGCGGCGGTACGGTGGAAGCAAACTGGGCGGTATACATAAACGGCGGTCATGCTGAGATCACCGGCGGGACCTTTACCGCCACCGGCAATTATAGCGTCGGGCTTCGAAAAGATGAAGGCACGGTAAAGATCAGCGGCGGCCAGTTCTCCGGCAGTTTATATGCGGTTTATAACAGTAATGGCACCCTGGCCGACCTGTTGGCGGAGGACTATGCCTTCAAACAGGGTGGCGCATGGGTGACGGACACCAGCGGAGATTCGCTTACCGGAACCGTCACGGCAGAACCGGCCCCGGTGAAGATCACCGCGCAGCCAGTGAATACGTCCCAGCGTTATGGGGATATGGATGCCCTGTCCATCGAAACAAGCCCGGGGCAGGATGAATTGGTGACCTACCAATGGTATGTTGTCAAAGCCAGCGGCGCGGAAGCGGTCAGCGGTAAAATTGCGCCGGTTTTCTCTCCAAGCGAGAATCAGCGCCTTGACGTGGGGAGCTATCAATACTTCTGCGAAGTGACCAAAGACAGCTACACCCTGCGCAGCAATACGGTGACGTTTACGGTCACGCCCAGGCAGGTAGACCCGTCCATCACGGGGGACGCCACCAAGGCCTATGACGGCACAACGGACGTTGCCTCCGGTCAGTTGTCCATCACCCTGACGGGCGTTCTGGAGGGGGACACTGTGACCGCTACGGCCAGTTACGCCTATGACAATGCCAATGCGGGAGAGAACAAGACCATTACCGCCAGCGGCATCACCCTGGAGGGTGGCAGCAAGGACAACTATACATTGTCCAGCACCACCGCCACCACAACGGGGACGATCACGAAGTCCCAGCCCACCATTGCCTTTGCCGACGGCTATAACCCCAGCAAGGATTATGACGGCCAGACGATCCCCAATCCCACGGCGGACGATCTGACCATCACCGGCGCGAATTTCAGCGATGTGACCTTTGCATGGAGCGCCACGCCCAGGGACGCGGGGACGTACACCCTCACCGCCAACATTAAGGAAACGCCGAATACGGCGGCGGCAAGTACCTCTCCGCTGACAGTGACCATCAACAAGGCGACCCTGACCGCCACCGGCGCGACAGTGGCATCCAAGACCTACGATACCACCAAGACTGCCACTGTGTCCGGCGTGACCTTCACCGGACTGGTGAACGGCGAAACGCTGGCCCTCGGCCAGGACTACGCCGCCGCTGGCAGCTATGATGACCCGAATGCTGGGGAAAATAAGTCTGCTACCATCCTCGTAGAGCTAAAAAGCAGTGCCAAGGCAAACAATTACAATCTCACCAACAGCTCGGTAAATGCCACCGGCACGATTACCAAGGCCAGCAGCTCCATCACTACCGCTCCCTCCGCCACCGGGATCACCTACGGGCAGGCGTTGAGCGCCAGCACCCTGACGGGCGGCACAGGCAGCGTTCCGGGAGCGTTCGCCTGGACAGACAGCACCGCCAAGCCCAACGCCGGGACAGCGCAATTTGAAGTGACGTTCACTCCGACAGACACGAATTACAACAGCACAACCACCAATGTGTCCGTGACCGTTGCCAAGGCTACACCCACCCTTACCGCGCCCACGGCCACGGCCATCCAGTACGGCCAGAAGCTGACCGACAGCGCCTTAACGGGCGGCACAGCGACGAACCCCAACGGGAGCGCCGCCGTTGCCGGAACCTGGAGCTGGGCCAGCGGAAGCACCCGGCCCACGGCAACCGGGGCTTTCCCCGTGGCTTTTGTCCCCGGCGATACCGCAAACTACAACACCCCGGAGAATGTTGATACCAGCGTGACCGTGAACCCCGCCGCGCCGAAGCTCACCCTGACCGTCCCCGCTTATCAGGTTGCGGGGGGAGAAGTCACCGTGACCTGCAAGGTGGAGAACCCCCACGACGCGACCTTTAAGGAGGGCATCCCCGAAGCTGTCACACTAACCTATACCATCGGCGGCGAAACGAAACCTGTCGATACAGATGGCAAATTCACCATCCCAACGGGGACGGCAAAGGACACGGTTATCACCATCACCGCCATCACCGCCGCTGTGGATGGTAAGTACACCGCCGCCACCAAGACGGCCACCGTAAGCGTCACCGACAAAATCCCCGTAGAGATCAACGGCATCAGTGTGGCCGGACGAGTTTACAACGGCCAGCCGGTCAGCTATACCGGCACCCTGACAGTCAAAAAGCTGGACGGTACAGTTGTCACAGACGCACCGATCACCTACACATGGAGCAGCGGCGTGGCCCCCGTCAATGCAGGGGACTACTCGCTGGTGATCGCTGTGGGCGGCGACAAATACATTGGCAGTACAACGGTGGACTTCACCATCGGCAAGGCCAGCGTCACCATCACAGCGGCCAGCAAGTCCGCTGTGGTGGGAAGTACGAAGCCGGAGCTGACCTATACCGTGGCTGGGCTGGCAAACGGGGACACGCTGGCCACCGTTCCCACCCTGACCTGTGACGCGGATATGAACACAGTAGGCAGTTATCCCATAACCGCCAGCGGCGCGGCTGTCCCCAACACCAGCAACTATAACCCGGAGATCACCTATGTGGCGGGCACCTTGACCGTAACGGCCAAGCCCTCCAACAACGGCGGCGGCAACAACTATACACCATCTACCCCCAGCAGCCCCACCGTCACCGTTCCCGTGTCCGGCGACAAAAGCACCGTCCATGTCAGCGCCAGTGTGTCCGGCACCACCGCCACAGTGAGCAAGATCGACACCTCACAAATCGAGAATGTCATCGGGGACAACGGGCAGGCCAGCATGGTGGAGATCGACTTTACTGGCCTGGGCAAGACCATCGACACGGTGAAGCTGCCCGCCGCCGCCATCAAGTATATTGCGGCAAAGGCGCAGAACGAGGAAGTCGGGGGCCTGACGGTCAAGCTCCCGGAGGCTGAAATCTCCTTTGACGCCAATGCCCTCTCCGCGATCCAGGCCCAGGCAGGCAGTCAAATCACCCTGACCGTCACCCCGGCCAAGCCCGCCGACCTCAACAGCAGGCAGAAAGAGGCCGTGGGCAGCGCCCCGGTATTCGATCTGACACTGCGGAGCAGCAGCGGGGCCATCACCGACTTCCGGGGCGGCTATGCCACCGTGTCCCTGCCGTACACCCTGGCGGCGGGACAGAACCCCTCCGGCGTGGTGGTGTACTATCTGGACAGCACCGGCAATATCACCCCCTGCGCCACCATGTACGATGTTCGGAGCAAGTCCGCCATCTTTACCACCGGCCATCTGTCCTTGTACTTTGTGGGCTATGACCCCGCGGCGGTATGGGTGAACCCGTTCTCTGATGTGGCCGAGGGCGCATGGTACTATGACGCGGTACGGTATGCCAGCGAGAACGGCTTGATGGGCGGCTACGGCAACGGGAGGTTTGGCCCCAACGATAATCTTTCCCGCGCCCAATTTGCCCAAATTCTCTTTAACAAAGAGGGCAGGCCGGTGGTCAATTACCTGCTGCAATATGGCGATGTAGCGACCGGCGCATGGTACACCGAGGCGATCCGCTGGGCTACCAGCCAGGGCGTCGTGGGCGGCTACGGGAACGGGATGTTCGGCCCCAACGACAACATCACCCGTGAGCAGTTGGCCGTCATGCTCTGGCGGTACGCCGGAAGCCCCGCCGCCACAGACAAGGAACTGCATTTCACCGACGCGGACAAGGCCAGCGGCTACGCGCTGGAGGCCCTGCGCTGGGCCGTGGAGAACGGCATTTTGAACGGCTACGGCGATGGGCGGCTCGGCCCCCAGGGGCAGGCGACACGGGCGCAGGTGGCGCAAATGCTGAAAAACTTTATTGAAGGTCAGGAAGCAAATACTTGAATCCTTTTCACCGCTGACGCTTTGTATTGCACAAGTGGGCTGTAATCAGTCCACTAATCTGCACCGCTGGAACCTCCAATGAATCGGCCTTGTTTATTGGCCCGCAGAAAAGCACAAAGCGAATAGCACCACGAAAAATTTTAATAGCATCCACATTTTTCTGCTGTTTGAATCCGGTGTATCAAGCTGCGAAAGGCGGAGAGGGAGAGAAATCCCTCGCCGCCTTTTCTTTTTTTATGCCTTTTAGCAGGAGAAACCACCATTAAAGGGTCAAATTATGCGGATTAAGCCCGCAAAATGGCGAGGGGAACGTCCCCCACCGCCACATATTTTCCAAAAAGCGCGGACAACCTCGTTGTTGTCTGCGCGTCTTTTTTCTCTCGACAGCTTTCTACAAAATTCACTGTCATATTATAGGGAACTTTGTAGAAAGCTGTTGAATTATGTCTGCGAGATATTTACTAAAGAGGCCAAAACGGTAGCCCATCGAAAAAAATTTTATTTTGCCGTGGATTGGCCCCGGTGCCGTGGCCCGCCCTCCGATTTGAATTTCCAAAAAATTCAGATCGGAGGTAGCAGACCTTGAAAAACTATCGCAAAAGCGATTATGCCCTGAACAAGTTCAGCGAGGGCATTGTATATCAGTTTTCCGACCGAACCCTGGAAATCTCTTTGGAGGATTTTCTGCGGGACAACCCCGGCAAGACAGAAGCGGATTTTCTGGCCCTGAAAGCCGTGTCCGACGAGATTTACTTGGAGCAGGCACGTCTTGAAACGGCCCAGGGGAATAAGACGTTTTCTATGACCGGGCTGGAGGACGCCATAGCCCATCCCGCCCCATCCCTGGACGACAGCTACATTATGTCCGATGACCGCCGCCGCGTCAAACTTGCAGTGGACAAGCTGTTCAGGTGCGGCAGGTTGACGGTAAAGCAGAAAGAACGCTTTGTCAGGCACTTCTTCGCTGGGGTGTCCCTGCGGAAGATTGCCAGTGACGAGGGGGTGCATTTCACATCGGTGGACGAGAGCATCCGCCAAGCGGTAGATAAGCTCCGTACATACTTCAAAGAAATCAGGTGATTTTGGGGAGGGCCGTCAGCGTTGACGGCCCTCCCATTTATCCGCTGAAAAAATATTTTGAAAATTTTTTATTTTCTACCCCTACACCCCCCTGTTTTGAGTGCATTAGGTGAAGGGCGATGGAAAGTCCTTCACCTGTTCCTCGTTTATGCGGCGAATGGGTTTGATCTTTGAAAACTTCATACCCATTCATCAAGTACATTCCTATTGCCGCAAGCCACTTTTGCCGCCGCGCCAGGATGTGCCGGACAGGACAGCGGGATGCCACATTATCATTTCGTCCACGGTCTGTTATCCGGCACGGAGCGAGTACCAGCGGCCATGAAATACCGGGCGGCTCCCGGTACGGCCACGACCGGCAATAGGGCCAACGATACTCCTGTTCAGTCACAGTCCGAGCGTGAAAGTGTTTCCAGCACTATGCCGTCGCAGGCAATGAGAGCAGCCGCATGAGAACCATGCGGGGGTGAAATTCCCGTGGAGCTGGTTGCCGCCAGCCGCTTGATGACTTCCCACAGCGGGCCGGGGTGTCGCGGACAAATAGGCTTGCTTTCATATAAGCCGGACAGCGGGACAGGTTTATGGAAACGGGAGCGTTTATGCTCCGCCAACCTTGATATGTCACGCTGTCCGGCTCCTACATAGGCGGCGCGGGCCGTCTAATTTTTACAGGGAGGTCAAACACCATGAGCAGGACATATTTACGCGGCGACTTATATTACGCCGAACTGGGCCACGGGATCGGCTCGGAGCAGAAGGGCACCCGGCCCGTCGTTATCATTCAGAATAACGTGGGCAACAAGTACAGCCCCACCGTCATTATCGCCGCCGTCACCAGCAAGGCCAATGTCAAGGCCAAGCTGCCCACCCACTACCATCTGGACGCCGGGAACGGGCTGGCACAGCCCTCTCTTGTCCTTTTGGAGCAAATTCGCACCATAGACAAGCAGCGGTTGTCCGGCTACATCGGCAGACTGGACGAGAAACATATCCGGGGCATCAACCATGCCCTGGCGGTCAGCATCGGCCTGATCGAACCCGTACCCCCGAAGCTGACCCTCTGCTTATGCGGCGCTTGTGCTGACGCTTTTCGCGGCACAGGCGCTTTTGCTTTGCGGGAGGCTGTGCCGGGACAGGCTGAAAAGGAAGTCTGCGTCTACTGCGGCCAGCGCCCCGGTATGGAATATGTGGTCACGCCGAAAGGAGGGGCGCGGGTATGAGTTATCCTGACGTGCCCATTTGGGAGAAGTACACCCTGACCATTGAGGAAGCAGCCAAGTATTTCCGTATCGGGGAAAAGAAGCTGCGGAAACTGGCGGAGGAAAACCCGGACGCCAACTGGCTGATAATGAACGGCAACCGCATACAGATCAAGCGCAGGCAGTTTGAAAAGGTCATTGATTCCCTGGATGTGATCTAATCGCAGATTTGCATGGAGCCGGAAATATGATAGAATATAGTCAAGTCGTATCAAGGCTCGTTCCAGTTTTGGAAAGGAGTTTTTACTAATGGCGGAGAAACGACGTGACAGCAAAGGCCGCATTTTAAGAACTGGAGAGAGCCAGCGAAAAGACGGGAGATACGCATATAAGTACACGGACAGCACCGGCAAGCCCCAATTCGTCTATGCCTGGAAGCTGGTAGCCACGGACAAGACCCCGGCTGGCAAGCGGGACGACATTTCTCTGCGGGAGAAGGAAAAGGAGATCAACCGGGATATTGCGGACGGCATCGACACCGTGGGCAAAAAAATGACCGTCTGCCAGCTCTACGCCAAGCAGAACAGTCAGCGGGCGGATGTGAAGCGGGGCACCAAGAAGCAGCGGGAGTACCTGATGGGCCTTTTGCGGGATGACCCTCTCGGCGGGAAAAGCATCGACGCGGTAAAGCCCTCCGACGCCAAGGAGTGGGCCATCCGCATGAGGGAAAAGGGCTTTAGCTTCCAGTCTATCAGCAACTACAAGCGTTCCCTCCGGGCCGCGTTCTTTATCGCCATCGAGGACGATTGTATTCGCAAGAACCCGTTCAGCTTTGCCCTGAACAAAGTTCTGGACGACGACAGGGGCGAGAAAACCGTGCTGACGCCGGAACAGGAGGTAAGCCTGATCGACTTCGCGCAGAATGACCCGGTATATCAGAAGTACGCCGACGAGCTTATCATCCTGCTGGGAACCGGGCTTCGCATTTCCGAGTTCTGCGGGCTGACCACGAACCTTGACTTTAAGAACCGGCTGATCCGTGTAGACCATCAGCTCATGCGGGACAAGGAGAACGGCTACTACATCGAAACGCCAAAGACCAAGAACGGCTATCGGGAAATCCCCATGAGTGAGCCGGTTTATCAGGCGTTGAAGCGGGTGGTGAAAAACCGGGGGAAGAAAGCCACCATCACGGTGGACGGCTATACCAACTTCTTGTTTCTCACTTGTGACGGGATGCCGAAAGTGGGCCTCAATTATAACAGTATGCTCAAAAACCTTGTGAAGAAGTACAACAAGCAGCACAAGGAGCAGTTGCCCAACATCACCCCCCACTCCCTCCGGCACACGTTCTGTACCCGTATGGCAAACGCCGGTATGAATCCCAAGGCGTTGCAGTACATCATGGGCCACGCCAACATCACTATGACGCTGGACTATTACACCCATGTTGACGCCTGTTCCGTAAAGGCAGAGATGGAGCGGCTGGCTGCGTAGTAAAGTAGTAAAACAGGAGCGGCAGGCCGCTTTTACTACTTCCGTACTACGTTTCAGCGCAAAGTCACGCCGGGATATGCCGAGATATGCGAATAACTCTCCCAAACGGCAAATGGCGGAAACGCTTGAAAATCAAGGCTTTGCCGCCATTTGCCGAGTTACATAAGGTTAGGGCTGGAAATTGCAAAATGTTTCTGATACGATTTGGCTTAACGATTCCTATAGACCAATAAAATATGCAATTGCTACATACAACGATATGGGATTAATAACAAGAATTGATTCTTATGATGAGCATGATCTGCTAATAGGCTACGTTATAGTCGAGTATGCCCAGAATTAAGCTCTGCCACCACCCATTTCAACAGTTGACAAAAAGAAAGGGACTATACATGAAAAAATTCACCGCATTATTTACTGCTTTGGCCTTGCTGCTGGGGCTCTGCGCCTGCTCAAAAAAGGTAGAAGAACCTACCTGGCAAGAACAGTTCGACCTGGGCGTCCGATACTTATCCGAGGGCAACTACGAAGAAGCTATCCTCACCTTCACCGCCGCCATTGAGATCGACCCCATGCAGGCGGAGACCTATGAGAAGCTGGCGGATGCCTACTTAGCCGTGGGTGATTTGGATTCTGCACTGCAAACATTGCGGGACGGATACGCCGCCACAGGAAACGCACGGCTCAAAGCGCGGATTGACGAGTTGACGGAGCCGGAGTCCACGCCAACTCCTACTCCAGAGCCGACCCCGGAGCCAACACCGGAACCCACTTTGGAAGAAACGCCTGAGCCCACACCGACCCCGGTGCCCGTGTCTACAGAAACCCCTACGCCCACTCCAGCACCTATGCCGGAACCAAGTGAATCGTTTGAGTTGGCTCCACTAATAAGTAATTTGAAACTTGAGGAAGTGAAATTTTTAGGGCACACTATTCAAAACTTAGACATTTGGACAATAAAGTCCTTAATGGAAGGGGAAGGAATTGAGGTTACTGAACAAGATAGTGAGGCCCTTGGACTTGATGGTGAGGCGAATTGGTGGATTGGCAATTTGCCACTTGGAATCTCAGCTATGCAATACAAAGATGAAGATTATGTTACCTTATGGGGGTACAGCAGCGGATACGACAGACAACCAGCAATTGGTGTGCGGGACATTCATATGAACGACACCATGGAATCTGTTTTAACACAGCTGGGTGTTTCCAACGCTTCGGAGGCCATGGCATATATTGAGGAAATTGCTGTGGGATCATATGAAGAGTATTCAGACATAGATGCGAAAATCAGAAAAGTATTCGAACGAGGTTCCTTTAGCTTAAATGGTACAGGTGCAACGATTCTAAATGACGGTTCTCATCGTCTGTCTGAAATGCGCGTGAGTTTATGTGTTCATTATGCCGACTCTCAGGATAACAAATGGTATGTAATGCGTTTGGAATTTGAACGTGAATCAGAGGATCGATTTGTTGGACGCTTGAAAAGATACGACATGGATGTTTACACGTGATATGATCAAACCGACGCAAGATTTGCGAGCAAGAATAATCAAGGAGAAATTATCATGACCACTGGACAACTTATATTCTACAGCGGTGTGGCCCTGCTGGGGCTGACCGTTATCTTAGCAATTATCTTTATCATCAAAAAGCCGAAATATATTCCCGAGTCGGCGGTATATGACAGTATGGCTTCCGGCAAGACCCAAAGGCTTCGCAACGGATATCCTACGGATCACCTTACAGTTCGTCGGAAATCCGTAAAACAGCCTTCTCCAGAGACAGCTGTGCTTTCTGAAAAAAAGGAACCAATTATGGACATAACGGAAAAACTGTTTGTTACTACTGCAAAATTGCCGGACACCACAGCCCTTGATACGCAGGAGACAGAGAAACTGACGGAGCAATTACATCATCCGAGTGAGGATGCCACTGTATTGCTGCAAGAACAGTCAAGATCCCAGACAACTGGGACTGCTCGGTTAGACCCTGACAGCACGGAGCGCTTAGATGACTCGTTTCCCAGCGATAGCGGTACGGCAGCTTTTCCATGAGCGGCCTGGGCCGGGACGAGCGGGACGTGGCGCTGCTGGCCGCCTCCAAGGGCGGTTCTTCCACCCGGCAGATCCGGCTTACCGATTACATCGGCAACGGGAAACTGGCCAGCACCCCTTATCTGGTGAAGGTTGATGAGAACAGGTTTCTGATGTTGTGGGAAGAGTTTGACTACCAGGGCGATTCCACCGCCGCCATTGATCGAGGTGTCTGCTATGTAGAGATGGACGCCTCCGGCGAGGTCTTGGGCAAAACCCAATCCTTGCCCAGTGCCAGCCTATCCAATGACTGCCGGCCGATCCTGATAGACGGCGGGGTCACCTGGTACATCAATACCATGGTGGGTCGGATGTTCTATCAGATTTCCGTGTAAGCTAAAGCATCTCCCGGCTAAACGCCGGGAGCAAGGCTCTCCTTAAAGAATGTGAGGATTTCTACATGATTCTTTATCAGGGTTTTCAACGGACGGTTATGGTGGGGTGTATTTGCATGGCTCAAACCCTTTTGGACATAACGGATATTCCATCGGTTCCTGGAGATATTGCTGTATTCATTGGGAAATCTCAGTCTGTGATATAGCGGAACGGGCTGGGACGATCTCAAATGAAGTATTGAGCCGTTTGGGTGGGCGACAGAAAGGGAACCGATATGAAATGTGGCATTGAGGATGCATTTTCAGCACCCCACCCCAAAATCCACAGGGGAACTATATCAACAAAACGCATCCAACAAGTTAAAGACGCATTCCGAAAAGTTTCAGTAGCTTTTCCCGCTGGCCTGTGGTATATGTTTGTACCACGAGGAGGCGATGGCATGAACAAGACCCTGACAACCCTGTACGACAGCTTCTATACACCGCCCCAGTCGGCGGACACCCGCACGGAGATCGAAGCCATCCATAGACAGCTCATCCTAAAGCTGGAAAAGCCGGAACGGCGGCTGGTACTCCGACTGATCGACGCCAAAGATTGTCTGGCAGAGGAAAAATCCATAGACAGCTTTATCTGCAGTTTCCGGCTGGCCTGGCGGCTGGCAAACGAACTGAACAGCTACTCGGGAAACGGGCGTCCCACCCGATCGGGCCAGGCCGGGCAGGACGCCCGTTTTGCGCTGCAGGAGCGATGGAAACTCCCGGACGAGGGTTAACACCTCCCCGGCCCTGGCCGCCCCGTGTTGGCCACCGTGTGCCCACTGTGGCCCCCTGTTGAAAACGCGAAGGACTGAACTGGCAACAGCTCAGCCCTTCGCGCTGTCTATGGCAGGAACTCCGGCAGTACCCGGTATCGGCTAACACCGAAACTATTGCTCCGTTGAATGATCCCCTCCGGGATCTGGCTGAGATACTTCCGCCCGAAGTTGGTGTCCCCGAACCAGCAGTCGAAGTTTGCCACCGGCAGAACCACCCAATCACTGTCCTCGGGCCGGTTGGCGATATAGTAGGCGATGAGGGTATGGATCACTTCAGCGGGCAACTTCTCCGGCCGTACAGCCTCGATCTTCGCCCGAAGCGCCTCGGGCAGCTCCACCTCATCTCGTCGCAGTGGGCCCAGCTCCAACGCATCGGCAAGCACATCGTCAAAGCGGATGATCCACGCGGCGTCCGCGTTGGAGGAAAACAGCGGCATCTGAAACTGCCGCACCTTTTTGCGCCACTCCGCATCAAACTTCTTGTCCAGCTCTCCGGCGGTCTCGAAATACGCTTTCCGCACTACCTTGGGGGTGTCCCGCGCAAAAGCCATGGCGGCGTGGAAATGCTGGCAGAACCAGCCCCGGCCATTCTCGTCCACCAGTGCAGGGAACTCTGGGTGGAGTGATCCGAAGTCCGTCCGATACTGCCACTCGGGCTTTGCGCCCGCCCACTCCGGCACACTGCACCAGGCGCACAGTCCCCGGCGGGCGTAGTCTGTCCGCTCTCTGGGCTGGTCGTCCAGCACTGCACCATCCGGACTGTGGAACAGGAAGCCCCGTGCCAGAATGGTCAAAATCCGGGACAGCCCGCCGAAGTCCCGCAGGGCCTCGAAGGTAAACCGTCCCAGCCAAGAGGTGTCCTTCTTCCCGTCAGCCTTGTAGGTCACCGGCCCGGTATAATCCAAAAACTCCTGCCACTCATTCAGCATGGCGCACCTCCAGCACGTTGGGCAAAACGGCATCCTCCAGCAACTCCCACAGCAGCCCCCGCTTACCCAGGGCCACCACGTACCGCACCGCAATCGCCGGCTTCATAATTTGCTCTATCAGCTCCCGGCACTTGGCAGAGACGACATCCCGATAGGATTGGGAGGCCGTCTTTTTTTGATACGCCTCCATCATGGCAGTAAAAGCAGGGGAGTCTCCATCCCGGCTCAGCCGCTTGCGGTCTTGGGCGGTGTTCTCCTGGTCGATGTCCAACAGAATGTCCCACAGCACCCGATACCCACTGGATCGGAAATCCGTCAGCAGATCGAACAGTTCCTCAAATTCCGGCAGCCATTCCAACAGAAACCGCTCCCGCACGTCGGTGCCCAAGAACTGCCACCCTTCGCGGCACAAGGCGTCCAGCACCTCCGCCACCCGCTCCGGCGGCAACTCGCCCAGTTGGGCATACAGCTCGTCCACGTCCCAGTCGTCTTCCTGTCCCCGGGAAAAGAGAATGCGTTCCACGTCATTCTTCCGGCCCTTGCTTTGGACAGGTACCCGGCAGGCCCGGATGCGGGATAGACACGCCTCGTAATCCTTGAGCAGGGCGGACACCATGCCAAAAATACCCTTGTCTAATTTGCTCTGCCAATCGGGCTGAACGGCAAAGGTGAACAGCTCCTCGTCCTGCGCCGGGATCGCTTTGAGCTTCGGCGTGTGCTTTTTCAGTTGGTGGGCCAGATAGGGCAGTCGTTCTACGTTGGAGTCCACCTGGCTCCAGTCCACCTTGTCAAAGAACGCCTTGAGCTTTGCGGCGTGGGTGGGTTCGTACCAGGCCCGCCGGGTGGAGGCGTGCTCCGCCAGATATTTGTACTGCAAAAAGGACGTCCGCTTCACCGTCCGCTGGGCCAGAAATCCCTCCAGGTCGGGCCGTACGCCGCTCTTGGCTGAGTCGATCTCCAGCCCGGTGAGGATGGCCAGCAGCTCCGTCTCCTCCCGGCACCGCTGACGCTCCTCATCGTCAGAGTTCTCGTTGTAGGCGATGATGCTACGATCCAGCGCGGCGTTGCAGATCTGCCCCACCCGGGAGGAAAAGGTGTCCCGCACCACCTCGAACCGGGCCTCCCAGTCGTGGGCGGAGCGGATCCGGGGCTCCGCCGCCGGGATCATCAGCAGGGGGATGTTCTCCCGGTTCTCCAGTGATTTGTATTTCTCAAACCGGTCGATGTCGTAGTTGCGCCGCACGCAGGCATTGATGATGGGATCGGCGATGGTTTTCACCATGTCGCCGTCGTAGTCCGCGCCGCCCAGGCGCTCCGCCGCCAGCATATTGGAGCTCACCATCACCACGTCAGTGAGCTGGTGGAAATAGTAATGGCGCATATTGTTTTTATCGTCATAGCAGGAAAGCTGGATCTCCTCATTACGGGCGATGTGGGGATTGCGTAATAGAGTACACACTTCCTGTCGGGGATAGGCGGCACCGGGGGCGTAAAACGCGCCGTTAGGAAAGTGCTGTATATTTGTGAACGCCGAGGCGTAAAATGTCCGTTCCCGCTTCGTCCGCACCTGCCCGAAATCCAGCAAGCCCACAAGCAAATCCAACAGGTCGCCAGACAGATAGCGGTTGTCCCCGGCCACAATCAGCCGCCCCACGGCGTAATTTTTCACGATGTGCTCTGCCATGTCGTCCAGCGTCTGGGTGTACACTGGCTCGTCAATGAATCGCGGATTCTTTTTCAAAACGGCGGCGAGGTAGTAGTCCCGTCCTTTTTCACGCTCCCAAAAGTGCCGCCCCTCCAACGCCCGCAAAAAGTAGTCCTGCCGGAACTGCACGTTGGCCCGGAAGTTGTAGTAGGCCAGCTCTGTCTGCTTGGTGAGCCAGTGGCGTTCGTCCTCCTCCGGGCTGTGATCCCAGCCGTCCGGCAGGTCGGCGGGCCGGAACTCGTCGGCGCGGACGGACACGGTGGTGAGAAACTGGTAGTTGAGTTCGGTGAACCGCTCCGGCTTCTCCTTGCTCACGTTGGTGATGTACAGCGCGTGGCGGTATCGCCGGAAGGCGTCCCAGTAATCGTCCCAGGTCATGCCGCACTCCGTCATCCAGCCCAGGCCCTTGCACATGGAGCGGGTGAGAATGACGCCCACATCCTTCACTCGGTGTTCCACGCCCCAAAGGTCGGTGACGGTACGGGTGCCGCAGTCCGTCAGAAATGTGTGAAAGTCCACCTGGTGGAGCATCCCCTTGACGTAGGGCAGGCGGATCTGGAAGGAGGTGTGGACGTGCCCGCCGCACAGCGCCCGGTCGATCTGCGTGGCAAAGCGGGGCGAGATCAACCCCTCGCCGTCAAAGCAGGTGATCTCTACATCTGTTTTTTTCTCCACCCGGTGATAGCTTCGCATAGTGTCCTCAGAACCGTCGTCCTCCACAGTGATGACGGGGACAAGGTGCTCCGTGCGGGTCTGGTTCTCCACCACGATAACCCGGTGGGGGCGGTCGATGTCCACGCCGTCAATGCGCGTGCCGCTGGACAGCATCAGGCCGTTGTAGGCGTACAGCTTGGAGAGTTGGCACTGGTCGATGTCCATGCCCAGCATGATGCGCCGGCGCACCGTGTCATAGAGATCTGCCTGGATGAAGGACAGCCGCGCCTGACGACTCATGCTGCCGGAACGCTCGAAGGCCACGTACCGATGCGTGCCGGAGCCGAAGTCCAGTCCCACACCCTCGGGGCGGAACATGGCCCGGGCCTTCTCCTGGCGGACACGCTGCTTTTTGCTGGCGGCGCTGCGGTCAAAGACGCGGTCGAAGTCCATGTAGAAGATGGCGTCGGACAGGTCGGGAATCAGTGTTCCGTCATTGGGTTCGGTGTAGCTGTCGCCCCGTAGGACGCACATAGCTTGGAAGAACAAAGCGTTGCTGTTCTGCTCATGTGCGGCCGTTCTGCTTTTGCACTTCTCCGTGGCCGATGCGCTGAGGTCGAAGGAGTAACCGTCCTCCGTCTCAACGGCGTAGCTCATCACTGCCCGGGCGGACAGCTGAAAAATTTGATATCTGGATTGGGCCACGTCTTCACCTCCCAGCAGTAATATTTTACCACACACAAGTGAAAACGCAATATGAATATTGCCCCCACAAATTCCTGTGGGAGCAATATTTTATTTTGCGCGGAGGAAGGGGGACAAGTCAAATATTCCGCATTGGGCTATCAACCGACGGACAACGAAAGGAGAACCACCATGTCAATTTTAGGAGAGCGCTATTTCAAAACCAGCAATGCCATCTACTGCTACGGACTGGGCTGCCGGGAGCTGGCAGTGTACGGCTACCTGCGTTCCCGCGCGGGGAGCAAGGAAACCTGCTGGCCCAGTATGCAGACCATCGCCGCCGCCTGCGGCTGCTCCGACACCACGGCCCGCAAGGCGGTGGACGAGCTGGAGCGGCGGGGCTTCATCCGCAGGGTGGCCACCTATGCCACCGATAAGAGGGGCCGGAGGCGGCAGTGCAACAACACCTACTATCTGCTGGATCTGCCGTCCCTGCCCGGGCCGAGGGACAGGCTGACCTACCACGAGGAAGGCCCAGATGTTGGGGCGCAGGGCAGAACGAAGGAAAAAGCAGGATAAACACCGGGCGTCACAAGTGACACCCGCTGGGCCACAAACGCCCGCAGTGCGGGCGTTTTCCAGGAGCTGTAAATGGGGCCAAAAGCAGAGGGGAAATGCGCCGTTGGGGTCAAGAATCCCCAAACGGCGCAAAACAACAGGCTTTACGCAGGGGTCAAACCCCGGAAAGGAGCAGAAAATGAGCAAAAAAGACAAGCTGGCGGTCTATCTCACACCGGAAAAAAAGGCCGAGCTGGAGCGGCGCTGCCACGAGGACGGAAGCAGGAGTATGACCGCGTTCATCGAACACGCGCTGGACTTCTATCTGGACTATCTCAGCGCTCAGGACGCAGGGCTGTTTCTCCCCGTCGCTGTCCGATCCTGTATCAACGGGCGGCTGGGCACCATGGAAAACCGCATGGCGTCGCTGATGTTCAAGCTGACGGTGGAGTTGGATATGTGCATGAGCATCCTTGCGGACTGCACAGAGCTGGACGAGGAATATCTGCGGCGCAAACGCGCGGAGAGCGTGGAACGTGCGAAGCGCACCAACGGCCAGACGCGCTTCGAGCAGATCGCGCGTCACATTGAGGACGACTGATGCCCAAGCTGATTCTGAAAAGCCCGTACATCAAGTGCGGCGGCGCAGGCGGAGGTGGTGGCTATCTGCGCTACATCGGGACACGGGACGGCGTAGAGCTGGTGCCTGACGACCGTCCTGCCACCAAGCGTCAGGAGCAGCTGATTCGTTCGCTGGTGCGGGACTTCCCAGACAGCAAGGAACTGTTGGAGTACGCCGACTGGGAGGCATCGCGCACTAAGGCCCACGCCTCCGCGTTCATCACCACGGCGATGGAATGCAACTGGGAGCAGGCCAACTGCTCCGATGTTTACCTGGAGTACATCGCCACCCGTCCGCGGGTGGAACGACTGGGCAGTCACGGCCTGTTTGGCGATGATGACACCGTGGATATGCAAAGGGCGGCGGCGGAGCTGGACAGTTACACCGGCAACGTGTGGACGCACATCATCTCACTAAAGCGGGAGGATGCGGCGCGGCTGGGATACGACAGGGCAGCGGCGTGGCGGGATCTGCTCCGCCAGGAGCGGAACGAGATCGCCGCCGCTATGAGCATACCGCTGGATCACTTCCGCTGGTACGCCGCTTTCCATGACGAGGGAAGTCATCCCCATGTCCACATGATGGCGTGGTCGAGCCAACCCAAGGAGGGCTGGCTCGACCAGGACGGCATTCGCAAAATCAAATCCACGCTGACCAATCAAATTTTCCACCAGGAGATGCTCCACCTGTACGAACAGAAAACCGTCTCCCGGGACGAACTGGTGCGTGAGGCGCGGGCGTCCATGCTGGCGCTGGTGAAGGAGATGCGCCAAGGTATCTGCGACCACCCGGAGACGGAAGAATTGATCCTGAAGCTGTCTCAGGAGTTGGGTAATGTGAAGGGCCAGAAGAAGTACGGCTATCTGCCCAAACGGGTGAAAAAGTTGGTGGATGAGGTGGTGGACGAAATGGAGCGGCTGCCCGCGGTGGCTAAATGCTATGAACAGTGGCAAATGTTGCAGGGTGAGGTGGAGGGCTATTATTCCGATGCACCGCCCAAGAAACAAAAGCTGTCTGAGCAAAAGGAATTTCGACAGATCAAGAATGCCGTGGTGTCGGAGGCGGAGAACCTCCGTTTGTCCGCGTTGACCTTCGAGGGAGAGCAGCAGCCGGGCGAGGACGACGGCTACGATCATACCCGCAACGAGTGGTACTGGAAAATGAAGCGGATCCTGGACGATTCGGAGGAGTCCATAGAAAACAAGGACTGGGCGGTATCGGAGATGCGGGAACTGGCGGACTACGGTGTGTCCCAGGCGTGGTATGTGCTGGGGACGCTATATCGGGACGGCGGCATCCTCATCCCGGACAGCATATTATCGGCGGAGGCGTTCACAAAAGCGGCACAGGCGGGGATGGTCCCGGCCCAGTGTGCGCTGGGTGAATTGCTGCTCTCGGATGATCTGGATGTGCGCGACCCGTTTGCAGGAATGGAATGGCTGGAGTGTGCGTGGGAAGGAGGTTCGCTCCGCGCCGGGTATCGTCTGGCAAAGGAATACCTCAGCGGGGAGAATGTTGCCAAAGATGTGGAGCGCGGGCTGGAATATCTGACCACGTGTGCTGGAGAGGGCCATCCCGGCGCGCAGTATTTGCTGGGCAAGCTGTACCTCGTGGGTCAAGAGATTCCGCAAGACATGGAGCAAGCTGAATACTGGCTGTCCCGAGCGGCGGCCCAGGGCAACGAATACGCCGGCCTTCTGCTGGAGCGTACGGAGGAGCCCCCAATGGCCGGAGCGGCACTGGCCGTGATTCGCCTGCTCCACAGCATGAGTCACATTTTCCAGGACAACTCCCTGCCCAAGCATAGCCCAGTGGGTATACGGACTGACCGCAAACTGTTGCAGAAAATCCGGGAGAAGAAGATTGCCATGGGCCACAAGCCCGATGACCACCCGGACGAGGGGATGACCATGGGCTGGTGACGTTGAAATTTTCGTAGGGTTACCCTAAATTTTGGGGAGGAACTATATCAACAAGACGCATCCAACAAACTAAAAACCCTTCCGCACAGGAGGGAGAAAGGACGATTATGAGGAAAACACAGTACACCTCGTACGACCAACTGCCGCTAATGCTGTCCGTTCCCGAGGTGGCGGCGGTGCTGGGCATCAGCCGCGCCGGGGCCTATGAACTGGTGCGCGCTGAGGGCTTTCCGGCATTGAAGATTGGCAGTAGGATCGTGGTACCGAAGGAGAAATTCCTCGGCTGGATCGACACGCAGATGGCAAGAGACTAATAAGTCGAGCCTGTGTAAAACAGACGAGTACATCAAGATCACCGAGAGCGGTATGAATAACCTTGTTCGGTGGAGAGGGCAGTACTTCAAATGGTGGCTGGAGGAACAGCCTGGGTATACGCTGTACACCCGCTACCCCGGAATAAGCGCCCTGCAATATAAATGGTCGGCGCTCCACAAGCGCGGAGCGCCGACCGCTTGGCGTTGCTGAGGACTACACAACGCTCAGAAATTCTGCTCATAAATCGCCGACGCGAGCCGGGCATTGCCAAAGTCGATCACCGTCCACCCCAAGGATATATCCTGATTTTCGCAAAGCGCAAGCAGCCGGGGATTGAGTTCTTTGGCGTAGCGATACGGGTGCCCGAACGTCATATGCCCCTTGGTGCTGAGGAAC
>CAJUKT010000044.1 GCA_910587255.1 uncultured Oscillospiraceae bacterium
CTGCTGAAAAAGTGGTTCCCGCAGATGGAGAATTTTTCCGGCCAGTTGAAGAAATACAAGGTCACGATAAATGACCTTTTGGCGGAAAATGAAACATTGGAAGCGAGAGCCAAAGCCAGCGAAAAAGACAAGATGAAAGGCGTTATAGAACGGGCAAAGCTGGAAAGCGAGTTACACAACATTCAGCGGTTAGTAGGCCGTATTCCCCCGGAAGTGCTGGCAGAGTTGAAGCGGCAACCGAACTATGGAAAGGAAAGGTGATTTTATAACGAATATCAGATACAAAAAGGAAACCGAAATCGTGACTTTTCAAGGGAAAGAAATCACGCTGGAAAATCTCTCCCCAATATTCACGCCGGAGCAGGAAGCGGCAAAACGCCGGGAACTGGAACAGCAGCTTTATGATGTGTTCCGCAAGTACGCCGATAAGCGGCGGAGTGAGGAAGCCAGGACATAAGTTTTTCCAGTCACATCATTGATTTACGGGGCTGTTGGCAGTATAATGGAACTGTCAGCAGCTCCGTTTCTTTTTTAAGAAAAGGAGCGACGAATGAATAATCGGATAGACGCGATCTATGCAAGACAATCGGTAGACAAAAAGGACAGCATTTCCATTGAAAGCCAGATTGAATTTTGCAAATACGAATTGAAAGGCGGTAGTTGCAGGGAGTACACAGACAGAGGATACAGCGGCAAGAACACAGACCGCCCGAAGTTTCAAGAGTTGGTGCGGGATATTAAAAAGGGCCTGATTGCGAAAGTCGTTGTTTACAAACTTGACCGTATCAGCCGTTCCATTCTGGATTTCGCAACCATGATGGAGCTGTTCCAGCAGTACAATGTGGAGTTTGTTTCTTCCACGGAAAAGTTTGATACTTCAACCCCGATGGGCCGGGCCATGCTGAATATTTGTATCGTGTTCGCACAGTTGGAACGGGAAACGATACAGAAGCGGGTGACGGACGCTTACTATTCCCGCAGTCAGCGGGGCTTCAAGATGGGCGGGAAAGCCCCCTATGGCTTCCATACGGAGCCTATCAAGATGGACGGTATCAATACAAAGCGGCTGGTAGTGAAGCCGGAGGAAGCGGCAAATATCCGGCTGATGTTTGAAATGTACGCCCAGCCGACAACCTCCTATGGGGACATTACCCGGTACTTTGCGGAGCAGGGCATTTTATTTAATGGCCGGGAACTGATACGCCCCACGCTGGCGCAGATGTTACGCAACCCCGTCTATGTGCAGGCGGACTTGGATGTGTACGAGTTTTTCAAGAGCCAGGGGACGGTGCTTGTCAATGACGTCGCCGACTTCACGGGCATGAACGGGTGTTATCTCTATCAAGGCCGGGATGTGAAGCCGGGCAAGGCCCAAAGCCTGAAAGACCAAATGCTGGTGCTTGCGCCCCATGAGGGGATTGTCCCCTCGGATATATGGCTGACCTGCCGCAAGAAGCTGATGAACAACATGAAAATCCAGTCCGCCCGGAAAGCCACCCATACATGGCTGGCGGGGAAAATCAAGTGCGGGAACTGCGGGTACGCCCTTATGAGTATCTTCAATCCCTCCGGCAGACAGTACCTCCGCTGTACGAAACGGCTGGACAACAAAAGCTGTCCCGGCTGTGGGAAAATCATCACGGCGGAACTGGAAGCGGTGGTGTATCGGCAGATGGTGAAAAAGCTGGACAGCTACAAGACACTGACGGGCAGGAAGAAAGCGGCAAAGGCCAATCCCAAAATCACCGCCCTGCAAGTGGAACTTGCCCATGTGGATAGCGAGATTGAAAAGTTGCTGGACAGTCTGACAGGCGCAAATAATGTGCTGCTCTCCTATGTGAATGTGAAGATAGCCGAACTGGACGGACGCAAGCAGGAACTTCTGGCGAAGATGGCGGAGTTGACCGTGGAAGCCATCAGCCCGGAACAGGTCAGCCAGATTTCCGGCTACCTCGACACTTGGAAGAACGTATCCTTTGACGACAAGCGGCGGGTGGTGGATTTGATGATTACCACCATTGCCGCCACAAGCGACAGCTTAAACATCACATGGAAAATCTGACGGGCATATCAGCGCCCGTCAGACCGTTACCCTGTGTAGTCCCTTGTAAACTGTACTTTGGAGCAGTTCAAGGAACTTCACGCCGATGATGTGCGGGGCATCGCCAATCTCACCGAGGACGAATACAAGTACGCTACCAAGGCGGCGATTTGGGCCACCTGCGGACAGCTTGCCGTCCCCGGCACGTCCTTTACGGCGGGGCGTGAAACGCTTGCAACGCCCACCTCGGACGCACAGAAAATCCGGGTGTTTGACAGCGTAAAAGCTATCCTGCGCCTTGCCAACGGCTGGACAAAGTACCTCTATACCGGGATGTATCTCCGGGCAGAGGAAAACCAGGATGTTCGCGGTGTGGAGGTTGTCAACGAGTACGGTTTAGAGGGCGCTGCCGCCAGCGGTGAGGACGGCATCAAAAAGGAAACCATCAACGGGAAGCAGTATTACACCCGCGTGATGTATGTGGCTTCGGCCACTTCCACCTGGATTGACGGGCGCAAGACCAAGGTGTACTCCACCGACGCCCCCCAGGGCACCATTTTTGTGGCGGAGAACAATTCGCCGCTGGAAACCGTGCAGGAGAACGGGGCCACCTGCTATAAGGTGGACACCAGCAAGGAGCGCAGCACCAATCTTAACGCCAATGGAAGCGAGTATTACGGTGCCTTTAAGGTCTGCATCCCTGTTGATAACGTCGCTGACGAAGGCTCCTTCACCATCAAGGCTACCGGGGGCGTGGCCCAATTCAACCTGTTTCTGGCCTACAACCCCGCCGCCTCGGAGCAGTCCTATATCATCTCCGACCCCGGCTATACCACCTGTGACGCGCAGGCGGACTTCAAATGGAGCGGCATGGATGATTTGCCCGAAACTGCCAGCCTCCAGGTTGTTAAAGCGGGTGCGGGCGGCTCCCCGCTGGAGGGCGCCGAGTTCACGCTGACGGGCGACAAGGGCACCACTGTCAGCGGAACCACAGACCGCAACGGCCAGATTGTATGGCGCGACCTCCCCGCCGATGAGAAGTTCACGCTGGCGGAAACCGCCGCCCCGGAGGGCTACCAGATCGTGGCCCCCATGAACGTCACCCTGACCGCTGGCCGCACTTCCTATGTGACGGTGACGGATGAAACGGAAAAGGGCTTTACGATCAAAAAGGTGGACGCGCAGAACAAGGGCAGTTTGCAGGGGGCTGTTTTCCGCTTTGAGCAGATTGACGGCTCCTATATGACTACCGGCATCACCGGCTTTGACGGCACCATCTCCTTTGAGGGAGACGAGTTGCCCTACGGCTCCTACCGCATCACGGAGCAGACGCCCCCGGACGGCTATGTGAAGTCCTCCCGCGTGGAAACGGTGGAGTGGGACGGCACCAAGGACGTTCTCATTACTTGGGAGAACGTGCGGGACATCAGCCTGACCATCATCAAGGTGGACGAGCAGACCGGCGTTTCCCTGCGTGACGCCACCTTTGACGTGTACGCCGATGGCAAGCTCATCACTTCCGTGACCACCAACGATTCCGGCGTGGCCCGTGTGACCGGCATCAGGAAGGAAGCCTATATTGAGGTGGTGGAAACCGCCGCCCCTGCCGGGTATGTGCTGGACAAGACCTCCCACGGCATCCACATTGACCCCTACGATCCGGCCACCGAGGACGATCCCGTTCTGACCATTACCAACCGGGCGCGGCCCGCCCTGCGTATTCTCAAATACGACCTGACCAGCAATTCGCCCATGCCTGACGTGACCTTTGAGGTCTGGCATGACGGCGACCTGTTCGGAGAGTACACCACCAACGCCAGCGGCGAGATTTTCCTTTACGACCTGGAACCCGGCACCTATCTGGTGAAGGAAATCGCCACGGACGACGCCCATGTGGTAAACTCCACCCCCCAGCAGATCGAATTGAGGGCCGGTGAAACGCAGACGCGGGAGCTGGTCTTTTTCAACAGCTTGAAACCCGGCATCCACTTGATTAAGGTAGACAGCGTGACCATGAAATCCCTGCCCAACGTCCGCTTTGAGTTCAAGAAGGTGGGCGGGAGCTACCGGCAGGAGTTCACCACCGATGTGAACGGCGAGATCGACCTGAGTAAGCTGGAACCCGGCGCATACGAGGTGCGGGAACTGGAGGCCCCGGAGGGCTACCTGATTGATGATGCTGTGCGGGTGGTGCAGATCAACCCGGATGAGAACGCCAATTTTGTGTTCACGAACACGCCCAAGCCCGCCCTGCGGCTGATTAAAACCAGTTCAGACGGCTCCCGGCTGGGCGGCGTTCATTTCCGCATCGCAAAAATCGAGGACGGCTCCCGCTATCTGGATCGCATCACCGATGATAACGGCGAGATCAACATCGACAAGCTGGACCCCGGCGTGTATTCCGTGAAGGAAACGGCCACCACCTTCGACCACATTCTGGATGTGCGGGAGTATCATGTGGAGCTGTTCCCCGGCCAGACCAGCACGATCACCATCGAAAATCAGCGGCGCTCCAACCTGACCATCCGCAAAACGGACAAGGACACCGGCGATCCCATTCCCGGCGTTTATACCGTCACAGAGCAGAATGTCCCGGAGGGGTACATTCTGGACACCACGCCCCAGCAGGTAACGCTCCTGCCCAACCGGAACGCATCGGTGCAGTTCCAGAACTATAAGCGGCCCACCCTGACGATCTCCAAGGTGGACATTAACGGGCGCTTCCTGACCGGCGCTATTTTTGAGGTCAAGACAAAGGCTGGCGTGAAGATCGGGGATTTCCCCGTGGGGCCGGATGGGAAGGTGACGATCCCCAACATCCATCTGACCGAGGGCTATTACATCATCACCGAGATTCAGGCCCCGAAGGGCTATATTCTGGATAAGACGCCCCATGAGGTCTATCTGCGTCCCGGCAAGACCACCGAAGTCTCTATTGAGAACGAGAAGAAGCCCGGACTGACCATCATCAAGATCGACAGCGTGGTTGGCGATGGCGTCAAGGGCGCGAAGTTTGAACTGTGGGTGTCCAAGGACAAAACGGAGAACGGCACCTATCAGAAACTCAACGATACCTTCTACTATACGGACGAAAACGGCATCATTGAGCTGCCGGAGCTGGACACAGGCTGGTACAAGGTAAAAGAGGTTGAGCCGCCGGAGGGCTATATGCTCAAAGAGCCGTCCGAGCAGACCCTTTATGTGGAGCATGACAAGGGCAGCACCATCACCTTTGAGAACATTCCCAAGTCGGCCCTGGTCATTCGGAAAATTGACGCCGACACCGGCGCGCCTCTCGTCAACGCCTGGTTCCGCGTCCGCTATCTTGGCGGCTCCAGCGGCAGCGGCGGCACCATCATCGGGGAGTTCAACACCTCCAGCAACGGCAATATCATCATCACCGGGCTGGAGGCCGGAACCTATATCTGCGAGGAAATCAACGCGCCCAACGGCTATGTGATCGACACCGCCCCGCAGACCGCCTATATCTCCGGCAAACAGCAGGATTGCATTACCCTGACCTTTACCAACAGCAAATACGGCTCCCTGCTGGTGAAAAAGGTGGACAGCGTGACCGGCGATCCGCTCAGTGACGTGCAGTTTTTTGTTACCACCAGCGATGGCGCTGTTGTGGGCAACAGCAACGGTTACTTCACCACCGACAGCGCCGGAACCATCCTGATCCCCGATATTAAACCGGGGACTACGCTGGTAGTTAAGGAAACCCGCGCCAAGGCAGGCTACGCCCTGGACGATACGCCGCAGACCGTCAAGATCGTGTCCAATGAAACCATGACGCTGGAATTTCGGAACCAGCCTCTTGGCAGCCTGCTCATTCGGAAGGTCTGCTCCGTCAACCCCAGCGTGACCCTGCAAAACGCCGAGTTCAAGGTCGCGTATGCGGATGGGACGCTGGTGGGCGACAGCAACGGCGTTTACCGCACCGATGAAGCCGGGGAAATCCGTATTACCGGCCTGATTCCCGGCAAGAGCGTAGTTGTCACCGAGACACGCGCCCCCAGCGGCTTTATCCTGGATACGCAGTCGCAGACAGTGCAGATCAAAGAGGGCGTTACGGTTTCCCTGACCTTCAAGAACCAGCCGAAGGGGGCCATTATCGTCCAGAAGCGGGACAGCGCCACCGGCCAGCCTTTGAGCGGCGCAGAGTTTAGGGTGACGACTGCCGCAGGCTGTGAGGTAGGTCTGGACGGTGTGATCGGCTCGTCTACGCTGACCCAAAACGGCATTTTTACCACGGACGCGCAGGGGGAAATCCGCATTTCCAATCTGGCCCCCGGCGCTTATGTGCTGAATGAGATCAAGGCCCCGAACGGCTATGTGATCGACACCCCCTCCACTAATGTGGTCATTGGGAACGGCGGCGACACGCAGATCGTCATTGTGAAAAACTCCCGCGCCGGGACCCTGCTGATTGAGAAGAAGGATT
The DNA here is from genome assembly GCA_910587255.1 of uncultured Oscillospiraceae bacterium. Taxonomy (GTDB): domain Bacteria; phylum Bacillota; class Clostridia; order Oscillospirales; family Oscillospiraceae; genus Enterenecus. The sequence continues at coordinate 6,489 of CAJUKT010000044.1, forward strand.
CCCTCACGAATAAGCCGCTGAAAGGCGTCACCTTCAAGGTCACTACCGCCGCTGGCGAGTTTGTGCCTGATGAGAGCGGCAGAATTTCCTCCAATGGCCTCTATAACACTGACGCCAACGGCCAGATCAAGATTTCCGGTGTGGTGGGAACGCTGGTGGTCACGGAGGTAAAGACCCTCCCCGGCTATGTGATTGACGAGGCCAGCCGCAGCCAGACGGTTGTGGTGTACCCCAACGACACACAGAAGCTGATGTTCTACAATACCCCCGGCACAACGCTGGTGATCCAGAAGTTTATCGCCGGCACCGACAATGAGCCGCTGAAAGGCGTCAAGTTCCTGGTGACGGACGACAACGGTTCCCCTGTCGGTCCCAGCAACGGCGAGTATGTCACCGACGCCAACGGGCGCATTACCATCAACGACCTCACACCCGGCAGCACCGTCACCGCCCGCGAGGTGCAGACCGTGGAGGGCTACGTCCTGGACGGCTCCCCCAAGTCCATCAAGATCAAGGAGGGCGAGGTTCAGACCCTCACCTTCACCAACCGGAAGGCCGGAACGCTGGTCGTTCTGAAGAAGGACAGCGTGAGCGGCGCAACGATCCCCGGCGCACAGTTCCAGCTTACCTACGCAAGCGGCGGGTTTGTGGATGCCGACAACGGCCACACCTCCAGCAACGGCCTCTATACCACGGACGATAAGGGAGAAATCCGCATTTCCGGCTTGGTGGGCACGATTGTCGCCAAGGAGATCAAGGCGGCCCCCGGCTACGTCATGGACGCCAGTACGCAGACGCAGACCGTCACCGTCAACCTGGAGGACACGCAGACCCTCGTTTTTCTCAATGAGCCGCTTTGCTCCCTCACCATCACCAAGCTGGATTCCGTGACGGGCAGGCCCATCCCCAACACCTCTTTTGCCATAAAGGACGGCAGCGGGAATGTGCTGGCGACCTGCACCACCGGGAAGGACGGCACCGCCACCGTCACCGGGCTGATCCCCAACAGCACCGTTGTTGTGGTGGAAACCCGTGTCCCCTCCGGCTATGTGCTGAATACCGCCCCGCAGACCATCATCGTGAAAAACGGGGCGAACACCCTCACAGGCAGTCCCGGCACCGTGACCACGCCCACCACCCCCGGCGGCAGCACCGGCGATGGAAACGACCTGACTTTTGAGAATGACCCGAAGCAGACCCTGACCATTCACAAGTACATTGAGGGCACCGCAAACGAGCCGCTGGCCGGGGTGTGCTTCAGAAGCTGTACCAATAGGCTAAAACCGCTTGAGTAAAGTGCTGAAAGCAGCAATGGTGCAAACAGCTTGTGCAGAACGGACAGACACTTCATAGTCTTTGGAAAGACGGCGGGAATTGTTGATCCAGGCCAAAGAACGC
>CAJUKT010000045.1 GCA_910587255.1 uncultured Oscillospiraceae bacterium
TGGAAATAATGGCTCTATCATCGCCCATTGGCTGTCGCTTAAATCGCTCGCATAGCCGCGTCGCTCATTTTTCTGTATCATTCCCTCATTATACTACTTTTCCCTCTATTGGTACAGCTTCTAAAAAGGCCATGATTCTTCGGATGAAAAATCACGGCCTTGCGAGAGCTTCATTTGTCGGTTTCTGTTACAGGATTTGAGGTTTTGACCATTGTTGATAATGTATTAAATTTATAAAAAAGTCTTGAAATCTCATGATTTCAAGACTTTTGGTGGACTCGAAGGGGATCGAACCCTCGACCTCCGCGTTGCGAACGCGGCGCTCTCCCAGCTGAGCTACGAGCCCATGTTCGATTTTCGGAACGTCTATTTCTGCTTCCTGGCACCCGAAAAATTTCGGATCTCTGCGTTGCTTTATGGACCACTCGCCCTCCCAGCTGAGCTACGAGCCCTAATGATTTATAACGGGTTTATTATACCAGAAAAAAAAAATTTGTAAAGAGGAAATTTTCATTCTGTCCGATATTTTTTAGGGCCCCGCCAGACGGCGAGGCCCCGATTCGCTTTTCCGCGCTCAGCCCTTCCCCCGGTCCTCCGCTGTAGCCTCCGGGGTGTTGGCGTAATCCCACTGGTGATCGCTGTCCGCCATATCATCGCTGGTGACGTTGAAGTAGTCCCACTCCTCCGCCTCTCCTCCAACGCCCTGTTCCCAAGCGTTGGCATCCCAGGTCACGTCCACACAATACCACTCCCCGTTCAGCCGCACCATGTTCCAGGCGTGGTCTGAACGGCTGTTGTGGGATGACCCCACCACTGTGGCGCACTCCACTCCGGCCAGATCCATCAGCAGCTGGAAGGTAGTGGCAAAGCCCAGACAGATCGCCTTGCGCTTCACCAGCCCGCCGTAGGGTGTAAAAGACTCCCGGGGCGTCTCTTCCATTCGGTCCTGGTGCGTCCAGTCGTAGCCCACATTTTTGACCATCCAGCTGTAAAGCGCAAGCTCCTTCTCATAGTCGCTCATGCCATCCTTCAGCGCCTCGTCCAGCACCTCTTTTGCCGCCTGATAGATCTCCCGGTCGTATCCAGACAGGCCGGAGGGATCGCCCTCCTCCCACGCCGCGCGGATGTCCGCAGTGTCGTAGAGGGACATATCATCCTGATTGGGCGGGGTAAACAGGCAGCGCTCCGGATAGTTGGGATCGGTATTCAGGTAGCGGTACCGGGGAGAGTAGCTGAATCCCATCGTGCCCGCCGCCTCATAAAAGGCCGTCATGGCTCCCGACCTGTCCTCGCAGGCCAGCAGCACAACATAGCAGTTTGCTCCATCCGTTGACTCGCCTACAACTGCCCCATGGAGCAGACGGCCTTGCTCCGTGGCCGGGTCAAATTGGGCTTCCCTGCCGTCCAGATAGGCGGTCAGGCAGTCCTTCACCGCCAAGATGATATCCCATCCCCCAGAGACACGCACCACCGCTATCTCAAAGGCAGCCCCCTCATCCCGGGCGATGGCACACTCCTCCCACTGATCCGGGGCAAGGCCGTAGCTGTCCTTTACATAAGCATTCAGCCTGTCCAGATCACCGTCATCCAGCTTCTCCAGCCCTTCCTCCGCCACTCCCTGGATGGAAACCAGCAGATCCCGAAGCGCCTTTACGTCGCTGGTCTGCATCCCCGGGGTCTCATCTCCCGGCCCGCCGGCTTCTGGCTCAAGGGAAAACTCCCCGTTCAGGACGGCCTCCGCCGCCGCGCTGGCCCCCATTGGATCAGGACAGATAAACAGGGCGGCAAAGGGTCCATTCTGAAAAATTTCGCCGCTGGCCGCCATATCCGCCTCGTCAGGCGCATAGCCCGCAAAATCCCCTTGACGGGTGGAGATGTAATTCATAAACGCAGTGGCCGCCCGGACAGCCGCGCTGTCGTCTTCCATCCGTACCACGGCGATCTCAAAGGCGGAGGCCCCCGTGGCGCGAATCACCGCCATGTCCTCCCAGGCAGCCTCTATCTTGTATGCGTTTTGGGCGTAAATCTCCAGCTCTTCCCGGTTCTCCTGCGCGTACAGCCCCTCCAAGCCCTCCTGATCCTCCCGGCCGCAGCGGTCAAAAGCCGCGCTGGCCAGATCGACGGCGGACAAGCTGGAGCCCGCAGACTCCGATGGCAGGCCGGAAGCAGACGGCTCCTGGGACGGTCCGGACGGCGCGCCCTCCCGGCAGCCGGGCAGCAAGCCCAGCAGCAGCCCGCAGACCAGCAAAATAGCAAACGTATGTTTCACGTGAAACACTTCCTTCTATCGCTTCTAAAAAAGCCGCCGGCCCCAGGCCGGCGGCTCCCTGTCATTTTTCGTGGAGATAGCTCTTCAACAGCACCTGGAGCAGCTCGTCACGATCCAGCTGGCGGATAAGCGTGCGGGCGTTGTTGTGGTTGGTGATATAGGTGGGGTCCTCACTGAGGATATAGCCCACAATCTGATTGATGGGGTTATAGCCCTTCTCCCGCAGGGAATTGTAGACAGAGGACAGAATCGTGCGGATCTCCTCATCCTTGTTCAGGCTGACGCTGAACTTGCGTGTATAGTCCATATCGTTCAATGGGCGCACCCCCTTTGTGTCATTACGCATATTTTATCCCAGATGGGATCAAATGTAAAGAGGCAAAATAATAATTTTCCGTGAAATGCCCAGCCGCCCGGCATTTTGGCCGGACGGCTGGAAGATATTGGTATGTAATCAGCCGATGCGCTTGGCCCCCACGATATAAGGGGCATAGTAGCCATAAATGCTGTCGTACTGCACCCTGTAGGAGGTAGTCGATGCGTGGATAAACTGGTCGCCGCCCACATACATGCCCACATGGGTGGTGGGCAGCGTGCCGCCGGAGCTGTCGAAGCGGCGGTCGAAGAAGAAGATCAGATCGCCGGGCTGCATGGCGTCGGTGGACACGAAGTAGCCGCTTTGATAATACTGGCTGGAGGAGCCCCGGGCGATGGGATGGCCCAGCTGCTTGTAAATGTAGTACATCAGGCCGGAGCAGTCGAAGGTGCTGGGGCCGCGCCCGCCGGAGACGTACCGGCAGCCCAGCAGGCTCTTGGCCATGGCCGCCGCGGCGGTCCCCAACTCGCTGGAGCCCTCAAAATCAGCGCCCACCAGGGTGACGTACTCGGCGGATACATAGCCGGACTCCACCTGATACCAGCCGTTGCCCAGATCGGACACGATGTCCACCACCATGCCCGCCTTCAGCGTCCCCACCTTTTCACTGTCGGTGCTGGCCTCGGCCCGGACGTTGAGCACATCGGCGGTAATCAGCCCCCGCTGCTGCTCGGGCTCCTGGGACAGGGGGGTGGGCGCCGCCTCGATAACCGTGCCGTCGGCCAGGGTGATCTTCAGCCACTCGCCGGACATGTACCCCTCCGTGTCACCGTATGTAACCTTATACCAGCCGTCCCCTGCGTCCTCCTCTACGGTGACCTCGGCGCCCTTGGGAGCCATGGTCAGGGTTTCGGCGCCGGTGCCGGCCTCACTGCGCAGACGCAGGTTGTCGGCGGTGACGGTGGCGGTGCCGATAGAGGCAAACGCCACGCCGGTGCATGTGGCAAGAACAAGCCCGGCGGCGGACAGGGTCCTGACCAGCTTCACTTTGAAATTCATTGGAATCTACCTCCACAGTATTTTCTTTGGTATAGGCCGGTCACTTGCCCGCCAGCGCGCGCATGAGCCAGATGGAACCCATGTCGACGGCGGAAAACAGATCGGGCAGGTCGCTCTTTTTCACCACCCGGTCCCGGCTTTTCAGGTCGGGGTCGGTGAGCTGGAGCTGCAGATGGACCTTGCTGGCCAGCTCCAGGGAACCGTCCTTCTCGGTGTTCATCACCTGGATCATGACGATATACTTGTCGGCCATGGAACCGTAGTAGATCAGGTTGTCTTTGCGGCGGAGCGGATGCCCCTTGTAAGTCAGGACGCCGGATTTTTCAGCCATGAGTGCCTCCTCAAAAAGTTGTAACTGTTTGTAACTGAATTGTAACTATTGCTATTGTAACCCCTGAACCGCCCCTTGTCAACAGGAAGTTGGACAAAATTTTCTGGAAAAACAAAAACCTGCCTGGCTCGCCGGAAAACGGCAGCACAGACAGGTTTGTCCCTACATTATATAGTCGTTAAGTCCCGCGCCCCGCAGCGCGGCCCACACCAAAAGCGCCGCCTGGGCGCAAAGGCCCAGGGGAAGCGCAAAACGAAACAGAGGCTTGCGGGTTTTGTGGTGGAATACCGCCATGCCCAGCAGTCCACCGGCGCTGCCGCCCATCAGGGCACAGCCCAACAGCGCCGCCTCGGGAATGCGGCGGCGGTGGGCTTTTGCCAACAGCTTGTCCCACCCAAACAGGACAAAGGCCAGGGCGCTGGTCACCCCCAGCCAGATGAGGAGCAGATAGACGGTCTCTCTCATGGGCGGTTCCTTTCTTTTTATTATAATGTAAGCTCACCGCCGCCAATGCGGCCGGCAGTACAGAGCAGCGCAAAAGCCCGTATGTTTCGCACCGCCTCAAGCCCCTCTCCCCTGCCCTGCAGGGAAATTGATACAAAAACCGCCCCGGCACCAAAATTTCTCTTGACGCGGGACGGAGGTTATGGTATCATAAATTGCTTATGTGCACAACAGGCGAACGAATATCTTCCCCACCTGGTACTGCCAGTATAGCAGATGTGCACAAAAAACGCAAGAGGGAATTTTCAACTCGTGACAACCGCCCCGGGCGTATCGGTCATCCGCCGCCCGGAATCATCTACGAAGTGGAGCGTGAAGAGCATATGGCTAGAGCGGTCAAAGACATCTGGTATGGCAAGACCAAGCGCAAGAGCTTCGCCCGCGGCGAGGATATCCTGGAGATGCCCTACCTCCTGGAGATCCAGAAAAAGTCCTATAAATGGTTCCTGGAGACGGGCCTCCAGGAGGTGTTCAACGATGTGGACTCCATCACCGACTACGCGGGCAACCTGGAGCTGTCCTTCATCAGCTTCTCCATGGACGATCCCCCCAAGTACACCATTGAGGAGTGCAAGGCCCAGGACATGACCTACGCCGCCCCCATGAAGGTGCAGGTCCACCTGCGCAACAAGGCCACCAACGAGATCAAGGAGCAGTCCATCTTTATGGGCGACTTCCCCATCATGACCGATGCGGGCACCTTTGTCATCAACGGCGCGGAGCGGGTCATCGTGTCCCAGCTGGTGCGCTCCCCCGGCGTGTACTTCTCTAAAAACGCGGACAAGGCGGACAATATCACCTTCGCCTCCACCGTCATCCCCTACCGGGGGGCCTGGCTGGAGTACGAAACCGACCTCTCCGACGTCTTCTACGTGCGCATCGACAAAAACCGCAAGCTGCCCGTCACCTGCCTCATCCGGGCCATCGGCCCCCGCACCGACGTGGGCATCATCGAGCTGTTCGGCGAGGACCCCCGCATCCTGGCCACCCTGGATAAGGACTCCTGCAAGAGCTATGAGGAGTCCATGCTGGAGATCTACCGCAAGCTGCGTCCCGGCGAGCCCCCCACGGTAGACTCCGCCGAGAGCCTCATGAACTCCCTGTTCTTCGACCCCCGGCGGTATGACCTGTCCGGGGTTGGCCGGTACAAGTTCAATAAAAAGCTGACCATCTGGACCCGCCTGGCAGGCCAGAAGCTGGGCGCCCCCGTGGCCGACCCCGCCACCGGCGAGATCGTGGCCGAGGCGGGCGAGGTGCTCACCCGGGAACGGGCCCGGGAGCTGGACGACCTGGGCGTCAACGAGGCCGTGGTGGAGGTGGACGACCTCCACACCGGCGTGCATATGGTGAAGGTGTTCTCTAACGGCATGGTGGACATGTCCAAGTTTGTGGACTTCGACCCCGCCAAGGCCGGCGTCACCGAAAAGGTGTGCCGCCGGGTGCTCCAGGAGCTGCTGGACAAGCGGGAGGCCGATGCCCTGGGCGAGGAGGACTTTTTCGACCTCATCCATGACCGCATGGACGAGCTGGTTCCCAAGCATATCACCGTGGACGACATTATGGCGTCCATCAACTACCTCAACTGCCTGGCCTTCGGCGTGGGCGCCCCGGACGACATCGACCACCTGGGCAACCGCCGTCTGCGCTGCGTGGGCGAGCTGCTGCAAAATCAGTTCCGCATCGGCTTCACCCGCATGGAGCGGGTGATCCGGGAGCGGATGACCATCCAGGATCTGGATATCGTCACCCCCCAGTCCCTCATCAATATCCGGCCGGTCACCGCCGCCATCAAGGAATTTTTCGGCTCCTCTCCCCTGTCCCAGTTCATGGACCAGACCAACCCCCTGGCGGAGCTGACCCATAAGCGCCGCCTGTCCGCCCTGGGCCCCGGCGGCCTGAGCCGTGACCGCGCCTCCTTCGACGTGCGCGATATCCACTACTCCCACTATGGCCGCCTGTGCCCCATCGAGACCCCTGAAGGCCCCAACATCGGTCTGATCTCCTACCTGGCCTCCTATGCCCGGGTGAACCGCTACGGCTTCATCGAGGCGCCCTACCGCCGCACCGAGAAGGTGCTGGACGACAAGGGCAGGTGCGTAGCCGTCAAGGTCACAGACCAGGTGGACTATATGACCGCCGACATGGAGGACGAGTTCAACGTGGCCCAGGCCACCGAGCCGGTGGATGAAAACAGCTGCCTGGCCAACGCCCGTGTGGCCTGCCGCCACCGCAACGAGATCATCGAGGTGGACCGTGACCGGGTGGACTATGTGGACGTGTCCCCCAAGATGATGGTATCCGTGGCCTCCGCCCAGATCCCCTTCCTCCAGAACGACGACGCCAACCGCGCCTTGATGGGCGCCAACATGCAGCGGCAGGCCGTCCCCCTGCTCACCACCGAAGCCCCCGTTGTGGCCACCGGCCAGGAGTACAAAAACTGCCAGGACTCCGAGGTGGCCGTTCTGGCCGAGGGCGACGGGGTGGTCACCGCCGTGGATGCCACCCATGTCAGCGTGCGCTACGACGGCCAGGGCGAAAAGGACTACAAGCTGACCAAATTCCTGCGCTCCAACCACGGCACCTGTATCAACCAGCGGCCCATCGTGGCCGTGGGCGACCGGGTCCGGGCACGGGATACCCTGGCCGACGGCCCCTCCACCGCCGACGGCGAGATCGCCCTGGGGAAGAATATTCTCATGGGCTTCATGACCTGGGAGGGCTATAACTACGAGGACGCCATTCTGCTCAACGAGCGGATGGTGAAGGAGGACGTGTTCACCTCCATCCACATTGAGGAATATGAAACCGAGGCCCGGGACACCAAGCTGGGCCCCGAGGAGATCACCCGGGATATCACCAACGTGGGCGAGGACGCCCTGAAGGACCTGGATGAGCGGGGCATCATCCGCGTGGGCGCGGAGGTGCGCGCCGGGGACTATCTGGTGGGCAAGGTCACCCCCAAGGGCGAGACCGAGATGACCGCCGAGGAGCGGCTGCTGCGCGCCATCTTCGGCGAGAAGGCCCACGAGACCCGGGACACCTCCCTGAAGGTGCCCCACGGCGAATACGGCATCGTGGTGGACGTGAAGGTGTTCACCCGGGAGGAGGGGGCCGAGCTGTCCCCCGGCGTCAACCAGGTTGTCCGCGTCTATATCGCCCAGAAGCGCAAAATCAGCGTGGGCGACAAGATGGCCGGCCGCCACGGCAACAAGGGCGTGGTGTCCCGCATCCTTCCCCAGGAGGATATGCCCTTCCTCCCCGACGGCACCCCCCTGGACATTGTGCTGAACCCCCTGGGCGTGCCCTCCCGTATGAACATCGGCCAGGTGCTGGAGGTCCATCTGGGCTACGCCGCCAAGGCCCTGGGCTGGAAGGTGGCCACCCCCATCTTCAACGGCGCCGACGAGCAGGATATCGCCGACACCCTCAAGCTCGCCGGCCTCCGGGAGGACGGCAAGAGCTGGCTGTACGACGGGCGCACCGGCGAGCGCTTCGACAACCCCGTCACCGTGGGCTACGTCTACTTCCTCAAGCTCCACCATCTGGTGGACGACAAGATCCACGCCCGCTCCACCGGCCCCTACTCCCTGGTCACCCAGCAACCCCTGGGCGGCAAGGCCCAGTTCGGCGGCCAGCGCTTCGGCGAGATGGAGGTGTGGGCGCTGGAAGCCTACGGCGCGGCCTATACCTTGCAGGAAATCCTGACCGTCAAGTCCGACGACGTGACCGGGCGTGTGCGCACTTACGAATCTATCGTCAAGGGCTACAACGTGCCCAAGCCCGGCGTGCCCGAGTCCTTCAAGGTGCTGGTGAAGGAGCTCCAGGCCCTGTGCCTGGATATCCAGGTACTGGACGAGCAGGGCAACCAGATTGAGCTCAAGGACGACGACGAGGATAACTACCAGCCCGGCCGCTTCCGCGACGACGACTACGACCACTATCAGGACGTGGGCAGCGAGAGCGAGTTTGCCGACGCGGGCTTTACCATGAAGGAGACCAGCGACGACGATGATTTCGCCGTAGGCGCTGAAGCCGACGCCGGAGAGGACGACCTCTTCGACGGCGAGGACTGAGAAGGGAGGGTGAAACAATGAGCTACGCTGAATTCAATGCCATCCGCATCGGTATCGCCTCCCCGGAGCAGATCCGAGACTGGTCCTACGGCGAGGTGAAAAAGCCGGAGACCATCAACTACCGCACCCTCAAGCCCGAACGGGACGGGCTGTTTTGTGAGCGCATCTTCGGCCCCACCAAGGATTGGGAATGCCACTGCGGCAAGTATAAGAAGATCCGCTTCAAGGGCAAGGTGTGCGACCGCTGCGGCGTGGAGGTCACCCGGGCCAAGGTGCGCCGGGAGCGCATGGGCCACATTGAGCTGGCCGCCCCGGTGAGCCACATCTGGTATTTCAAGGGCATCCCCTCCCGGATGGGGCTGCTGCTGGATATCAGCCCCCGGATTCTGGAAAAGGTGCTGTACTTCGCCGCCTATATCGTCACTGATCCCGGCCCCGACTACACCCATCTGACCCGCAACCAGATTCTCACCGACGCAGAGTATAAGAAGCTGCGGGAGTATTATGAGGACGACTTTGACGCCGGCATGGGCGCGGAGGCCGTCAAGAAGCTGCTGTCCGATTTGAACCTGGAGGAGCTTTCCGCCTCCCTGCGCGCCCAGATGAAGGACGCCAGCGGCCAGAAAAAGGCCAAGCTGGTCAAGCGCCTGGAGGTGGTGGACGCCTTCCGCATGTCCGGCAACAAGCCGGAGTGGATGATTATCGACGTTCTGCCTGTCATCCCCCCCGAGCTGCGCCCCATGGTGCAGCTGGACGGCGGCCGGTTTGCCACCTCCGACCTGAACGACCTGTACCGCCGGGTCATCAACCGCAACAACCGCTTGAAGCGGCTCATCCAGCTCAACGCGCCGGATATCATCGTGCGCAACGAGAAACGGATGCTCCAGGAGGCGGTGGACGCCCTCATCGACAATGGCCGCCGGGGCCGCGCCGTCACCGGGGCCAATAACCGTGCCCTCAAATCCCTGTCCGACCTGCTCAAGGGCAAGCAGGGCCGCTTCCGCCAGAACCTGCTGGGTAAGCGTGTGGACTACTCCGGGCGCTCCGTCATCGTGGTGGGCCCCGAGCTGAAGATCTACCAGTGCGGCGTGCCCAAGGAGATGGCCATTGAGCTGTTCCGGCCCTTCGTCATGAAGAAGCTGGTGGAGAGCGGCATCAGCAACATCAAGGCCGCCAAAAAGGAAGTGGACAAGGGCACCCCCGCCGTGTGGGACGCTCTGGAATCCGTCATCAAGGAGCACCCCGTCATGCTCAACCGCGCCCCCACCCTCCACCGCCTGGGCATACAGGCCTTCGAGCCGGTGCTGGTGGAGGGCCGGGCCATGAAGCTCCATCCCCTGGTGTGCACCGCCTTCAACGCAGACTTTGACGGCGACCAGATGGCTATCCACGTCCCCCTGTCCGCCGAGGCCCAGGCCGAGGCCCGCATCCTCATGCTGGCCGCCAACAACCTGCTCAAGCCCTCCGACGGCGGGCCGGTCACCGTGCCCACCCAGGATATGGTGCTGGGCTCCTACTACCTGACCTATGAGCGCGACCCCGCCTACGACCCCGACTTCGCCTATCAAACCCCCGGCGACGCCGTCAAGGCCCTGGCCGACGGCGAGCTGATGGAAAACGACCGCATCTGGATCTGGGATGGGGAGGCAGGCCGCTGGTACCGCACCACCCCCGCCCTGTGCGCCCAGGCCCAGGACGGGAAGGCAAAAGAGGTCTACAGCGTATTCTCCGACGACAACGAGGCCCAGCTGGCCTACGCCGAGGGCATCCTGGAGCTCCACGAGCCCATCCTGGTCCGCCGCTACGCGGAAATCGGCGGTGAGACGCGCCACAAGCTGGTGCGCACCACCGTGGGCCGCCTGCTCTTTAACGAGGGCATCCCCCAGGATCTGGACTTTGTGGACCGCTCCGACCCCGAGCAGGTCTTTGAGCCGGAAATCAACTTCATCTGCGGCAAGAAGCAGCTGGGCAAGATCGTGGACCGCTGCATCGCCAAGCACGGCTTCACCCGCTCCGCCGAGGTGCTGGACACCATCAAGGCCCGGGGTTACAAGTTCTCCACCCGGGGCGCCCTCACCGTGGCCATCGCCGATATGACCGTCCCCGATGAGAAGCGGGAGCTTATTGCCGCCACCGAGAAGGAAGTCGTCAAGATCGAGAACCAGTACAAGCGCGGCTTCCTCACCAACGACGAGCGCTACCGCCTGGTGGTGTCCGCCTGGGAGAAGACCACCGCCGACGTGTCCGACGCCCTCCAGGCGTCCATGGACCGCTATAACCCCATCTTCATGATGGCGGACTCCGGCGCCCGTGGTTCCCAGGCCCAGATCCGCCAGCTGGCCGGTATGCGCGGCCTGATGGCCGACACCTCCGGGCGCACCATTGAGATCCCCATCAAATCCAATTTCCGCGAAGGCCTGACGGTTCTGGAGTACTTCATCTCCTCCCGGGGCGCCCGAAAGGGCATGGCGGACACCGCCCTGCGTACCGCCGACTCCGGCTACCTCACCCGCCGCCTGGTGGACGTGTCCCAGGAGGTCATCATCCGCGAGGAGGACTGCCTGACCCACGACGGCATCACCGTGTCCGAGATCAACGAGAACGGGCAGATCATCGAGACCCTGGAAGAGCGCCTGCGGGGCCGCTATCTGGCCGAGGACGTGCCCGACTTTGAGACCGGCGGGGTGCTGGCCAGCCGGAATACCCTGGTGGACGGCGAGCTGGCCAAGCGTATCGAATCCAAGCTTCGCGCCCAGGCAGAGGCCGAGGGCGACCCGGAGCGCAGGGTGTCCGTCAGGGTGCGCTCCGTGCTCACCTGCGAGGCCCACTCCGGCGTATGCGCCAAGTGCTACGGCATGAACCTGGCCTTCGGCGAGCCCGTGGGCCAGGGCGAGGCGGTGGGCATCATCGCCGCCCAGTCCATCGGTGAGCCGGGCACCCAGCTGACCATGCGTACCTTCCACACCGGCGGCGTGGCCGGCGGCGATATCACCCAGGGCCTTCCCCGCGTAGAGGAGCTGCTGGAGGCCCGCAAGCCCAAGAAGATGGCCCAGCTGGCCGAAATCTCCGGCGTAGTCACCGTGGAAGAAACCAAGCGGACTACCCTGTGCAATGTCACCATCACCGCCGACGACGGCGAGGTGGTCACCTATGCCCTGCCCTACAGCTCCGGCATCCGGGTAAAGTCCGGCGACCAGGCCAAGAAGGGCCAGCGGCTCACCGAGGGCGCGCTGTCCCCCCATGAGGTGCTGCGCATCCGGGGCGTGGACGCGGTGCACAACTACCTGATCCAGGAGGTCCAAAAGCCCTACCGCCAGCAGGGCGTGGATATCAACGACAAGCACATCGAGGTCATCGTCCGGCAGATGATGCGCAAGGTGCGGGTGGAGGACCCCGGCGATTCCGGCCTGCTGTCCGGCTCCACCATTGACATTATCGAATTCCGCGACGCCTGCGCCGCCATCCGGCAGCGCACCGAGGCCGGGGAAACCCGGGAGGACGGCGAGCAGCTGGTTCTGCCCACCTGCACCCGGCTGCTGCTGGGCATCACTAAGGCGTCGCTGGCCACCGAGTCTTTCCTGTCCGCCGCCTCCTTCCAGGAGACCACCAAGGTGCTCACCGAGGCGGCCATCAAGGGCAAGGTGGACCACCTGCTGGGCCTGAAGGAAAACGTCATCATCGGCAAGCTGATCCCCGCGGGCTCCGGCCTTGCCGCCTACCGCAAGCTGGATGAGATCGAGGACGAGGTCCACGAGGAAAACCGCTTCCGTGACGTGACCAACCTGGCTGACGACCTGCGCGAGGAGGACGACCTCCCCGGCGACGACGCCGCCCTCCCGGCCGACGAGCCCGAGGAGGAGGACGAGATCTTGTCCATCTCCCTGGACGGCGGGGACGATCTGGAATAAGCGCAAAGGCTGCGCATTGGAACACAAAAAGGGGGACGGGCCGTTTGGCCCGTCCCCCTTTTACGTCTATGCGGTTTGTGCCAAGAGCAGCGGTGTTATCACGCTGCGCCTGCTTACGTTGCGCGCGGCGTTATCACGCTCCGATTGGCCGCGCGGCCGGGCATTATCACGCCTCGCCTGTTCGCGACGCGCGGCTTCCCTTCGACTCGGGCTGATCTGCGGGCCGCTGCGCGGCCCTGCGCTCGCCCTCGCTCCAGTCCATCCGCGCTGCTCACGACGGCTCGGACGCTTACTGCAGCAGCTGCAGCACGCCCTGGGGCACCTGGTTGGCCTGAGCCAGCATCGCCTGGGCGGACTGGATCAGGATGTTGTTCTTGGTGTACGCCATCATCTCCTCCGCCACGTCGGTGTCGCGGATAGTGGACTCGGCGTCCTGGATGTTCTCGGTCATGACGCTCAGGTTGTTGATGGTGTGGTCCAGACGGTTCTGGGTAGCGCCCAGGGTACCACGCACGTCAGACACCTTATTGATGGCCTTCTTAATGGCGTCGATGGCATCGGCGGCGCTGTCCTGGTTAGAAATGTCCACACCGGCAATGCCCAGGGACTTGGTGTGCATATCGGAGATGGAAACACGCAACTGGTTGTAGCTGTCGCTGGTGTCGCCGATCTGGAGCACCAGGCCGCCCTTGCTGGAACCGGCGGTGCTGCGGGACTTCAGGCCGATGGTGGTGCTGGCGGCCTTCGTCCAGGTATTGACGCCGTTGGTGGTTGTCACAGTACCGGTTTCCACCGACAGGCCGGTCTCCATGCTGATCTTCTCACCCATGGCCTTGGCGTCATCGTTGCCGATGGTGCTGGCGGTGCCCACTTCAACATAGTGCTCCACACCGGCCTCTTTCAGCTTGGCCAGGGAGTCGGCGTCGATCTTGCCATTTTCCACAAAGACAAACTTCTCGCCGTTGATCTCAAAGACACACTTGCTCAGATCATCGCTGCCCTTGCTAGCATCGTCAGACATCCAGATTTTTCCCTTGCTCAGGTCGATGCTCTCAAAGGCATCCACAGCGGCGGTCTTGACGCTGGCACCGTTGGAAACAACGGTGGTGGTATCGGTGGCCTTGGTCCAGGTCTTCATCTCGAAGCCCACCATCTGCATGGCCTGGGTGCCACCGGTCTTGGCGGTCAGGGCGATCTGGCCCGCAGCGGAGCCCTGGGCGACGGTGAAGTTCTCCTTGATGGTGCTGTTCTTGTTCAGCTCGGTGGTAAACGCGGCCTCCAGGTCAGCGGCAGACGCCTTGTCCGCAGCAGTCAGAGCGTACTCGCTGCCGTCCTCGGCCACCAGCTTCGTGACATCGCCGGCGGCATCCTTGGCTGCGGTCAGGGTGAGATCAATATTCTGCACCTTGCCGTTAGCGTCCTTCAAGGTGTAGGAGACGGTGATCTTGTCACCCTCGGCCACAGCAGTGTTGGCGGCAAAAGCGGCCATGTTCTCATAGACGCCCTTAACGGCGTCGATGGTCTTGTTGGCCCCGGCCAAATCGCCGGAGAGCTTGCTCAGATCCACCTCGGCCAGGGAAGCGGAGGTGCCCTCGGCGGACATGGAACCGTCCAGCAGCTTGATGCCGTTGAAGTTGGCGCTGTCGGCGATGCGGTTAATCTCGTCCCGGAGCTGGTTAACCTCCTTCTGGAGCTGGAAGCGGTCGGTCTCGTTGTCGTAGGTGCCGTTGGCGGACTGGGTGGCCAGCTCCACCATACGGTTCAGCATGTCGTGGACCTCAGTCAGGGCGCCCTCGGCGGTCTGCACCAGGCTGATGCCGTCCTTGGCGTTCTTCTGGGCGGTCTCCAGGCCGGTGATCTGGGCGCGCATCTTCTCGGAGATGGCCAGACCGGCGGCGTCGTCACCGGCGCGGTTGATCTTGTAGCCGGAGGAGAGCTTCTCCAGGTTCTTCTTCATGGCGGCCACGTTGTTGGTGTAATTGCGGTAGGAATTCATAGCCATAATATTGTGCTGAATACGCATTTATAATACCTCCATAGTATTTAAGCCTCGGCGATCCTTGCCTCAGCTCCGCAGAGTGTTGCGCCGCCCAGCCCGGCCATCTGGCCAGACTGCCCGAACTGTTTGACGCGCTTCCTATTCCAACCGGCCCGTCAGCCGGGTGAAACCAAACGTCAGGCTGTCGATGTTTTATAACCTATATATTTACAAACAATCTGTTCTCGACTGCCTTCACACACTATATCGTCCTTCTATCTTAAAAAATAAGTGGATTTACAAGAAATTTTTTACTCGTCAAATTTCGTCTCATAAATTATAGTTTTCGTCTTCCGGCCGCCGCGCACCGTGCCGCCGGGACGGTATGTAAAAAACAGGGGGAGGGCCGCCCAGCTGGGTGGTCCTCCTCCTGTTCCGAATGATCCCGGCCAGGCCGGGGCACGATTACTTCAGGCCGTTCTCGTAGGCCTCAATCATTTTCTTGACCATCTGGCCGCCCACGGAGCCGGCCTGCTTGCTGGTCAGATCGCCGTTGTAGCCCTGCTTCAGGTTGACGCCGACCTCGTTGGCCGCCTCCATCTTGAACTTGTCCATAGCCTCGCGGGCGCCGGGCACCACCAGACGGTTAGAATTATTCGTGTTAGACATATCCGTATTCTCCTTTTTGAATCTTTGTTTGTCGGATCGGAATCCGAGCATAGTTTGAGCCATCCCGGTTTTTATATGCGAAACCCGTACTGGTAAGTTTAGGCGCTGTTTGAACGCCGTTTGGGCATGGCGGTAATCTTCAAACAGGCCCTAGGCTTGCGCGGCCCGGATGCCGGGCGGTATGTCCAACACTTTTTTGTGTTATTCTTTGTGCTCCTCCACATCGTCCAGCTGGTCCCGCCTGCGCTTATAGACCCCGCGCAATACCTCCAGCAGCACGAAACACACAGCAAACACAGCGGCCATGGGCAGCACAATCCCCCACGCCAGCTCCAGGCTGGCCGGCTTGCGTAGCACCAAAAACGCTCTGAGCGCATAAACGGCTCCCAGGGCCAATGCCGCCCCTGCGCTGAACACCACGTTTGTTTTTCTCGAAGGCTGATAACTCACCGACCACAGCCCGTTTTTCAGGCATAGAACCGTGACGCAGCCGCCGGCAATGAGCAGCGCGGCCAGCTCCCCGGCAATCTCCCGGAAACCGGCGCCCATCAGCGCCTGCCCCACCACTATGGCGCACAGCGTCCAGAATGTAATCCAAAAGCTGTGCTCCTCCAATTTCATCAGCTGGAGCTTCTGCATTTCGTCCATTTTTTTGGCCTCCTTTTTACTGTTCATCGTCATTCTCCTCTCCGAACAGCTCGTCCAATGTTTTCCCCAACACCTTACAAATTGCGCGGCAAAGCCTGATTGTGGGGTTATAATTCCCCTGTTCTATGGCGTTCATGGTCTGGCGCGACACGCCCACGGCATCTGCCAGCGCTTTTTGCGTCATGTCAAGCTCCGCTCTCGCGGCTTTGATTTTGACATTTCGGGCCATAGGAATCACCTCCACCATCAGATTACTATATATTTTAATTTTTGTCAAGTATATATTACATTTCTGTTGAAACAAGTGGGAGACCGCCCCGATACCGGGCACGGCCTCCCTCTCCAGCCTCAAAAGATGCTCAGGTAGAGCTCCTGGCTCAGCCGCTCCAGCAGCCGGATGCCCGCCACGCTGTTCCCCTTGCCGTCCAGGGCCGGGCCAAATATACCGATGCCCATCCGGGTGGGCGCCACCGCCATAATGCCGCCCCCCACGCCGCTCTTGGCCGGGACGCCCACCCGCAGGGCGAACTCTCCCGACCCGTCGTACATCCCGCAGGTCATCAGCACCGCATTGACATAGCGGGACAGGTTGGCGGGGAACACTCGCTCGTTGGATACGGGCAGCCGCCCCCGGTTGGACAGCACCGCCCCGATGTGGGCCAGCGCCCGGCAGTCCGCCCGGATGGAGCAGGCGCGAAAGTAGCAGTCCAGCACCTCCTCCACGTCGTCCTCCAGCAGCCCGTGGAACTTGAGCAGATAGGCCAGCGCCCGGTTTTTGCTGCCGTGGCTCTTTTCCGATTGGTATACCGCCTCGTCCACCCCGATTTCCCCATCCCCGGCCAGCCGCCGGGTCAGCTCCAGCAGCCGCTGGAACCGCTCGTCATAGCTGCGTCCATGGATCAGGCTGCACATGACAATAGCCCCCATGTTGACCATGGGGTTAATATTCCCGCTGTCCAGCGCCTGATCCCCGGCGTTGATGGCGTCAAAGGGCTTGCCGGTGGCCTCCACCCCCACCCGGCGGGTGACGAACTCCGCTCCGTTGTCCAACAGCGCCTGGAGCAGCAAAATGGGCTTGACCACGCTCTGGATGGTAAACGGCTTCCGGCAGTCCCCCGCCCAGGCGTGCTTCCCCTCGCTGCCGATGACGTAAATTCCCAGGGCGTTCGGATCTCCTTTCGCCAGCTCAGGAATGTAGTCCGCAACCCGGCCCCGGCTGGTGAAAGGACGGCATTCCTCCAGCAGCCGCTCCAGCAGTTCCTCCATACTCTACCCCCGCTTTCGCCCGGCGGGCTCCGCCGGACCCAATTTGATCCAATTATACCACCGCGCCGGGCAGAAATCCAGGCTTACCCCGCTGGTTTTTTTACCGGGCGGAAAAATCTCCCCGTGATTTTTGCCGCGCGTCCTTTTTACACTCCGGCGGCCATCTCCCCGGCGCGCATATTGCCCTTTCCCCTGCGCTGTATTATAATAGGTGGGAAATTCTATAATAATGCCCCGGCCCGCGCCGGGAGGAAGGGAGACAGGCACATGGACATGGAAGACATACGCGCCCTGCGGCAGGCCCTGCACCGCTGCCCGGAACGCTCGGGCCAGGAGGAGCGCACCCGGGCGGCGCTGATGGACTTTTTGGCCCGGCGCACCACCCTGGAGCTGCGCCCCTGCGGGGCGGGCTTCTACGCCGCCCACCGGGAGCCGGGGGGAACCAGGCCCCCGGTGGCTCTCCGGGCGGATTACGACGCGCTGGCGCTGCCCGGCGGCGGGGCGGCCCACCTGTGCGGCCACGACGGCCACGCCGCCGCCCTGTGCGCCGCCGCCCTATCCGTCCAGGGGAAGCGGCTGGACCGGGACGCATTCTTCCTCTTCCAGCCCGCCGAGGAGACCGGCGCCGGCGCCCCCGGCTGCCTGGAGCTGTTTGATCGGGAGCGGGTGGCCCAGATCTACGGCGCCCACAATCTGCCCGGCCTCCCTCTGGGACAGGTGGTCACCCGGCCCGGCACGTTCGCCTGCGCCTCCCGGGGGGTCACAATCACCTTTTTGGGCCGCCCCACCCACGCCGCCTACCCGGAGCACGGCCTCTCCCCCGCCCCTGCTGTGGGGCGCCTGCTGTGCGCCCTGCCCGACCTGGCCGCCCCCACGGGGTTTGGCGGCATGACGCTGTGCACCGTTATCGGCACGGAGATGGGGGAGCGCGCCTTTGGAACCGCCGCCGCCCGGGCGGAGATCTGGCTCACCCTCCGGACCGAGCGGGATCAGGACCTGGAGCGCCTATTTGACGGCCTGCTCCGGCTGTCCCAGTCCCTGTCCTCGGAATACGCTCTGGGCTTTGAATACCAGGTCCAGGACGTGTTCCCCGCCACCGTCAACGACCCCGGCTGCGCC
Source organism: uncultured Oscillospiraceae bacterium (assembly GCA_910587255.1). Taxonomy (GTDB): domain Bacteria; phylum Bacillota; class Clostridia; order Oscillospirales; family Oscillospiraceae; genus Enterenecus. Next base: position 18,141 of record CAJUKT010000045.1, read on the forward strand.
CGGCGGGTGCTGGAGCTGTGCGCAGGCGAGACCCTTGACGCTCCCATGCGCTGGAGCGAGGACTTTGGCCACTACCTGCGCCGCTGCCCCGGCGCGTTCTTCGGCATCGGCGCGGGGGAGGACTGTCCGCCCCTCCACACCCAGCACTACCAGTACCCGGACGCCCTGCTGGAGCCCACCGCCGCCGCCTTCCGCGCCCTGCTGCTGGGCTGAGCCCGTCCCCCACACGCAAAAAAACGCCGCCGCAAGCGACTGACGCTTGCGGCGGCGCATCTTGTGTCTGAACGGCGCTCAGCCCTGCCTGCCGCAGTGGGCGTTGCGCCACTCCCCCGCGGACACCCCTTCCAGCTTCTTGAACACCCGGGAGAAATGAGCGGTGTCGGCGTAGCCCACCCGCTCGGCAATCTCACTGATACGCAGGGCGGGGTCCTCCAGCAGCTCCTTTGCCCGGCGGACCCGCTCGGCGTTGAGCAGGTCGTAGAACGTCTGCCCCTGGTGCCTGTTGAGCAGCTTGCTCAGGTGCCACTGGCTGACAAAGCAGTGGTCGGCCACCTCCTGAAGGGACAGCTTTTCTGCACAGTGCCCGGCGATATAGGCGCGCGCCTGTCGGACAATGAAGCTGTTGGCCGCGTCCTCGGGCTCAGGCTCCGCCCTCTCCTCCCCCGGCAGGCGGTCCAGCACGCCGGTCATGAAGGTGAGCGCCTCCTCAATCTCGTCCATCTTGGAGGGCTTGAGCAGGAACCGGGCCACCCCCAGCCGGATCGCCCGCTGGGCATACTCAAAGTCCCGGTAGCCGGTGAGCACGGCGATCTGCATCCGGGGGAACTCCCCCTTCAGCCCCGCCAGCATGGTCAGCCCGTCCTCCCCCGGCATTTTGATGTCGGTGAACAGGATGTCCGGCCGGTGCGCCCGGATGGCCTCTCCGCCGGATACGGCGTCCCCTGCGGTAGCGGCCACACGGCAGCCGTGGGCGGCCCAGTCCACCACCTGCCGCAGTCCCTCGGTGATGATGGGCTCGTCGTCCACCAGCACGACCTTATACATGTCCTTCACCTCCCGCAGCCCGCATGCCGGATAGGGCCAGGAACCCCAGGGACGGAGACCACCCAGCGTTTCACGTGAAACATTCGTTTGTTTCACCCTTTGACCGCCCCGGCGGTGAGCCCCTTGATGATGTGCTTTTGCAGCATCACGTATACTGCCAGCACCGGGATGACGATGAGCACCACCGACGCCGCCATCAGGCCATAGTCCACCCCCGCCTGGGAGCTGATCTCGTTGAGCAGCAGCGTGATGGTCTTTTCCTTGGGCACGCGGAGGAAGAAATTCTGGGTGAACAGGTCGTTATAGCTCCACAGGAACGAGAAGATTGCCACCGTGGCAAACGAGGACTTTGCCGCCGGCATGATGATGTGGAAGTACACCTGGAACACGTGGCAGCCGTCCACATAGGCGCTCTCCTCCAGCTCAATGGGCACCGATTCGATAAAGCCCATGAGCACGATGGTGGCAAAGCACAGGTTGCCCGCGATCTGGGGCAGGATGACGGCCAGCAGGGACAGCCAGCGGTTCCCGCTGCTGGCGATGCCCCAGGCGGCCTCCATGCGGAACACCGGGATAATGGTGGAGAACACCGGGAACATCATCCCCGCCATGATGAGGCTGTAGCACACGCCCCGCAGCTTGAAGCGGTAGCGCACCAGCCCGTAGGCCGCCAGCCCCGCCAGGATCACCACCACCACCGTCACTGATACGGACACGATGAGGCTGTTGAGATAGGCGTTGGCAAAGTCGAAGCGGTCCATGGCCTTGGCGTAGTTGTCCATGGTGAAGCCGCTGCCCGGCAGGGGGAGGGAGAAGGAGTCCTTGCGGATGAGCCCCTTCTCCCGGAAGGAGTTGAGGATGACCCACACAAAGGGGTACAGGGTGGTCAGCGCCCATACGCTCAGCACCACATAGGTACACGCCTTGGCGGGCGTGATTTTCTTGCCCATTCCGCTCCCCCCTTACAGGTCGTTCCGGGGCTTGAACACCCGGTTGGCCACGTTGGACAGCACCACCCCCAGCACCACGATGAGCATGGCAATGGCCGAGCCGTAATCCACGTTTCCGCGGTTGAAGGTCTGGTCGTACATGTAGGTGCCGGTGAGCCAGCCCTGGTCCTGGGGCATCCCCGCCCCGAACATCACCCAGGGCAGGTCAAACACCTTCAGCGCCCCGGTGACAGCCAGCACCAGGCAGGTGCACAGCACATTGCGCAGCAGGGGCAGGGTGACGTAGCGCACCTTGCTCAGCCCCACGCAGCCGTCCAGCGCGGCGGCCTCGTAGAGGTCCTGGGGGATATTATTCAGCCCCGTGACCAGGATGACGAAATAGAAGCCCACATACTGCCACATCACCGGGGTGAACATGGTGACCATAAAGTGGCTGGTATCCTTCCAGTCGATGTTCTTCTCAATGATGCCCAGGTTGGAGAAGAGCTGGTTGAGCATTCCGCCGTTATAGAGGAAAATGAGGTTGAACATCAGGCCCAGGGCGGTGGCGGAGATGACGATGGGGAAAAAGTACAGCGTACGGAACAGCTGGGCCCCCACCCGGATGGAGTCCACCAGCAGGGCCAGGATCAGAGCGACGCCCACCTGGAACACCACGGTACAGACGGTGAGGATGACCGTATTGCCCAGGGCGGTGCGCAGCTTGGGGTCGGTGAACAGGGTGGCGTAGTTGGCCCACCAGGGGTCGTTCAGCCCCTGGGCGGGGGCGCCCAGCCCGGTGATATCGGAAAAGCTGTTGATGACATTCTGGACAAAGGGATAATACAGGTACAGCACCAGGAAGAGGAACGCCGGAACCAGGAATACCACCAACGGCCCCTTCTTTTTGTACAGGGTGGAGCTTGAGTTCACGCGCCATCACTCCTTCGGGTAGGGTAGAGCCCAAAAGCCTCGCACGGTCCGCGCCCGGCAGGCGCGAGGTCAGTTGAGGGCGATGGCAGCCGCCACGGCCTCCTCGGCGGTCATGTCCCCGGTGACCACCCGCTGCACGTTGGCAAACAGCTCAGCCTTGCACTCGGGGGATACCGCATCCTGGACAGGGCCGATGACGCCGGTGATGTTGGCGTTGGCGTCGGCCGCCGCCTGCTGGAGGGGATTGAGCCCGGCGGGGGACGCGCCGTTCTTCAGGGCGGTGACCTCGGTGGTGACAAAGGTGGACATTACCGTGTCGGAGGTCATGTGCTTCACAAACTGCACGGCGGCCTCACGCTTGGCGAGATCGTCCCACGCCTTCTTGGTGATGAAGTAGCCCATGGAGATGCCGCCGATGGCCTCGCTGGCCTTGCGCTCACCCTTGGCGGGGACGTAGGAGATGACGTAGTCCTCCAGCGTTTCGCCGTGGTTGTCCACAAAGTAATTCACCTTCCAGGAGCCGTCGATGAGGAAGGCGGCCTCGCCGTCGCCAAAGAGCTGCACGGTCTCGGCATCGGTCGCGGTGAGGGTGTTGACGGGGAAGTAGCCCTTCTCATACAGATCCTTTATGTCGTTGAGGCCGGCGGCCCACTTCTGGCCCACGGCGTCGCCGGCATCGGCGGGGATATCCAGCTGCTCGGACAGCGTGCCGTTGTTCATAATGCAGAACTCAAACCAATAGTGGGGCACCTCGAACAGGGAGCAGGCGATGGGGGTGTAGCCCTTGTCCTTGATGGTCTGGCAGTCGGCCAGGAACTGATCCCAGGTATAGTCCGGGCCGGGAACCGCCACGCCGCAGTCGGAAAGCACTTTGGTGTTGACAAACATGTTCTCCCAGAAGCCGGAGGAGGGGATCGCGTAATTCTTGCCGTCGGAGGCCACAGCCAGCATGGAGTCGCGCATGTTGGAGGCGTAGTCGGGGTATTCCGCCCGGATGGTGGCCACGTCCACCACCTTGCCCGCCTGGATGATGGGCTCGGCGTCGGCGCTGGTGAAGAAGAAGAGCACGTCGGGCTCGGTGCCCGTCTCAAAATCGGTGAGCACCTTGGCCTTCCACTCCTCGTTGGAGGTGCCGGAGGCGTCCTGCACCCGGTTGCCGGTGGCGTCCTCATAGCCCTTCACGGCGTTCTCATAGCTCTTGCGGTTGCCGTCGTCGCCGCCATAGGAGGTGACCACGTTGAGCTCCACCGGGGCGGCGGGCTTGGGGGTGTCCTTCGTCCCGGGGCCGGGGTCCTTGGTGGGGTCGCTGCCGCCGGGGTTGCCGGCGCAGCCGGCCAGCAGGCTCAGAAGCATGATGGCTGCCAAAAGCAGTGCAAACAGTCTGTTCTTTTTCATAGTATAACCTCCCTAATTTTATGGAGCCCTGCCCCATATGTTTTGTGCATTCTTATCATACACCTTTTAGGTCTCCAGGCGAATAGCCCCGATTGCCATTTATTGTACATTCTTGCCGGACGGCAATTGGATACCATCCGCCGGGACAGCCAGAGACAGAAAATGACAAAAGACGCCTAGGCGCTGTTTGAAAATTGACGAGGTGCCCGGCGGCAAGGGATTTTTTCGCCAGACAAGGCGGTCTGACGCAGAAATACTTTGTGTATTTCAAGTCAAATCAACGACATATGGCGGAAAAAGACCTGCCGTTTGGGCATGGCGGCAATGTTCAAACGAGCCCTAATCCGATTTGCGGGCCACGGTGAGCCGGGCGATCACCGCGCTGCCCTCCCCCCGGAATATGGTAAGGCCGCACGACGGGCCATAGAGGATGCGCAGCCGCAGATTTACGTTGGCAATGCCGATATTGCCCGAGGGCTCCCCCGCCATGTCATAGTCCGGGGAGAGCAGCCGGGCAATATGCGCTTCGTCCTGGGGGGACAGCCCCCCGTCGTTTTCAATCTCCAGAATGAGGAAGTCCCCCTCCAAACGGCCCCGCAGGGCCACCCGCCCCTCCCCGCCGGGGCGGATGCCGTGCTCCACCGCGTTCTCGATGACCGGCTGGAGGATGAGCCGGGGCACCCGGCACCCCATCAGCGCCCCGGGAAGGTCGATATCCACCTTCAGCCGTTCGCCGAAGCGCTGGGTGACGATGTACAGATAAGCGTTGACGTAGCGCATCTCCTCCGACAGCGGCACCTCGGGCATCCCCTTGCGGTCCAGCGCCGCATCCAGCACGGTGGACAGCGCCTCGATCATCCGGGACGCCTTTACGTCCCCGCTCATCCGGGCCTGCCAGTTGATGCTCTCCAGGGTGTTATTCAAAAAATGAGGGTTGATGTGGGCTTGGAGTGCCTTGATCTGGGCGTCCCGCCGGGCCAGCTCCTCTTGATACAGGCAGTCGAACTGGGTCTGGAGCCGGGCCGACATCTGGTTGAAGGAGTCGGTGAGATATTCAAACTCCCGGCTGCCGGCGGCGCAGTCGATCCGGCAGCCCCACTGCCCCCCCTGTATGTCCGCCGCGCCGGCCATCAGCGCCTCGATGGGCTGGGAGATCCTCCGCCGGAAAAAGCGGAAGGTGAACAGCAGCAGCAAAAGCAGCGACAGCCCCATGGCCCCCAGCACCCAGCGGTAGGCCCCGAAGCCCGCCAGCAGCGCCGCATAATCCACCGCCGCCCTCCCCCGCAGGGTGAAGTCCCGGGTGGTTACCGCGTGCTCCAGCGTTTTCTCCCCCTGGGGCGGCGGCGCGCCCCCCTTGACGCTCAGGACGGTGTCCGCCCCCAGCTCCACCGATACCGACGACGCCCAGCCCAGCAGGGACAAATCCTCAAAGTAATAGGGCAGGTCCAGCGCCAGCGCCAGCACCCCAATGGGCCGGAAGTCGCGGCCCATCAGGTTGCGCACCAGATACACCTGGCCGTCCCGCTCCAAAAAGCCCACGGCGGTGTCCAGCGAGGCGGCCAGCTCCGTCACCGCCGGCAGGTCCCCCCGCCAGCGGTCCCGCACCTGCTTTTCCGACGAGCCGGAGCTGCCGTTCACCACTGTGATGGACGTGTTCTCCGGGCTGTCCGACAGACAGACCACGGCATATCGAAAGCGGCTGTCCGCCTGGTACAGGCGGTTGAACAGGCCATAGCACCGGCGGTAAAACAGGGCGTAGTTCCCGTCCTGGCGGTACTGGTTCCAGCTCTCCCCCAGCTCCGGGTCGTAGGAGGGCAGCCGGGACGCCTCCACGGCGCTCTCCACCCGGTCCGCCCCCATCTGGAGGTTGAGCTGAAACTGCTCCTCAATGGCCTGCCGGGACTGGCGGCCCAGCCCCAGGGTGAGATAGCCCCCCAGCGCCCCCGCCGCCAGCGCCATGGGCACCAGCCAGCACAGCAGGATAATAAAGGTCATCTGCCCCCGCAGGGAGCGCTTGCGGCGTTCACGCGCCATGCCCCGGCCCCTCCTCTCCGCTTTTCCATAGGATACCATAGATCCTGCCCGCTTTCCAGAGCGAAACGGGGGCCCTGCGGCCCCCGTCCGATTCACTCGATATTCCGCCCTGTGAGACCCAGGAAGCGCTCCATACAGGCGGCGGCCTGCGCCGCTTTGTCCATGGTGTCCATCTCACAGAACACCCGCAGCAGCGGCTCCGTCCCCGAGAACCGGGCCACCACCCAGCCGCCGTCCTTGAAATAGACCTTGCAGCCGTCGGCATAGCTCACCTGTTCCACATCCAGGCCGAAGTCGGGCAGCTTCCTGTCCTCCATCAGCAGCTTGTTGATGCGCTCCTTCTCCTCCAGGGAAAAGCGGTAGCCCCGCTCGGCCATCTCAAACGCGCCGTAGCGCCCCACGATCTCCTGGTAGATTTCCGAAAGCCTCCGGCCCGTGGTGGCCAGCATCTCCACCAGCAGCGAAGCGGCATAAATGCCGTCCTTGCCCTGGATATGCCCCCGCACCGTCAGGCCGCCGGAGCTCTCCCCGCCGATCACCGCCCCGGTTTCCGCCATCTTGCCGGATACGTGCTTGAAGCCCACCGGCACCTCGTAGCAGGTCTCGCCAAACTCCGCCGCGATGGCGTCCAGCAGGTGGGTGGTGGCGATGTTGCGCACCGCCGCCCCGTGCCAGCCCTTGTAGCGCAGCAGGTAGTAGTAAAGCAGCACCAGAATCTTGTTGGGGTGGAGGAACTCCCCCCTGTCGTCAATGACGCCCAGCCGGTCCGCGTCGCCGTCGGTGGCGATGCCGATGTCGCAACCGTTTTCCTCCACAAAGCTCTGCAGGCCGATGAGGGTCTTGCTGTTGGGGGCCGGGAGGCGGCCGCCGAACAGCGCGTCCCGCCGCTCGTGGATCACGTCCACATCGCACCGGGCGGTGATGAGGATGGTGCTCAGCGCGGTTTTGGACACGCCGAACATGGGGTCCAGCACCACCTTCAGCCCCCGGGAACGGATGGCGTCCATGTTCACCGAGCGGATGATAGAGTCAATATAGGCGTTCATGGGGTCCACGATCTGGATCTGGCCGGTGCGGACGCCCTCCTCATAGGGGACCGCGGGACAGGGCCCGTCGGGCAGGGCCGCGATATACTCCTCGATGCTGGCGGTAACCCCCTCGTCGGCGTCCCGTCCCCCCTTGGTGAACACCTTCACGCCGTTATACAGCGCCGGGTTGTGGCTGGCGGTGACCGCCATGCCGTAGGACAGTTCGTAATAGCGCACGGCGAACATCATCAGGGGGGTGGGGGCCTCCCGCTCCACCACCATGCAGGGCACGCCCGCCCCGGCCATCACCTCGGCGGCCCAGTGGGCGGCCTCCTTGGAGAGGAACCGCCGGTCGTAGCCCGCCAGAAATCCCCGCTGGGCCACCCCCTCGTCCTTCATTTTCCGGGCCAGGGCGTATGCCAGGCGCTGGACATTGGCCTTGGTGAAGCCGTCCCCGATGATAGCCCGCCAGCCGCCGGTTCCAAATTCGATGCTCATTCTATCTAGCTCCTTCCCATGATGACCGTGACCTCGTTGACGCTCCCCGCCCTCTGGGCGGGAACGAGGCCGTCCACGGCCTGTCCGTTGCAGGCGGCCCGGGCCACCCCTTTTTCCACGCCGTTCGGATTTTTCACGGTGATCCGATACTCCGCCCCCCGCCACACCCGGGTGATTTGGAACTGCCTCCAATCCGCCGGGACGCAGGGGTCCACCAGCAGCCCGCCGAACTGGGGCCGCACCCCCAGGATATACCGCGTGGCGGCAAAGTAGCTCCAGCCGCCGGAGCCGGTCATAAAGGGGTGCCGCGCCCGGCCGAAGGCGGAGTGGTCGGGACCCATGACGAACTGGCAGTAGGAGTAGGGCTCGCTCTGCCGCACCTCTATTTTATCATTTTGCGCGGCGGGACACAAGGCCCGGTAGAATTTTATTGCCCGCCCGCCCCGGCCCAGCGCCGCCTCGGCGCACCAGGCCCAGGGGTTGGAGTGGGAGAAAATCGAACCGTTCTCCTTGATCCCCGGATACACCCGGGTGATAAAGCCGATGGCGTCGTCGGGCACGGTGTAGGACGGCGCGTTGAGCCGCAGGCCGTAGCCGGTATAGAGATATTCATCCACCGCGTCCATGGCCTTCACCGCCCGCTCGCCCTGGGCCGCCCCGGACAGCACCGCCCACACGTTGCTCTCCAAATGAACCCGGCCCTCCCGGTCTGTATGCGTGCCGATTTTCCGCCCGTCCGCCGTGATGCCCCGGAGATACCACGACCCGTCCCACAGCTCCCGTTCGCAGGTCTCAATGACCTGCCGCCGCATGGCCTCGTAACGCTCCGCGTCCATCCCCCGGCCCAGGGCGCGGGCAGCGTCCACAAAATGCCCCAGCGCCCACACATGGAGGAAGGACACCATGGCGCTCTCCCCGCCCCCCAGGTTCAGGCAGTCGTTCCAATCCGCCCGCAGGCCCTTGCAGACCCCGTGGGCCCCTACCTGGGCGGCGGAGAAGTCCAGGATTTTTTTCAGATGCTCGTACACCGTCCCCTCTCCCCCGCCGGCATACCCCACGCGCTCGTCAAAGAAGGACAGCTCCCCGGTCTCCCGGACGTATTCCGCCACCGCCGCCACCAGCCAGAGGGCGTCGTCCGCGCAGGCGTCGGCCAGGCCGTGCACAATGGTGTCTTTGTCCGGGGTGGGGATGACGGTGGGGGATTTGAAGGCGGGCTTTTCAGGCTGCGGACCGAACCAGGCCGGGTCAAAGAGGTGCAGGCCGTAGCCCGAGGAGGTCAGCCCCTGCATGAGCTGTAGGATGCGCTTTTTACAGCCCTGGGGGTTGGAGTGGGGGATGGTCATGGCGTCCTGGGCGGTGTCCCGGTAGCCCAGCCCGGTGCGCCCTCCCACCTCGATGAAAGAGGCGAACCGGGAGAACATCACATTGATCTCGCTCTGGTACAGCGTCCAGGTGTTGAGCATCACGTCCATGTCCGGGTCGGGGGTGGCGACCTGGAGCCTGGACAGCTTGTCCTCCCAGAACCGGGCCAAATCCGCCAGGGCGGCGTCCACCGCGGCGGGCTCGCGGTACTTCTCCCGGATGCGCCTGCCCTCCTCAAGCCCCCCCTCGCCCAGCATCCACACCAGCCGGGCCTTCTCCCCGGGGGCCAGGACCAGGCGTTTTTGGAGCACGGCGCAGTGGTTGTTCCCCTTCTCAAAGGAGCCCGAACACGCCCCCTGCTCCACCGCCAGGGGATTGGTCTCAGTGCGGTAGGGACCGAGGAAGCTGTCCCGGAGACAGTCGAAGCTGTCCGGGTCAAAGGACGCGGCCATAAACTGGTGGGCTCCCTCATAAAACAGCTCGTAGTCGATGATGCCGTCCTCATACCCGCTCCCGGCACAGTACAGCGACATCTGGAAGTTCTGGTTGTCGATGGGGATCTGGTGGTAGGCGAACTCGGCATAGGAATAGACGCTCAGCCGCCGCGCCCGGCCGGAGGAATTGTCCAGCGCCAGATCCCACAGCTCCACATTCTCCCCCCGGGGGATGAACAGCGTCTGGGAAGCGTCAATCCCGCCCCGCGTACACTGGTATACCGAGTAGCTCAGCCCGTGGCGGCAGCGGTAATGCCCCAGCTCCCCGCCGCAGGGCTGCCAGGACACGGACCAGTACTCCCCCGTGTCGTCGTCCCGGAGATAGATATAATGCCCCGGCCTGTCCATGGGCACGCCGTTGGGGCGGAATCGGGTGATCCGATGGTACTCCGGGCTTTGATAGAAGAGATACCCCCCGGCGGTGTGGTTGACCACGGCGGCCATATCCTCCACCCCCAGGTAATTGGTCCAGGACACCGGCACATCCACCCGGTCTATGACATACTCCCTCTTTCCCCGATCAAAGTGCCCATAGTTCACGGCAGTCCCCTCCTGATTTGTATGTTTCGCCAATGCTTCATGCCTATTATACCAGCCATGGGGGAATTTCCCATGGCGTTTTATGCGTTCTGTTGACGCTGATTGCCCACTCCAATTTTGGAACGGTTAAAACGGCAGGGAAAGCGGAATGCTCCGCCTCCCCTGCCGCTTTTCACTGCGCAGCTTTGTCCCTCGGCTGTCCTGTCACGGCCCGGTTTTCCCGGCAGGGACGCAAAACCGCCCCGTGTCAAGCCCTTCCAAGCCCAGGAGCTTGATTTTCCGATCCAGGCCGCCCGCGTAGCCGGTCAGACTGCCGTTTTTCCCCACAACCCGGTGGCAGGGCACCAAAATGGACACCGGGTTATGTCCCACAGCCCCGCCCACCGCCTGGGCGGACATGTGGGCCAGCCCCCGCTCCGCCGCGATCCGGGCCGCAAGCTCCCCATAGGTGAGCGTTTGTCCGTAGGGAATCCGCCGCAAAAGCTCCCACACCGCCAGCTGGAACGGCGTCCCTGTCAGGTGGATGGGCGGCATGAAATCCGGCTCCCGCCCGGAAAAATAGATGTCCAGCCACCGTCTGGTCTGATCGAAAACCGCCGTCTCCCGCTCCTCCCGCTCCGGGGGCAGGCCCAGGGCATAGTATTTTCCGCCCTTGAACCACAACCCGGTCAAGCCCTGCCCGTCACCGGCCAGGAGGACCTCCCCCAGCGGGGTCTGGCAGACGCCCGTGTACTGCATCATGTGCCGCCTCCTCCATCTCAAATCCGCCGTCCCGCCGGAATCTGCCATAATTATACCGGCGGACGACCGCGCTTGTCAACCCGGCGGGCCGTCCTGCCGCAATTTCGGAACATAGTGACCGTCCCTTGGCATTCGACCACCCGAAACTGGGATAATAATCAATTTTTTGTATTTTCTTGTAAGTCATTTGAAAATTGCCCGTTTCGAATTCAGATTGACATGCCGGCGCCTTTACTATATAATAAAATACTTGAGTGGATTACATAGAAGGAGGCAGCATCATGAAGCAGTTTTTCGGTATGAGCCAGCGGGGAAATCTGGATGAAGCGCTTCAAGGTCTTTACCGTCCGCAGTTCATTATGCTATTATCCAACAACGACCAGTTTGATAACCATGTGGCCTTGCTGGAAAAGCGTTTCCCGGGGGTGCCCAGCATCGGGTGCATCGGGATGAGCTATCAAACCGGCGTGGTGGAAAATGGCGTTGGGATCATCGCTTTTCTTGACGGTGTAAGTGCCGTTGCCAACGTATTGGAGCAGGCGTCCACCATGCCCATCAAGTACATACAGCGCTTGGAGCAAGACATGCAGACGCTGGGCGGCTCCAGCCGGGATACCGTGTGCATTGATTTCTGCTCCGGCAACGACGCCTGTGTGCTCACCACGATCTACACCGCCCTGCGCAAGCGGAATATCTCCCTGGTGGGCGGAACCGGCGATCAGGGGCGGGTGTCCGCTAACGGGCGGGTATATCAGGACGCCGTAGCCTATGCTTTGGTCAAGAACCAGAACGGACGGGTAAAGACCTATAAGGAGAATATCTACCACCAGCTGGGGGATTACCGCTTTGTGGCCTCCAACACGGACCGGGCCAACTATATTCTGGGGGCCCTGAACGGCAAGAGCGCCAAGCAGGTGTATAAAGATATCCTCCACGTCACCGACGAGGAGATTCTCACCCGGACCTTTCAAAATCCCTTTGGCAAGGTAAATGGGGACGATACCTGCATCATTTCCATTAAGGAGGTCAATGGAAACGCCTTGGCCTGTTTCCGGCAGGTAAACGACTCCGATGTGCTTATTTTGCTGGAACTGGGCGACTACCGGGCCATCGTGCAGAATACCATCCGCCAGATCAGCCAGGACTTCCCCCGCCGCTCCGCCATCTTCTCGGTGAACTGCCTGTTTCGGTATAAGCTGTTCTCCCAGGAGGGCTATATGCAAAACTACCTGCGCGACATGGCGGTGCTGGGAAACCATGCCGGCCTTGTGGGGTATGGGGAACACTATAACAACCGCTTCGTCAACCAGTCCATGACCTGCGTTGTCTTTGAATAGAGGGGGGAACAGCTATGTTGCTGCGGAAAAAAAGCCAGCGGTCCGATCAGGCACAGGAGAAAAAGAGCCTCTACCCGGTGCTGCATGTAGCGGGCAGTCTCAAGGAATACCAGCGGGAGCTGGTGAAAAAGGAGGTCTCCTCCCTTTGGGAGTTGAGCCAGGCCGGCGCCTCCTTTGGCGGCGTGCTGAAGGAGGGCGACCAGTTCCAGGTAAAGCTCCAGGATTTGGAGCAGTCCTTCGCCAACATCAACGGGACTGCGGAGCAGTTCAACCATGTGCGGGGGGAAATTGACCAAGCGGTGTCCGAGGCCCGGGAGCAGATGGCGGTGCTGGAGCAGACCTCCAAGCAGGTGCAGCAGTCCTATGACGCCATGGCGGAGACCTTCTCCCTCTTGGAAAATGCGATCAGAGGGATCCAGCAGTCTATGGGCAAAATCGTGTCCATTGCGGAGCAGACCAATATTCTGGCCATCAACGCCTCAATCGAGGCGGCCCGGGCAGGCGCGGAGGGCCGGAGCTTCTCGGTGGTGGCAACCCAGGTAAAGCAGCTGGCAGAGGAGATCAAGGGACTGACAGGCGAGGTGGATAACGGCGTGACCGAGGTGGAGAGCCGCGCCAATGAGCTCAGCCAGAGCATTTCCGCCTCCCAGCAGACCCTGGGCCAGAGCATCGGCATTGTGGGCCAGACGGAGGGCAGCTTTGAAAAAATAACAACGGTGGCCGAGGGGGCCACCGCCGTGCAGACAGGGATTTCCGACGTGATCGAGGTATCCCGTCTGGAATTGCAGAGCTTGCGCCAGTTCTTTGATAAAATCAAGGAGCGGTATCAGGAGGTCGTGGGACACATTGACTCCGCCAGCCAGCTGGGCACCACAAAGAGCGCCATGTTTGAGGACATGGACAACATGATTTCTCAACTTCCCCCCCTTGTCAAGGACATGGAGAACGGGATCTGAACAATTGAAGCACCCTCCCCAATCTGAACCGCCGGCAGCTATGCGTTCAGATTGGGGAGGGTTGTTTTTTGCCGGAAATTCCCGTAGAGGCGGGAACCCCCCCAGATTAAAAGGGCCCCGGATACCCGTTTGGGGTATCCGGGGCCCTGCTTGCAGGGGGAGGATCAATGCGCCTGTGCATATTGGCAGAACCGCATCAAAATAGTGGCCACCTGGGCCCGGACGGCGGAGCCGCCGGGTTGGAGGGTGGCGCTGTCCACGCCGGTGATAAGGCCGGTATGAACTGCCCAGGCCATGGCGTCCACGGCGTAGGGGCTGACCTGGCCCGCGTCCGCGTAGATGGACAGATCAGCCCTGCCGCTGACATCCAGCCCCTTGCGCTGGGCGTAGCGGTAGAGGATGGCCGCCATCTGCTCCCTGGTGATGGGATTCTGCGGCTCGAACAGGCCGGTCTCATAGCCATTAACTACCCCGTTGGCGGCGGCCCAGGCCACCGGCGCGGCGTAGTACTCGCCCTGCGGCACATCCGGGAAGCTGGCGCCGCCCGCCGCCGGGGAGCCCTCGTAGCGGTAGAGGATGGTGACGATCATGCCCCGGGTGGTGGTCGCCCAAGGGGAGAACAGATCAGGGCTGGTGCCGTTCATCAGCTTGTTATTGTAGACGTAGGCCACGGCGTCCCGGAACCAATCGCCCTGCGCCACATCGCGGAAGGGCAGCGTGGCGGGCTGGGTGGGCGTGAAGGTCACGGCGATGGTGACGGCGGAGGAGGGCATAACGAAGGACCATTTGCCGCCGCCCAGGCCGGAAACGGGCACCCCGCGCCCCTGGCTGTCAGTGACGGCCAGGGAGTTGAGAATATAGCCGGAGTTGGGGGATGTTGTCACAATGACCGTTTCCCCCGGGGCGGCATGGGTGGTGCTGAACTGCACGGAGCCGCCGGCCGTGCCGGGGGCCGCCTGCACCGGGTAGCGGGTGACGCCGCCGCCCCAGTTGTTGTCCCAGCTGTTATCCCAGCCGGGACCCGGATCGTAGCCGCCCTGGGTGGGGGCGTTTTTGATGGCCAGGCCGCTGGCGGTAACCTCCTCTGTGTCGTTGGGCCCCACATTGACCAGCTTCAGGCTGGGGACCGACTCCACGGTGATGCCCTGGGCCGCGAGGGAGCCCAAGGACAGGGCGTTGGTCAGGCCCAGCGTGGACTTGGAGGCGATGTAGAGGGTGAGGCTGTTCCCGCTTACCGTGTACGTGGTGTGGGTATCCCCGGTGGACAGGGTGGGCGCAAACGTAAAGCTGCCCGCGGCCTCCTGATTCAGGTTCAGGGTGATCTGGACTGCGGTATAGCGCCCGGTCAGGCCCTGAAGGCTGACCGACTGGCCGTCCATCTGGAGCCAGGGTGAGCCGGAGGAGGCTGCCGCCGCCGGGCATACCAGCAGCGCGGCGGCCAGCGTCAGGGCCAGGAGCAAGGAAAGGGTGCGTTTCATGGGCATGGTCCTCCTCATTGGATGCCCGTGCCCGTCAGGACGATCTCGGGCAGGGTGTCATAGTCGGGGAAGCTGATCCACAGCGTCTCGCTGGTCAGCCGCTTCCCCTCTGCGCTGTTGGGGGTGTCGGTGCGGTAGAGCACCGCGCGGATCTCAGTGGGGTTATTGCTCTCTTCCAGCTCGCCGGTCTCTGCGTTGAGATCCTGGGAAACGCCGGTCTGCACATTCAGGACCCTTTCCGCCTCCAGATCGGGCACAAAGATCCAGAAGCCGTCGCTGGTGTCGCTCACCTTGCCGCCCTCGGGCACCTCGGCGAACAGGAGGGAGTAGCCGTTCATCGCCCGCTCCACATAGCCCTTATCCGCTTCGGTCCCATCGCCGGGCTCGGCGGCCTCCTTCACCGTGCTGTAGCGCACCTCCACCTCAGCGCTGTTGTAGGCCGGGTCGCCCCGATAGGTGCCCACCACCACCAGCGTGCCGGCGGGGATCACCTGGTCCGCATTGCCGCCGTAGCGGAACTCGTTCTGGAGCCTGCCCACCGTGACGCCGGGATAGAAATCCACCCGGTCGCCGGGATAGTCCAGCAGCGTGACCTGGGCCGCCCCGGAAAGCCCGGTGACCCGCACCGCCGTCACATCGTAGGTCCAAATGCGGGAATCCTTGGCGGGGTCCGCCCCAGGCTTGGTGAAGTAGGTTACGGTCTCATTGCCGGACAGCTCGCCCTCACGGACCGTAATCCAGTCGCCGGTGGTCTGGACCTGCACCGTGTAATGCCCGCTCAGGTTCGCCCCGGCGATCTTCACGCCGGTGACGGAGGCAGTCCTGGTCAGGGTTGCGGTGACGGTATCGCCCTGCTGGCCGGTGGTGTACAAGCCGGAATCAATGGCGGCGTCCCAGGCTATGCGCACCTCGCCCGCCGTGGCCTCCGGGCCCATATTGCCCAGTTTGTCCACGGGGACGACGCTGTAGGTATAGGTCAGGTTATTGGCCGGGCCCAGGTCGTCAATGTAGGTACTGGCTATGGTAAAGGCGATGTGCTTGCCGTTGCGGCGGATCTCATAGCCCAGGATGGAAGCGTCCCCGCCTGTGATGGTCAGCACGGCATTGTTTTTGTCGGCTGCCGCGGTCACGGCGACAGTGCCTGCAAAGCCCGCCTCCCCGTTCAGCCGGGCGGTATAGGAGTTATCGTTGAGATACCAGATAGCCCGCGCCTCCTTGGCGGGGTAGCTGGCCAGGGCCTGCTTCACGCCGTCGCTGAGCACCAGGCCCCAGCGGGTAAAGAACTCGGTCAGATCCCGGTTGACAATCTTGGAGGCGATGAGGGCCACCCGCTCGTCATAGGTATAGCTGCCGTACTCCTTATTCTTCCAGCTGGTAAAGAACTGGTTGAAGAAGTTCAGCGGCTGGTCCCCATTGTCGTAGGCCAGGTGGAGCTGCCAGTACATGGCCAGCTGGACAAACACGCTTCCGGCGGAGCCGGGCCAGCCTGCGCTGGTCTTGTCGTAGACCGCCGCCCAGATATTGCTCTTGGTCAGGCGGGTGGGCAGGGTCATGGCGGCGCCGTCATAGGCCTGGACGGCCAGGGAATAGATGTTGTTGGTGATTTCCGCCTTGCCCAGCTTATCCATGTTGTGGCCGATTTCGTGGGCGATGCCCCAGCCAAACAGGCTGTTGTCACGATTCTGGCCGGTGACGGACACGGGCCTGCCGCACACCAGCCCGGTGGTGGAGCCCCAGCCCACGCCCACATGGCTGCCGGCGGCGTACATGAAGGCCCCGGCGAACATGCGCATGTAGCGGATATTCTGGCGGGTGGTCATGGGATAGCGGTAGCCGGCCATGGTGGTGCCGGCGGGGATGATGCCCTGGACCTTGTTGGCCACAAACAGCACATCCTCCCAGGCCAGCACGTTTTGGTACATGGCGTCCACCATCTCTTCGACGCCCCGGTTGGTGCCCTTCAGCCCGGCCAGCGCCTGGGAGGCGGGGATGGACAGCAGCACGCTGGGGGTGGAGATCTCGGTGGCATTGCGGATATCAGTCTGGGGCGCGGCAGAGTTCAGCGCCGCCACATAGGATTCCAGCTGGGTTACGTAGGTGCGGATAGCGTCTTTGCGCGCGGTCTCGTCCATACCGTACCAGCCGGACAGCTCCAGCACAGGCATGGCAAAGGAGTTGGAATCCACCCGGACCTGGAGCCTGATCTGTTCAGGATTGGCCCCAGCGTAGGTCAGGTACAGCGGGCCGCCCCGCTCCGCGTCCAGGGAGCCGATCTTGGGCACGGTGATGTAGTTGCGGCCGTTCACCAGCCGGACAGACTCACCCTTCCAGATGCCGGACTCGCCGAAGAACTGGGTAAACGTCACATACACCGGCGCGTCGGTGGGCAGCTGGGCGTAGACGGCCACCGTGGCCCCGGCCCGGGCGGTCACGCCCAGGGGCTGGAGAGCACTGGCGGACTGGCCGTATTGGCTGTCCTTGCTGCCGTCCCGGCTCTGGAAGCTGCTCTTGACCGCACCCAGGGCGGAGGCATCGCCCGCCAGCAGCGCCTGGGCCAGCTTCAGCTCGTCCCGCAGCCGGGCCAGATCCAGATAGAAATCGGCCTTGGCCTCCAGCCGGGCGGAGAGGGCGCTGATCTGCTCTCCCGTCACGCCGGACTTGAGGGCGGTAAAGGTTCCGTCGGCAAACAGCGCGGCGATATCCTCCGCCAGGCTGTCGCTCTTATAGAAGGCCATCTCGGAGATGCTCACCCGGCAGCCGTTCCCCTCCCGCTCATTGAGGGAGATGGTCAGGGACTTGACCCCCTTCACCGCGGCGAAGGGCAGCACCAGATAGTTCTTTTGGACATTCATGGAGGGGGCGTAGTACAGCGTCTCGCTGAGCAGCGTCTCCCCATTGCTGTCCTTCGCGGTCACGGTGTAGGAGCGAAGGGCATACTTGTGGTTTCCGCCCAGGTAGGGCACCAGGATAACATAATTCATGTCCTGGGGCTGGGTAAAGGTATAGGTGAAGTGGCTGTTCAGGCTCCAGTTCTGGGCCACCCAGTAGGTGGCCGCGTCGCCGTCCACCACCTGGCCGACGGCAAAGCCGGGGCACAGCTTACGGTCTACATTGTTGGGGTCTGTCATGACCACCGACTCCACCAGTCCGTTATTGATGCGGTCCTCCTGGGGCAGCTCGGGCATGACCAGCTCCTCACGCTGGGGCGTGCCGGAGGCAGTGGCGGAGTACGGGCCTGTTCCCCTGCTATTGCCCGCCTTCACCGCCACCTGGTAGGTTACGCCGTTGGTCAAGCCGGTGATGGTGGTGGTGGTAACAGACAGATTGCCGCCGTACTGGGTAAAGGCGCTCTGGCCCGCCTGGCGGTAGAACACCTGATAATAAGACGCGTCCTTGGTCTGGCCCCAGCTCAGGCGCAGGGACTGGTCGGCGGCGGTTACCGAGATGTTAGAGGGCGCGCCGGGGACGCCGCCCGGCTCCGGCGCGGCGGATATCACATCAGAGGGCACGCCCCTCCAGTCGCCGTTGACGGCGGTGACCCGGAACTGGTAGGTTTTCAGGTTCTCCAGCCCGGTGACGGTGGCCCGGGTGGAGTTGGCGGACAGCTGCTGATCCAGCTTGCCTCCGGCGCCGTATTCAATGACATAGCCGGTGACATTGTGCACCGCGGCCCACTCCAGGGTTATCTGGCCGTTGCCGGGGGTGGCCGCCAGATTCTGAACCTGGTCGTTTTTAGGGCTTTCGGGCACAATGTCCTTCAGGAATTCAATGTCGCGCACCACGGCATAGCTGGCATCGTTCTGGGTTGCGGTGACGGTGATGGTGACCTTTTTCACCGCCACCTTAGCGCCCAGATCAATGGTGATCACCCGCTCCCCCGCGGTGCGGCCGATGGCATGAATCCCCTGGGGGAGGGTAATGTCAAAGGGAACGGTGCGGGAGGCGCCGCTGGCGTCCTCCACCACGGCCTGTCCCTTCTGGATTGCGCCGGCAGTATCGGGACAGGTAATCTGGATTTCGCTCATCTCCACCGCGCTCCCGCCAAAGTCAATGGGGAGGGAGATGGAGCCGCTGCCGCTTTCCGGAGCCATGGTGACGGTCCCGCTGCCCTGGAACAGCCCGGCGGCATCGCCTTGGGTAAAGGTGATGCCGGTGATGTCCACACGGGGGGAAATAATGGCGGCCGTATCATACGCCTGGGCCTCGTTTGCGCGCCCCACGTTATGGCTGGCGTAGGCCAGGTCGGTGATATCCACCTTGCCGTCCCCATTGAGGTCGTAGGCGGCGGTGCTCCCGCCCAGGTTGGCGTCTATCGCGTCCAGGTCGGCGCTGTCGATTTTGCCGTCCCCGTTCACATCGCCCAGGGAGAAGGTGCCGTCCCCGGTGCCCGCAACCAGGTGCTTGGAATAGCCGTCCAGCCTCACGGTCTGGGCAAAGGCTTTATATCCCGTCCCGGTGAGCTCCACCCGGTACTCCCCCCCGGCGGGCAGGCCGGTGAGCTCCACCACGTAATAGCCCACCCGGCCCTCACCGTTCAGGGGGGCGCCGTCCACGTTGTTCACCTGAACGGGGATATCCTGGGTTCCCGCCGGCAGGGGAACGGTAATGTCCTTCCCGCTGCCGGTCACATGCAGCTTGATGTTGCGCCCTGCGGCGCTGTCCGGCGTCTGGGGCAGGTCAAACCGAAGGGTAAGGCCCAGGGAACCGGCGAGGGGGGCCGAGGAATCCGCCGCGCTGGCGGCGGGCAGGCCCGTCAGGCAGAGGGAGCACGCCATAATCAGGCTGAGCGCCCCGGAGATCAATCGTCTTGCTGCTTTCATGTTTGCCACTCCTTACTGATCGCTCCCACATTATGTAAATTAGGATATTATGTGGGACTATATTTTAATATGCGGAAGCGGTCCTGTCAATGACAATCGGCATTCCCTGCGGTTTTTTCGGCACCAGGAAGCCTCTCTTTGAAAACTTGCGCACCCCAGTGCAGCCCGCTGTCCAGCACGGAGCAGGGCCGCTTCGCGCTGTGCGGCGGCCATCCGGCGGTTTCGGCTGTGAATACAGGTTCTAAGAACAAGGGTATAGCAAATCCCGGAGCCAAGGCCCCGGGATTTGTTTGATTCCCAGACGGGACAGGCCACCGCCTCCCCCCTTTTCGGGGCCTACCCCTCCGGGGCGCCGCCAGAGGCAATCCAGCTCTCGTCCGAGGGGTTGTCCCGGAACGCGGTGAGGCGGGCAATATCCTGGGGGGCGATATAGCCCGCCCCGGCGGCCTCCCGGGCGATGGTATCGAAATCGGTGAGGCTCACGCTGCGCACATGGGCCGCGGCCAGCCGCTCCAGCCCCTTCTTCATCCCATAGGTGAAGATGCTGACGATGCCCAGCACCTCCGCCCCCGCGTCCCGGAGGGCCTCCACCACCTCAATGACGCTGCCTCCGGTGGAGATCAGATCCTCCACCACCACCACCTTCCAGCCCTTTTCCAACCGGCCCTCAATCTGGTTTTGCCGGCCATGGTCCTTCTGTCCGGCGCGGACATAGCCCATGGGCAGCCCCAGCAGATGGGCGGTGATGGCGGCGTGGGCAATGCCGGCGGTAGCGGTGCCCATGAGCGCTTCCACGTCAGGGTATTCCCGGCGGATGGTCTCGGCCAGGGCGCGCTCCACATCGCCGCGCACCTGGGGGTCGGTGAGGGTCAGGCGGTTGTCGCAGTACACCGGGCTCTTGATGCCGCTGGCCCAGATAAAGGGCTCCTCCGGGCGGAAGAATACCGCGCGAATCTCCAGCAAGTCCTGGGCAATTTTCTTGGCGATGGCGTCTGGCGTGGTCATATCTGTCACCTTTCCTTTTGCGTTTTCGGGCGTCAGCCCACAAATTCCGCCACACACCGGCGGTAGGCCGACACGGGATCGGCCGCCTGGAGGATGGGCCGCCCCACCACAATATAATCGCTGCCCAGCTCCCGGGCCCGGGCCGGGGTAGTGACCCTGGCCTGATCCCCCGTCTCCCCGTCGTCAAAGCGCACCCCGGGGGTAACGGTGAGAAAGCCCCCGCCGCAGGCTTCATGGACCTTCCCGGCCTCCAGGGGCGAGCACACCACGCCGTCCAGCCCCGCCCCGGCGGCGCATTTGGCGTAGTGCATCACCACCTGATCCAGCGGCTTTTCGATGAGCAGCTCCCGCTCCATCCGCTCCTGGCTGATGGAGGTCAGCTGGGTGACGGCGATGAGCAGGGGACGGGAGCCGTCCGGCCGGACGAGGCCCTCCAGGGCCGCCTCCATCATGGCCGCGCCCCCGGCGGCATGGAGGTTCACCATGTCCACGTCCAGCCCGGCCAGACGGGCCATGGAGCGTTTCACGGTATTGGGGATATCGTGGAGCTTCAGATCCAGAAAAATTTTGTGGCCCCGGGACTTGATCTCCCGGATGATGGCGGGGCCCTCGGCAAAGTAGAGCTCCATGCCGATTTTCACAAAGGGCTTCTCAGATGAAAAGCCGTCCAAAAAGTTCAGCGCCTTGCTCCGGCTGTCCAGGTCCAGCGCGATGATGACGTCCTTGCCCATAGGGCACCTCCCAAATATGATTTTTTATTTTCTGTCGTACTTTTCGCCGTCCAGCAGGCCCTCGCTCTTGGCCACGCAGATGCTGGTCACCGCGTCGCCCACCACGTTCAAGGCGGTCACCAGCATCTCAATGGGCCGATTGATGGCCAGGATGAGGGAGTAGGCCAGCAGCGCCCCCTCGTTGACAAACCCCACCCCGGACAGGATGGTGAACAGTACGATAGCCCCCGCTCCCGGCGCCGCGGGGGTGCCCGCGGAGGCGATGAGGGCCAGCACGGCGATGACCACAAGCTGGGTGAGGCTCAGGGAGTAACCGGCACAGCCGGCGATGAACACCGTGGCGACCACCTGCATGATGGCGGTGCCGTTCATGTTGATGGTCATGCCCAGGGGGAGGACAAAGGAGGCGATGGTCTCGTCCACGCCCAGATCCTCGGTACAGGTCTTGTAGTTGAGGGGCAGGGCGGCGGCGCTGGAGGAGGTGGAGAAGCCGAACACCGCCACCTTGCTGATTTTTTTCAGAAAAGTAACCGGGTTTTTCCGCGCCCCCACGGCCACGATCAGCGGGTAGCCCACGATGAGATAGAGCAGCAGCAGCGCCACCGCAGCCACCACGTAGGCAAAGGCGGGGCGCAGATGGTTAATGCCGTAGGTGGCGAAGGTGCGCACCAGCAGCACAAAGATGGCGAAGGGGCCGAACTTGTTGACCACGTAGTTAAGGAACACCACCACTACGTCGTTGAGCTCCTGCACCAGCTTGCGCAGGGTAGCGGTCTTTTCCTCGCCCAGGGCGTTCATGGACAGGCCCAGGCACACCGCCAGGAACACCACGGCCAGCACAGCCGTGTTGCTGCCGAAGGCGGTGACGATGTTGGCGGGCACCATATTCAAAATCACGTTCATGGGATTGGCGCCGGTGGAGCCGGCGTTACCCGCCAGCCCCTCCACATGGGCGGCAAAGAGACCCGCGTTATACAGCGCGCTGCCGGTGCAGCAGGCCAGCACCAGCGCAAAAAAAGAACAGATCAGAAACCAGATGAGGGTTTTGGCGGAAATGCGCCCTAACGTTCTGGTGTCTGAAATCTGTCCGATCGCCAAAGTAATGGAGGTAAATACCATGGGTACGATGATGAGCTGAAGGGAACGGATGAACAGCTGACCGATCAAATAGAAAATACCGAGGGCCTTTTCCGCCCCCTGCGCGGTGATGTCCTGGAAAAAAAGGTTGTTGACGATATTCCAAACCGCCTCTTTTCCCGCACCCGTCAAGGACTCCCTCAAAAACAACAGCAACACTCCGGCCACAAGGCCGCAGATCAGGGAGATGCCCATTTTTTCCGCCAGCGAGAGCGCATGGCGCTTGCTCTGATTCCCCATGTGTACTCCTCCTATGTCATATTTTTGGGATATGCCCAAACTTTCGACACTATACCATAGTTCGCCTCATTTGTAAAGCCCTGAATTTTATCGTTAGGATTCCCGTGCCATAACCGGCAAGTCAACCATTTGCGCCTGCCCAAAATTCCTCCATTACTCGATTAAATTCCTGCGGCACATCCATATTAACACAGTGTCCCGCATTTTCAAAAAGAACTACTTTACAATCGGGTTCACTGCTTTTCCATGCTTTTATTGCCTCCAATTCCATTGGGATATCAAATTTTCCGCATCCGATCAGCAAAGGGTAATTTCTTTGCCCGGTTTCATGCTTGTTTACCATAGTATTAAGCGTTGCCAAAAACATAAATGACTTTTTGGGAAAGCATATATTCATAGCATAAAAATCATTTTGAGCCTGTGAAGTATATGCAGAGATTTTCTTGTTTGCTTTTGCAAACCATTTAACCGAAAAAAGCGCCTTCAGCATCATCAGCGTCTGCTTTGCACCATTATCATGTTTCATTTTTGCGTCGAAATTATTGATGTCATACCCTCCAAAGCAAGCCAGTGAGCTTACTTTGTGTGGATAACGGTTAGCAAAATCCTGTGCTAAAACTGCGCCCAATGAAACACCGACAATATGCGTTTTATCAATGCTTTCAGTTTCTAGAATGTCAAATATCCACTTTGACATCTTATCTACCGTATCGCCTTTTTGAGTATCCGTTGACTGTCCGTGACCAATGATATCAATAGCCAGAATGTTATATTTATTCTCAAAATACTCAAACTGCGCTTGGAACATATTGTGGTTGACGAAAGCGGCGTGGATAAACAATATCCATTCGGCTTGCCCGGCCCTGCTTACAAAATATGTTATTGGCGAATTGGCTAACTTTATTGGCGTCATTGTGTTTCGTCCCTCATCTCATCAAGAAGTTTTTGATACCACTCGATCCTGTTGGTCATACTGCCATTATATAGTCTCTTTTTGGCTGCGTCAATATCGCTTTGTCAAGCGGCATTGCGCTACACCGATGTGCGCGGGAGAATTTTATGTCCCCGCCGCCCTCTGCCACGACATAAATATTATAAGTAGAAGGTATGGCGCTCCATGCGGTTTGGCGGGGGGGAATGCCGAAGCCTGGAAGGATTTGCGCCTGCCTCTTATTTTGCGGCGGAAAAAGCCGAATTGGTATAATGTACCGGCGCTTTGGCGGAGAGACAGGATACCCTCGACTTCCGCCGGAGGAAATGAATGATTAGGAGGAAAACGGATTATGAAGAAAACAGAGAAGCTTCTGGCCCTGCTGCTGGTTCTGCTGCTGGCGTGTGCCGGGTGCTCCCCCTCTGACCCGGGGGCGGAAAACTCGGACAAGGGAACTCCCTCCGCCAGCACTACCCCCAGTCAGGAGCCTTCGCCCACCCCAAGCGAGCCGGAGGAGTCCCTGGACCCGGAGCTGGTAGACAGGGTGAAGTATAACATCTACGTGGATATGAACAATAAGATCGTGGATGTGCTGGATACGCTGTACAGCTACTATGAGGTAGTGGAGTACGCGGATGAGTTCGCCCTTCGCTCCGACAGCGAGTATACGTACAAATATGATATCTCTCCCTATAACACCGACCTGCTGGAGGACGCAGAATATGTGGCTGGGCTGGAACCGGCCTTTGAACCGCTGGACGAGCTGACGCTGGAGATTATTGAGCCGCTGCGCATACTGATGGACACGTTCTCCGATATCTATTCCGACTACAGCTATGCCGACGACCAGTATGCCCGGCCCAAGGAGTACCATAAGGCCATCCAGGCCAATGCGGCCATTTTTGAGGATCTGGCCTATGAGTACATGGACGCCCTGGAAGCGGTAAGCATCCAGCGGGTGGAGGTGGAGGAAAAGCAGATGCAGGAGGATGGCCGCCTGCTCATCTACGGCTTCAGCCACGCGATCACCGTGGTTAAAAAGGTCACTTCCGAGTGTTACAGCCAGGATATCTCCGACTACAACATTGAGGAGCTGAACCTGGAGCCCATCCGTCCGCTGTACCAGGAGCTGCTGGACACCATTGAGGCGTATAAGGCCGCCGCTGGGGATAACAACCAGCTGATGGAGGAGTCCATGAGCGCGGACAACGCCAACTATTATGCCAGCCAGATGGAGCGGATGGCGTCGGCCATTGAGTGGATGATCCGGCAGGTGGAGAGCGGCAATCCCATTGACGACCCGGGCCGGGAGTATCTGGGCGGGCTGATTCACGTGGAAGAGGTGCTGAGCGACTGCATTGATTTGTATAACGACGCGATGGCGTCCTGAAACAGAGCCTGAAAATGTGCGGGGGTATTGGGGACAGTCCCAATACCCCCGCCCCCACATTTTTCCATCACTGTTCCCCCCGCCATCGGAATATAGGTGCAATCCTCTGAAAGCACAGCGTATCGCCTCACTTTTAATATGGACACGCCGCCGCTGCATACAGTTTGGGTGGAGGTGGTGTCCATGTGGACGGCATGGCTGTTATTAACACTGAATGGTCTGTTCTTCACCCTGCGCCTGGCGGGGAACACGGGCTCCTTTCCCCGGGCCCTCACTCGGGAGGAGGAACAGGATTGTCTGGACCGAATGGCACAGGGCGATGAAGATTCCAGGGATATGCTCATTGAGCACAATCTGCGGTTGGTGGCGCATATTGTAAAGAAGGAATACAGCGGAAGGAGGATTTTTCCCGGTCAAAAACGGCCCTCCACGGGCCGCCGGATTTCAGGTGGATATCCAGGTGAAGTTCCTCTTTGGTACTGCCTTTTTTGACCACGACCTTATCTAAAATCGTGGTGACAAGAGCGGAATTGATACTGTTCGAAAAGGACAGCTCCTGTTCCAATGCGGCGCGGATCTCCTCCAGCTGCGCCGGCGTGCGCCGGTCTTTCTCCGCCTCAGCCCGGAGCGCGGCCCGCCTCCCCTCCAGGATGGTCATTTGCTCGTTAAAGCCGTCGTTACGCTGCTTGAACTCCGCCATGGAGATGACGCCCTCAATGCTCATCTCCAGCAGGCGGTCCTTTTTTGCCTGGATGGCGGACAATTCTTCCTCTATGTGCCGAATTTCCTGGGTGTAGTCATGTTCGTCGGGGACAGACTGGAGGACGGTCACCACTGCGTCGACGATGGCCTGTCTGTCCTGGGCCAGTTGGTCAAAAATGCCCGCCATCATCTGGTCCAATTCGGTAGTGTAGAGCTGCGGCGCGGAGCAAGCCGCCCGGCCCCGGTTCCGATATACCCGGCACTGCCAGACCTCCTTCTCCCCCGCCCTGCTTTTCAGCACCTGCCGGTGGAAGCTGGTTCCATGCTCCTCACAGATGATCTTTCCGCTGTAGGGGTAGCGGTTGTGGAATTCTGCTCCGCTCTGATGGGCCATCATTTGTTTGCTGCGCCGCTTGTATAGGGCGTTGGCCCGGTCCCACAGCTCCTCCGGCACGATGGCGGGGATAGACGGGTCGGGGTACATCACCCACTCGCTCTCGTCCAGGAAAACCTTCCGCTTGCTGCGGTAGTCCACCGTCTGAGACTTGTTGGCACAGTACCAGCCCTTGTATTTGGGATTGCATAGAATGTGCCGGATGGTCAGCACGTTGAAGGCGTTGCCCTTCCGGCTGGTGAAGCCCTCGTCATAAAGCGTCTGGGAGATGCGCCGTATGCCCATCTGCTGGTTGGCGTAGAGGTCGAAGATTCGCCGTACCACCTGGGCCTCTTCCTCGTTGATGGTCAGTACGCAGTCCTTCTTGTCGTACCCCCACAGCTTGTCATTGCCCAGCACATGGCCGTTCTTGATGGCCTGGCGGAAGCCAAATTTCAGCCGCTCGGACAGCTTGCGCACCTCGTCCTGGGCCACCCCGGCCATGACCACCAGGCGGAACTCGCTGTCGCTGTCCAAGGTGTTGATGTTATCGTTCTGGAACAGCACCCCCACCCCATGCTCCAGCAGCTCCTGGGTATACCTGATGCTGTCCAGGGTGGAACGGGAAAAACGGGATATCTCCTTCGTGATGATGAAGTCAAAGCGCCCCGCTTTGGCGTCCGCTATCATCCGTAAGAAGCTATCCCGTTTTTTCGTGCTGGTTCCGCTGATGCCCTCGTCGACATACCCCGGCACAAAGGCCCAGCTCGGTTTGCTTTGGATCAATTCGGTATAATACTGCACCTGGTTTTCCAGACTGTTGATCTGCTCATCCTTGTCAGTAGACACCCTGGCGTAGAAGGTCACCCGCAGGGGGATATCGAAAATCGTCCTGCCATTGCGCAGCTCACTGCGTATTTTAAGGATATTCACACTGCTCCGCCTCCTTTGGCCGGCACACAGGGTATCGGAACAGCGGCGGAACAGCTATCCCGGAATGTACCAAATCTACCGCGCTCAAATAGGTGGCTTTCGACAGAAGGCCGCGGTCATAAACTGTCCTCAAAAGGACGCTCAACAGCTCCCGCTGCGCGCTTTCCAAGCTGCATCACCTCCGTTCATGGATATGTTTTCAGAACAGAAAAATGCCAGGCGGACCGGCCCCGCCTGGCATTTGACAAAAAATATTGCTTAACGCTCTGTGGCCCGTACCCCTTTTCCACAAAAATGCAGGCACTTCTGCGGGCAGGCATCCACGCATTTCCCGCACCGAATGCACTCCGGGGAGCGGGAGACTTCCTGCGCGGAGAGATCCACCGGGCAAGCCCGCTGGCAGGCCGAACAGGACACGCACCGCTCCTCTTCCCAATGAATCTGCACCAGACTGAACCGGTTAAACCAGCCGTAAATCGCCCCAAGGGGGCACAGGTATTGGCAAAAGGGCCGGTAGACCTTCACAGACAGCAGCACAATGCCAATCAAGATTCCCAGCTTCCAGACGAACAGGCTGCCGGCCTGTCCTCGAAGGGCCTCGTTTGCGCCCAGCAAGGGGATCGCACCCAGCAGGGTGCCGGAGGGACACAGATATTTGCAAAACGCAGGGCTCTTCACATATCCCCCGAACAGGAACATGGAGCCGACGCACACCAGCAGGATCAGCACCATGTACTTTCCATATTTCAGGATATGGTGAAAGGGCAGGCGCTTCTTCTTTTTGAAGATGGGTATCCTGTGCAAAAGGTCCTGCACCAGCCCGAAGGGGCACAGCCAGCCGCAGACGAAGCGGCCCAGCAGGCTCCCAAACAGGAAGAAAACCCCCAGCGCGGCGAAGGGGACCTGAAACCCCTGCTGGTTCAGCAGGGCCTGTAAGGCCCCGATGGGGCAGGCGGCTATCGCACCAGGGCAGGAGTAGCAGTTCAATCCTGGAACACAGGCGTATTTCAAGCTGCCTTGGTAGATTTTCCCCTCCAGGAAACCATACATATACCCGTTTGTCACAATGGTAAACAGCAGCTGTACCGTCAGCCGAAGTCGTTTCATGGCATCACCCGATCCCAATGCACTCCAGGCAGATCATCACTGCCTTTTTCCATACCACAGCAAACTGACCCTGAAAAATGCCGATTGTCAGGAAAAACGCTCCGGCCAGGACCCCCCATACCCAGGCGCAGGGTTTACGATTCTTCCAGAAGTCCATGGATGAGCTCCTCCCACTCCGATTTTTCTGCGGAGCCGACCACGCCGCCCAGGTACATCCCTTCGCCGTCAAAAAAGAACGTGGTGGGCACCCCGCTCACACTCCCCATAAACGCATTATTGATGGAGTCGTTTAAAAGCAGGTGGGGATAATTCGCCCCGGTCTGCTGAACCAGGCTTTCCACAAGGGCCTGGTCCTCTCCCTCCCGCACATCGCTGACAATGCCGATGATCTGGAACTCCGACCCGTCATATTCTGCCGCCAGCTCCCCCAGCCCCGGCATCTCCCGCAGACATGGATTGCAATAAGTAGCCCACACATTGACCATGGTGAGCTTAGATTGGGTGAATACGTCCTCCGAAACCGTGTTCCCCTCCAGATCAGTGCCCTCGAAGGTGACAAAGATAGCGGACGATTCCTCCTCGGAAGGGGTCTCCTCCTGGACAGGGGGGCTGCTTACCGTTCCCGCCCCGGGATCGGTCTCCACCGTCTTGTTATCGGTGCCCCCGGTGCAGCCGCTCAGCAAAAGCGCCGACAGCACCAACACCCCAAAAATCATTTGATAAAATTTTCTCATGTACAGCTACTTCCTTTGTCCAAAATTTATCGTCCCATGGGGATTCACGTATCCATCCGGCCCGCGATGATTTCATGGCCCCGCCGGGGGAAACATTCCAATACCGGCTATTAAGCCGCTGGAATCTCCGCCGATTGTCAGCTTTGACGTGGCTAGCGCTGGTCCTCCGCCATACGTCCACCAATTTTCAAACAAGCCCCAAGGGATTATCCCTATTTTAGAATTATATATCATTTGGCACGAATTATCAATAAGCTCTTTTTTAGCACAGCCTGAATCGCAATATCTGTCCCACCAGGAGGCTTTCCCCATATGCAGCACCCCTTGACATCGTACATGGCATCACAGCACCTTTTGCACACTAAACATAGACTCCAACACGATAAAATTCGTGAGGAAGAGGTTATTCAGATTCCAGAAGCTGACGCCGCCAAGGCCGTATTCGTTCACCAGGGCGTATTTAGCCTGGAGACTGCGGGCGTCCTCAAACCAGACCTCGTGCTGCCTGCCATCTCCATCGTAGTAGTGGAAGAAGGGTGCCTGCGCTGTTTGGTCATATTGGATGCTTGCCTGCACCTGTCCGGCCAGCGTGACGGCGTCAATGTTGGACAGGGAGCGTGCCGCTGTGCCCTGCACAAAGGGCAGCGTCCAATCATAGCCGTAATTGGGCACGCCCATAAGAATGCGTCCCGCCGGTATAACCTGCGTGGCGTAATCCAGCACCTGGCGCACCTTATCAATGGGCGCCACCGCCATGGCCGGTCCGTATGTATAACCCCATTCATAGGTCATGAGGACAACGTAGTCCACAGTTTGGCCGTGGGCGGCATAGTCGTGGGCTGAGTACAAAAGTCCCTCCTGACTGTCTGAGAGCTTGGGCGCCAGGGCGGTCATCACAATATAACCCAGCTGATGCATCCGCTCCGTCAGACGGCGCAAGAATTGATTGTAGCTCTCCCGGTCAAACTGGTAAATATACTCAAAGTCCACATTCACGCCGTACCAGCCGCCCTGCCGCAGCAATATCTCTACGTTTTCCAAAAAGGTGTCCTGTACGGCCTGATCAGTCAGAATGGCGTGGGCTATTTGGCTGGAAAATCTTCCCGTCTCCAGCAGGTTTGTGAGCGTTATAAGGTTTGCCGTGTTATGCCCGCCGGATAGTGCCAGGTTCAGGTTAAAGGTGGGCGTCAGGTTTCCAAATAGATCGGCGCGGTAGGAAAAGGGCGAGAGGAATGTCAGGTAGGGCAGTGTGGCGTTTAGCGTGCTGTCTGAGGCATCGGTTACGTAGCCGTTGACGGCGATCTCCCCCAGATGGTGAGTATCGGTTGGAATCATGATCGTCTGTCCAACGGAAATACGGTTGGGATTGGCAATCTGGGGATTCGCCGCAATGAGGCGCTGAAGGCTTACGCCATATCTGTGCGCAATGGAATACAGGGTATCGCCGCGGTTTACTGTGCGGCGGGTTCCACTGTTTGGGATTACAAGCGCCTGTCCCACTGACAGCACACTGGGGTTTTGCAGCTGGTTGGCAGAGATGATGTCATCCGTTGACGTGGAATATCGGCGAGCAATTTGATAAACGGTGTCGCCGCTTTTTACAATATACAGTTCCAAGGTATTT
This sequence comes from uncultured Oscillospiraceae bacterium, assembly GCA_910587255.1. GTDB lineage: Bacteria > Bacillota > Clostridia > Oscillospirales > Oscillospiraceae > Enterenecus. Next base: position 48,637 of record CAJUKT010000045.1, read on the forward strand.
TCCTCCTGTTGAGCTTGCCCGGATATTCCATTCTATTCCCAGCAGCAGCCATCGGTGCCGCTGGATCTGCACCCCTATGCCGTACCTGATTCAGACAGCTGACAACATTTTTGTTCAGATCGGGCAGGGTTGTTCAAGCGTTTCCTTCCTTTTGCTTCCTGCGTTAAAAAAATATTACACCCCCAATGGCGACCAGGACGATCTGATTTCCATCGGAACCATCGGGCTGATCAAGGGCGTTTCCACATTCAAGCCGGATAAGAAGGTCAGGCTTGCTACCTATGCCAGCCGGTGTATTGAAAATGAAATACTGATGTATTTCCGCTCTCAGCGCAAGCTCCAGGGCGAACTGTCCCTTTCCGACTCGCTGGACAGCGACGGGGAAAATGGCTCCCTCTCTCTCATTGATGTGGTTCGGGTGGATGACAATATGCTGGAAGAGCTGGATTTGCGGGATGCCTGCGCTAAGGTGCGCCGGTGCGTGAGCACCTGCCTCACCGGGCGGGAAGCCCACATCATCCGCCTGCGCTACGGCCTGGGCGGCCAGGCTCCCCTCACCCAGCGGGAGATCGCGTCGCTGTGCGGCATCTCCCGGAGCTATGTATCCCGCATCGAAAAAAAAGCCCTGGAAAAGCTGCGGGATGAATACGAAAAGCCCTGACAAAAAGCGTCCCGGCCTGTTTTATCAGGCCGGGACGCTCTCATTTCAACAGATCTCCACACTGTAGCGCAAAATTTTTTCTTCCCCCGGGGCAAGACGGATGACATAGGGCTTATCCGCCAGCTCACCGCTCTCGCCCTCTACAGCGGCACAGCCGTGCCACGGCTCCAGGCAGATGTAGGGGGCGTTGGCGTTGGGCATGGTCCAGAACGCCACCATAGGAAACTCCCCAAAGTTCATGCGCACCCCGCGCCCGCCGCCCTTGTGCCGCAGGGTAACCCCTTTGGAGCGCAGCCCCTCAAACGTGATGGTGTCCAGACGGTCAAACACCGCATGGTCCAAAACGATGGTGTCGGTGTGATCCAGAATATGCTCCCGCTCATCCGTCATGTATCCCTGCGCACTGGACATAATGGACCAGGCGTCCTCCTCCTGGTCAAACACCAGCCGGTAATCTTCAAACCGCTCCCCTGCCCGCAGAGGGCAGTTGATGCCGGTATGGCCGCCCACACAGAACAGCAGCTCTCCCTGGCCAGGATTTTTCACCTCAAACTGGCTGTAAAACCCGTTATCCACCAGCTGATGGCGCATCCTCAGCACAAAGGGGAAGGGATACTGCGCCAGCGTCTGGGGGGAATCCCGCAGCTCCATCACCGCATAGTCCTCCCCCTGCTCCGCCACCGCAAACTCAATCCGGCGGGCAAAGCCGTGGCGGGCCATCTCATAGGTTTTTCCTTCAACCGCCACCCTGCCGTCCATCAGGTTGCCCACCACGGGAAATAGGTTCGGGTTCCTGCCAGCCCAAATCTCCGGGTCGCCGCCCCAGATATATTCCGTGCCCTGCTCATCCCGGAAGGACACCAGCTCACCGCCCATGGTGTCCGCCACGGCGGTGCAGCCGCCCCGCCTCAGTTCAATCTTCATGGCTCCGCTCTCCTTTCCAAACTGCCGCTCACCGCTCCGGCCACAGCTCTTCCGGGTACAGCCCTTCCGCCGTCATGGCCGCGATGGCTGCGGACACCGCCGGCTTATCCTCCCGGTAGGTCACCCCGTACCACTTGTCCCGGCTGAGCAGCACCTTCACCCGGGCCTTGTCCTCCCGGATCAGCTGGTCCACCACGCTGGGCAGAAAATATTCCCCCTTCAAGGGGTTGTCCGCCAGCGCCCCGTCCAGGAATGTGGGAAAACGGCCCTCCGCCTCGTCCAAAAAGCTGCGGTTGAAGCCCCACAGGTTCATGGACACCGTGGTATTCCCCGGCAAGGCGGTCCAGCTCTCCCCGCCGTCCTCGGTATATCGCGCGTCCTCCCCATCCTTCTCAATCCGGATGCGCTCTACGATGTCCTGGAGCACACCGTCTCCATCCACGGCACACACACCCCGGGCCACCGAGCCGTGCTCGGTCACCGTATTTTTCAGCAGGTAGCCCACCATGGCGTATTCATATCTGTCCCCGTCGGGGTGGGCGCACAGGTAGTCATAGATTTTCTGGTATGCCGACCTGCCGTAGTAATCGTCCGCATTGATGACCGCAAAGGGTCCATTCACCACATGGCGCGCCGCCAAGGCCGCCTGGGCGGTGCCCCAGGGCTTCTCCCGCCCCTCGGGAACGGCGTAGCCCTCCGGCAGGTCGTCCATGCGCTGAAACACGTACTCAACCTTCATGTGCCGCTCCACCCGGCGGCCCACCCTCGACTTGAATTCCTCCGCGATGGACTCCTTGATGACAAACACCACCGTCTCAAATCCCGCCCGGCGGGCGTCGTACATGGAGTAGTCCAGAATCACCTGGCCGTGCTCCCCCACCGGGTCCAGCTGCTTCAGGCCGCCGTACCGGCTTCCCATACCCGCGGCCATGATGACCAAAACAGGCTTATTCATCGCCCTCTCCCCTTCCGCTCTTTTTGGTCCGGCTTTTCGCGCAGCCGGCCTGACTACCACCATTCTAGCGGACTTTTTTCCTCTTGGCAATAGTTCCCACAAAAATTATTTTCCATCAGCTTTCCCGCCTGCGCTCCATGTGGTTTATCATACTGGCCAGGTAACCTGCTCCAAAGCCGTTGTCAATGTTCACCACCGACACCCCGCTGGCGCAGGAGTTGAGCATAGACAGCAGGGCGGACAGGCCGTGGAAGGACGCCCCATATCCCACGCTGGTGGGGACGGCGATCACCGGGCAGTCCGCCAGCCCGCCGATCACGCTGGCCAGCGCCCCCTCCATCCCCGCGATGGCGATGATCACGCTGGCCCCCATGATCTCATCCAGGTGGGCCAGCGTACGGTGCAGCCCTGCCACGCCCACGTCATACAGCCGCTCCACCCGGTTGCCCAGCGCCTGGGCCGTGAGGGCGGCCTCCTCTGCCACGGGGATATCGCTGGTGCCGCCGGTGGCCACCACCACCGTGCCCAGCCCCCCCGGCGGGGGAAGCTGCCCGATGATACCCACCCGGGCTGCCCTGTGGTAGTCCAGGGGGTGGGTCTTCGCCACTGCTGCGGCGGCCTCCTCCGCCAGGCGGGTGATGAGGATGGGCCCCTGGCCCCGCTCCACCATCACGTCCGCGATGCCCGCAATCTGCTCCGGGGTCTTGCCCGCGCCATAGATCACCTCCGCCGCCCCCTGGCGTGTCTTGCGGTGGAGATCCACCTTGGCGTAACCGATGTCCCGGAAGGGCTCGCTGCGCAGCCGCACCGCAGCCTCGTCCACCGTAAGCCGGCCCTCCCGCACCCCTTCCAGCACCTGTCTCAGCTCGTTATCCATCCTGCCTCTCCCCTTCCGCCGCACACGCGGTCCGGCGCACCGTTCGCAGGCGCTCCACCGCCTCCTGCACCAGCTGGCTGACGCTCAACTCCTTTACCCCCACCACCGTGTTGTCACAGTGGCCGATGGGCAGCAGAATGCGCTTGGCCCGGCTCTGCCCCGCCGCCAGCGCCATGGCTGGAGTCACCTCCCCCAGCATAGCGTCAGCGATGACGATGCCAATGGGCCCCACAATTACATCCGCCCGGCGGCAACCCACCACCACAGCGTTCTCTCCCGTGGCCACCAAGTCAGCCCCTGCCTTCAGCATTGCGGAGGCGGCCAAACTGTTGGTACCAACCGCCGTCACCGTGTCGCCGGGGAGCGCCTTTTTCACCGCAGCCACCAGTTGCCGGCCTATCCCGCCACCCTGGGCGTCAATAATCAAAATGTTCATATCTTTGCCACCACCATTCTCTCCCCGTCAATATAGCATATTTGTCCAAAAAAGTCACGTTCAAATCTTCTCCCAGCAAAGAGCGCGGCCCGGCAAAAGCGGACCGCGCTCTTTGTGTCATTTTTTCGCCAGCTTCTCCCGGACAACCCCCATGGGGTCCCGGATAAGCAGCGCCGCCATCCAGATCACCAGCGCCAGGGCAGTAACAGACAGCCCCAGAAACAGATCGTTAAGCAGTGCTTCCGGCTCCGGGGTAAAGCAGGCCGGGCCCAGCTGGATGTACTCAAATACTGCGTCCGCCAGCCACATGCACGACGCGCCCCAGAACATCCAGCACAGTATCCCCACCCCCATATGCCGGGCGGTCCGGCTGGCATACCACACCGCCGTGGATGCCACGGCGGAAAACACCGCGCACAACAGCGTCATAAGCCGGGCCTCACTGTGCCTGCGCGGCGGGAGCGTCTTTGCCCACCCGCTTTTCCAGGGCGGCAGACACCGCCACCATGCCCACCCACACCAGGGTGACGCCAGCGGCCATAGCCACGCCCACGCTTCCCATCTCGGCCAGCATCTCCGCCATATCCGCCGGATTGCCCACCGCGCTCAAAAAGGGGAACCAGGGGATAATCTCCCCGTGCCACAGGTGTTCAAAGGCCAGCAGGGCGCTGCCGCCCCAGAGCATATTGCTCAGCCACTTCAGCTTGCGCCCAAATCCGGCGCCTGTCTGCTCATGGGTAGCACCCTGGGGCTTCTTTCCCCCCAGCTTGCCCACTGCTGTGGTCACAAACGCCTCCCCGGCAGGAACCAAAAAACACGCCATACTCATTTCCTCCTGACATAAATTTCCCTGGAACGCGCAAAAAAGCACGCGGCTCCCCTTCTGGGGCGCTGCGTGCCTTCAGACACACGTTTTCAGGGATCGAACTGGATGCGGGCCGCTTCGGCGGCCTTCTGACGGCTCCGGCCTGTCATTTCCAAATTATTATAACCCTTTGCGGCCGGTTTTGTCAACCCCGGCAAAAAAGGGCTTGCCAACCGACTATTTTCGTTTATAATGTTTTTGAAGGACTCCACTTCAATTTTCCCCGGCCCGCCGGGCGGGTTCCCATGTGAATTTGTCCGGCGGCCCCAAAACAACAATTCAGGAGGCGTTTGCCATGTTCAACTTTGAATACTACGCACCCACCCGGGTCATCTTTGGCCGGGACGCGGAGCAGCGCACCGGCGCGCTGCTGCGTGAGCTGGGCGTCAGCCGGGTGCTCATCCACTACGGCAGGGGCAGCGCGGTAAAGTCCGGCCTGCTGGACCGGGTATCCGCCTCCCTGGACGGGGCGGGCATTGCCCACACCTCCCTGGGAGGCGTGGTGCCAAACCCCCGGGTATCCAAGGTCCGGGAGGGCGCGCAGCTGGCCCGTCAATTCGGCGCGGAGCTCATTCTGGCGGTGGGCGGTGGTTCGGTCATCGACTCGTCCAAGGCCATCGGTTACGCCGTGGCGGAGCCGGAGCATGACGTGTGGGAGATCTATGACCGCAAGCGCGCCCCCAAGGCCTGCCTGCCGGTGGCCTGCGTGCTCACCATCGCCGCCGCAGGCAGCGAGATGAGCAACAGCAGCGTCATCACCAACGAGGATACCGGGGAAAAACGGGGCTACCGCAGCGACCTGTGCCGCCCCAAGCTGGCCATCATGAACCCCGAGCTCACCGCCACCCTTCCCCCCTACCAGACGGCGGCGGGGTGCACCGACATCCTCATGCACACCCTGGAGCGCTACTTCACCCAGGGGGGCAATATGGAGCTCACCGACCAGATCGCCGGGGGGCTCATGCGCACGGTGATGAAAAACGCCCTGATTCTCCGGGACGACCCGGCCAACTACGACGCCCGTGCGGAGGTGATGTGGGCCAGCTCCCTGTCCCACAACGACCTCACCGGCCTGGGTGCCAACGGGATGGATTTCGCGTCCCACGGCCTGGAGCATGAGCTGGGCGGCATGTTCGATGTGACCCATGGCGCGGGGCTGTCCGCCGTCTGGCCCAGCTGGGCACGGTACGTTTACAGGGACTGCCTGCCCCGCTTTGTCAAATTTGCCCGCGATGTGATGGGCGTGGAACCGGGGGCGTCCGATGAGGAGACCGCCCTCCAGGGCATCGCCGCCCTGGAGGACTTCTTCCGCTCCATCCACATGCCCGTCACCCTGCGGGAGCTGGGGGTGGAACCCACCGAGGAGCAGATTCTCGCCATGGCCGCCTCCTTTGCCGGAAGCGCCGGCGGCAAAAAGGGAACCGCCAAGGAGCTGTATGAGGCGGATATGGCGGCCATCTACCGCATGGCGCTATGATACCTGCCGTCCGCGCGCTGCTGCAAAAGCACCGGGAGGCCGTCAGCTACGTATTCTGGGGCGTCATGACCACCCTGGTCAATTACGCGGCCTACTTCCTGCTGAGAAGCATCCTCCATGTCCCTCTGGTGTCCACCAACACCGCCGCCTGGGCGGTCAGCGTCCTGTTTGCCTATTTCGTCAACAAGCTGTTTGTGTTTGAATCCAAAAGCTGGGCCTGGCGGGTGGCCGTGCGGGAGCTGTGGCAGATGACGGCCTCCAGGCTGTTCTCCCTGGGGCTGGAAACCGGCATTTTGTGGCTTTTTGTGGAGGAGCTCCGCTGCAGCGAGGTCATTGTCAAGCTGTGCGCCAATGTGCTTGTGGTGGTGGTAAACTACGTGCTGAGCAAGTTCATTATTTTCCGAAAAAAGCAAGCGTGATAGAAGGGGGCCTGCGGAAAGGGCTGCTGTAGCGCGGCACGCAAAATGTCCTTGAATTAGCTTGCAATATGTCACTATATCTGCAAATAAACGATGATTAAACGGGAATAACTGAAAGCAAATCGAATAAGTATGCACAGCGGCCCGCCTCCTTCATGGTATGGGGTTGGGCCGCTGCTGTGCTTTATTCAAGGTCTGCGCTGGCTATCCGGGTGCGAGCCTGGGTGAGTACATCCTTCAACTGTGCGGTCAAATCCGGGTACTGTCGAACCTGGGCCAGCAAATCCGCCTCCATTTGGTCAAAGGCGAGCTCCGCTTTCCGTTTGGTGGCGTAGTCCGTCCTTTTGCGGTCAGCTTCGGCCTTGGCGAGCTGGACGAACAGCCGCCCCGCCTTTTCAATGGGCATATTGTTGAATTCTTCCTCAGCAGAGGAAATCTTTTGCAATAGCCCGCTTTTAAGGATGGCGCTGGTGGCCTCGGTGGTATCCAGGTCGGGGTTTCTGCCGATAACATCAATGATGTACTTGGTCTTTTCCAGATCATCGGCGACACGCTGCGCCGATTCAAATACTTTGAAAGCATAGCGGGATAGGGATGATTGGCTGATTTTGTAGCCCTGCTCTGCGAGCCATGCAATGATATCCGCATAGCTCATGTTGTAGTTCACCAAACGCTCATTGACGCCGTCCAACACAGCCTTGGGAAGCTGGTATATCTTTGCGTCCGAGCGCGGTTTCCTGGCCTTTCCCATCACAGATCAATCCCCGATTCCGGGTCGCCGCCGTTCTCAATGAATCGGACGCCCTTTGTGGTCAACCGTGCCACACCGTCCTGTTCGTAGGCGGTGTCGGGCGTGATCTTCTTGTTGGTGAACTCAATAAAGCCCATATCATAGAGGTATTTCAAAGGCTCCCAAATATCCAGGTCAGAGGCCAGCCCGTCCCGGACAAGGCTATTGGAGATGCGGCGGACGGCCAGAGCGTTATGGTAGCCTTTCACCAGCATACGGAGGATATACCCCCGGACGGCGGCGTTATATCCGCCGATTTTCTCAAAATCCATGGTCAAGCCCTCCCTTAGATATTCCCATACTTTGCGACATCCTCAGCAGACAGCCCCATCAACTCGTGTGCCCTGGAACGATGGTGCGGCATTTGTGGAAGTCTCTCCGTGCAAACTTCACCCATGGGCACAACCTGAGGCGCCGCCTTGAACCATGATGTGAAGCCGTCCAAGTCCTTCATTGCGGACTGAAATGCCCAGTCACGTTGGAAGGGAGCGACCTTCCCACTTTTTAACGCTTCTTCTATTGCGCTGCCTACCTTCATCATGGTAACTTCAAATTGGTAGGCATCTGCTTTGAGCTTCAGGGCTTCCTGCCCTTCCAGCAAGGCGGCGACGGCCTGATAGATATCTTCCATTGTGGCGGTGTTGGGGTCAAGCAGTAACAGCTCCGCCAGTGCTTCCATACCCTTGCCGCTGCTGTCTGCCTCGTTCTGATCTGCACCGTCCTCACCTTCACTGGGCTTATCGCTACAGGCAACAGGCATCATGGCGTCAATGGCGGGGGTGTTGGTGAGGGCAGCAGAATGGAGGCCTATGGCCTTTCTGTCTGTATTCCGAAGGGTAACAACAGGGGAGATATATTTGTACTCCCGGTTTTTCAAATATTCTGCCGCCCGCTCCGTCCAGTCAACAGCGCCATAGATACCGTCGCTTTTCAGCACGATATCCTTAATCCAGCCTGCCGCCGGGGCCTGCATATCCTTCAACGTCTGGTGCTCATAGTCAATGGGGATTTGAAGCTGTCGCTCCGTGAACTTACAGCGAATAGCCTGGAAGGATTCGTTGTCCACCAGGAAATCCCCTTTGGTGCTGTGAACCAAGCCCAACGGAAGAAGCTTCACCAGCTTCTGGGACGTTTGGGCACTGTAGCCGCTTTCCTCAAAAGGAAGGGAATTGCTCAGGATGATGTAATTGATATCCATAGCGCCCTCCCTCATGCCTTAGCAGGCATATCCGTCTCACCAGTGGAACCAAAGGCCAACTGCCACAAGCCATACCCGGCGTTGCAGCGGGCGTCCACGCCGTAGATAAACTCCTTCTTCATAAAAACATTGTCATCGGTGGGGCTGTCTTTTGCGACAAGCTGGGCCCTGCGGCGATTCTGGAAAATGAAGGGCTTGACGGGACGTTTAGTGCACAGCAGGAACCACTGCTCCGGGTTGGGGGCCAGTTCCGGCACCACCAGCAGCTCGGCGGTTCCCTTATAGATGTTGACTTCCTGGTGGATCTCATTTGCCATGAGGATGGTACGGGCAATGGCCTCTTTCTGAGGGGCCACAACCAGCAGATCGGGGACGATGTTCATAACCTCGCCCCGGTCATCCACCAAACACATCATCTGTGTGCGGGCCTCGCCGTAGCTGTCGGGCGTAAGCTTGTATATTCCCTTATTGCTCTGGGGGCCAACTCTTACATTTACAACATGGTCATCACTGATGAAGGGCTTTCCGTCAAAGCATTTCTCTTTGAAGGAGCGGGAAAACAGGCCAAAAACCAGTTTATCCGGGTGTTTCCGGGCGCTGTAGGCCAAATCCTGGAACATGGGCTTGTAGACACCGATGCAGTCATCCTCCAAATCGTTCCGGGGAACGGACACGGTGGCCTCAAAGTCCTTGTTGCGGATGGTGTAGCCGTAGGCGGTCAGGCTCTTAATCTCCCTGTCCCCGATCCACTCCCGCATGGAGGGGACGGCCCCCAGCCATGCGTAGCTCTCGTCCCGCGTCTCGCTGGGAACCTCCATAGCCACGCGGGGGTGCTGCGCTTCCACCTCCTGGAATGCCTTGTTAAACACGGTGTTGAAACTCTGAAATGCTTCCCTAAGTGTGCCGCCGTTGATAATCATTTGGTTTGTCCTCCTGTTTAGTCAGATGTGGGGCAAGCTGGTTTTTCACTTACAATTTGCTGAATAAGCCGCTGGGTGACGCCATATCTTTCTGCAAGCTCTGGAATGTTGTAACCGTTGTAGGCCTCTTTGATCTTCTGGTTTCTGAGCGGACGCAGAATGCTTTCAGCTTGAGGCATATAGAAAGAGGAACCGCCGACCAGCACAGCCAATTTTAAAAGATTGTCTGCCCCGATTTCCTCAGCGATTCTTTTACATATCCCATCGGGCAGCATGGAAGATGTAAGCTCATTTGTCCATGGCTCCAACACGCTATGCACCGCCTTTCAGCAAACAAATTGCGTTTTAATAGTAACGCCATTTCTATGAAAAGTCTTGTTGAAGCATTTCCTGGAATTACTTCTAAGCAGTATTCAAACGTAACAGCGCAACCCATGTTGCAGGTTATTTTTACTGTCCGCCTCATTTGACCGTTTAGCGTGCGTATAAGCAGCCTTGGAAGCGAAGGGCACTTGTATGCCCCACTACATTTAAACCCCCGTTATCACGCAAGATAACGGGGGTAGAAACAAGATTATTCTTTGAGTTCCCGGAAGACTTTCAAAACCTGCTCGGGAAAACGGGAATCGGAGATATGCCGCTCCATGTCGGCCCCGGTCTTGAGGCCGATATAGAAGCCCAGTAGGGACGAAGCCGCGACAATGCCCGTGATGGCATCATCGACTTCATACTTTAACCGCCTGTCATTGGGGGCCATGCTGCCGATCAGCGCGAAGGCGTCCGCTTTCATCTGCTGTATGTAACTGTCCTTCTCACTAAGCTCACCAAACTCATCATTGAACTCATCACGCAGGGCGTCCAGAACCTTTCTACTTAGCATATGTGTCCCTCCTTACTTTATACTTTCCAGAGCCAACCGCATAGCCGTCTTGAACCCGCAAACAAACCGCCGCCGCTCGGCAACATGAAGTTCTGCGTCTATCTGCTGCTGGTAACGCTCAAACAGATCACACTGCTCAGGGGTAAAGCTGCTTTCTAAAGCCTCCAAAACACCCTCAAAATGCCGGTCAATTTCCCGTTCCTCCTCGCTGCGCTCAGAGGTAAGCGGGTGTAGAACCTCTGCCAGCTCCGCAATAGTTTCATTGCTCGCATCGCTGATATTGAGGTCTTCAAACATAAACATTCTCACAAAAAACTGCTCCTTTCTAAATATTGGGCTTGTCCTATCTTGAAAAACCGTGAAACAGATGGTATACTGTAAGGGACTTCTAACGGGAAGTTGCCCCAGCACCTGGGCGGCTGTTATTTGCAGTAACAGCCGTCCTTTTCTCATTTTCCTTGTCCATGCTTTTCAAAATGTATTTTCCACCTATGTCAGGGAAAAACGATTCGTTGTGAAAATCGCTATTATCAAGGATTTGCTCTTCAAGGGCCAATAGGTCAACTCCATTTACACGTAGGAGCATTCCTCTGCATTGCCATTCCAGAATTGCACCAGAAACACCCTTATCCAATAGTAGCCCTGCTATGATCGCCTCGCTCCTGTTGTAAGCACCTTCGGCGATATTGTCCAGCATATAAACAACTGCGGAGACGCCATAGATTAGTTTCCTGTAATTCTTGTAGGCGGATAATATGCCGGACTTCGTTGCATTTTCACACGGAATGATTTCCACGCTTGGCATTTCTTCATGAATCTCAAAAATCATCGCATACCTCCGATCCCCATCTTTGCGGCCGCTTCCTCCAAGTGCTCTACTGAAAAATCCTCGCCCATGGATAACGCGATATTCTGCGCGGTTTGGCACTGCTTAACCATCAACCGCAAGCCTCCCTTGCGTTTAGAGATGTGATAAAGGTAATCCAGGCATTCTGGACTAAAACCAAATCCGGCATAGATAGCGGCGATATCTTCCTTGGTGAAAGCATTGTTTAAACAGCATTTATAGGTGGTTCGGCTGTAGACTTGGTCGAATTCCTCAGCCTGCCGCCCGTACATCCGCTTCAATATGCTGGGATTCCCCGCATACACAATTCCGATGTTGGCCTTGTCGTTGATGGCCCGGATCGCGTCAAAGGAACGTTCACTTAAGTGCTGGGCCTCATCCAGTATAAGCATCTGGCTTGTTCCGATCAGCTTCGCAAGGATACGCTGCATCAAGTCAGCGGTAGACCCGCGTCCTTCTTCGCCCATGGCCAGCAGGATGAGCTTTAAGATGCTGCGTACCGTGTTGACGGTGGCGTCGGCCTCCACATAAACGACACTGCGATTGGTAGATGCGTAATGCTTGAGCGCGGTACTCTTACCACATCCAGCTGGGCCATAAATCAGGACGATATTTCTTTGGATGTGGGCGATTCTGGCCGTCTGCTCAATCTCTACCGTGTTCCTCACTTTAAGGCAGATTTCCGGCACTTGGGCGGTGGCCTGACGCGCCGCGCCCATGTTAAGCAGTTGCTCCACGTTCCGAGCGAGCTCCAGATTATTGCCGCTGTAGGTGCCGCCCAGAAACAGAGATACGGTGGACTTCGACACCCCCAACTCTTTCGCTATGCGACTTTGACTGATTCCAGTGTCTTCAATGTGCTGTGCGAGACGTTCACGCATGGTTTGTATCAAACTGCTTTCATTCGCCAATGGCATCTCCGAGACCTCCTTCAGTCATAAATTTGTAAAATGCGTCTTCGCGTTCACGGTCTTTCTTTTTGGGCTTTTCGCGCTTACTGCGCTGGACACTGTGCTGCTCCTGTGCGTCTTGAATTGCTTGGGCTGTCTTATGCTGCTCCGAATTGGCCGTTGGTGTAGTAGGGAGCATCTTCAAATTTGGCTTAGTAAAAGCGAGGCCACTCTCTATGGCAAGCTGCTGGACGCCGGGGACGGCTACATCTGGAATGATTGCCCGTGCCTGTTTCCGGCGCTCCTTTTTCTTGGCGTTGAGCTTTCGGAGGTTTTGTGCGGTCAGCTTCTCATCCAAACACCCAAGGTCAACGCTTTCAGCGGTGCATATGAACTTCCCATCCTCTGAAATGATATAGACCTGACGCACGTCATCAGTGTTATAACGGGCGTAGACACGCTCCCCTTGGTGGGAAAACAGCTCATTGGCATCGTAATATTGTTCCAGCTCTGGCACCCGAACCCCATTCCGACCCACTTTAAGAAGTTTGCTTGTGCGCTTGAAATACATGGACAGCAGCACCGGGTCTGCGGTTCTAATGGCGGTCACATTATTAGTATAGGCTTGGCATGGGGTCATGCCGCTCATTCCGTGGCCGCTGTGTGGGGAATTGTTATAGATGCTGATTACATGGTCTACGTATTTAATGAACTCGGCGTAAGGCATTGCTACGCCCTTGAGCTTGTCATTGACGGTTTGCATCCGCTCTGGGCGGCGCTTTGGGTTCGCTCCGATGTATGATTCAAGATGAATCATATAGCTATATTCCAGGGTGTTGAAGAAGCGTTCGATATGCTTTGCTTTGGCGTTATATTTGATTGCGTTTGTGACAGAAAGTGTCATTTGGTTTGCAATCGACATTGTAAAATCCCTGTTAAACAGGTCTTTAACAGTATAGTTTTTGCCATTATCCAGGAGTACGCCTTCGGGAATACCAAAAGCTGATACAGCCCGTGCGAAAGCATCTAAGATATCATTCGCGTTGGGATCATGGTCTGACATGAGGTAGCCCACAATGTAGCGGCTGCTTCGGTCTTCCCACCCTGTAATCCAAGGCCTTCCAACGTGGCCGTCTGGAAACTCCACCAGCACGTCAAATACGTGGTCATCCGCTACCCACTGCTGGTTTGTGTGCAGTTTGGTATAGTCCATAGGTATATAGGGCATACACTTATCGTTGAACGCTTTTTCGCCCTCTCGGGCCAGGACTTTCGTGGGATAAGAAATATTCCGGGCCAGCCGCTCAAAGGCGGACACGCTGGCAAGCTGCCGATCTGGGAATACCCGCTGTGTCAGGCGGTAGCAGGAGGCCACGGACGGCCCACCGCTTTTTGTTCCTTTCTCCTGGAGCCAAAAACTTAAAAATACCTCCTTCTCATCCTCTTGGATAGAGGACTGCCCTTTGTTGTAGCCCCCACGCCTATCCACCAATCCGGCTATGCCGTCCCGGTTAAACAGGCGTTCCCAGTGGTTTAACTGCCGTTTTGTGAGGGGTTTATCTGGAAAGTTTTCATTGTGTTGTGTAAGGAAAGCTTGGAGCTTGTCCGCTTTGGGATATGTAGCTTTGAAGGTTTGATAGTCTAAGACTGCCATTTGCTTAAAATCCAGTTGCTCCCGCTGGCTATCGGTCAGGGACAAGCGCACGTCTGTGGCCTGCTGCTCTTGTTCGCCGCGGTAGCGGGCCTGAGCCGAAGCAGAGAGGGATTCTAAGAGAAATTCATACTGCTTACCATGCTCTCCACCTACACCGTTGACAAGGCGGAGCTTATATCTATCTTTGTTCCGACGTAGTGTTCTTTCACTACATCCTTCCAACTTAGCGGCTTGCGCTGTAGAAAGCCAAGTCAACGGCCTTCACCCCCTTTTGTAAAACAGCCTACGTCCCATTCAAAAGCAGAGAGGCTTATCAGATAAAACTATCCTCATCGACAGCGTACAAGAGGCAAAACAGCTTGATAAACATCGGTGTGGGAGTTTCATGACCACGTTCAACTTGAGAGATATAAGATTGCGACACAGATAGGGTTTTTCCAAATTCTTTTTGAGACAACCCACATTCTTCTCTTACAATTCTCACAGCTTCCCCTATGCAAACCACTTTTGTTCCCTCCAATTGACTTTAAGAGAAAAATAGTTTAGAATAAATGAGTACACTAATATTATACTTCAAATGATTTGATTTTTCAAGGGGATAATCGAATAAAATCAAATTATTTGATTTGGAGGCATCACAGTGGATGGAATCGGTTTAAGGATAAAAGAACTACGCAAAAATCTTAAGCTAAATCAAATTGAATTTTCAAAACGTGTGGGTGTCACAAATGCCCATATTTCTGCCATTGAAAAGGGAAAAACCGTCCCTTCTTCCGCTTTGATTAAACTTATTAGCAAAGAATTTAATGTTAGCGAAGATTGGCTTACCTACGGTACTGATTCCGATGCAATTGAGACATTGGAGCTTGAGTATGAAATGGAGGATAGGATTTGTGATATCGTGTCACGTATGAATCACATACGGACAAGAGACAATACACCCATACGTTCCAGAGTAGTTCAATTAGAAGACTTATTTGTGAACATTTTGGACTTTGGCTTGGAGGAGGACGCAGTAAAGGAATCTTACTATGACATTTGTTATAAATTGTTTTACCATATAAATTCTTATGTTTCGTTCCATAAGCAAGCACTGGAACAACAGCAACCACATATATTTCCTTTTCCTGATGATTTAATTGAAATTTTAAAAAAAGATATTCAAGAGTTTGAATCTTTTTTTAATAAAGAACTGGGCTTAGAATAAATAAATGAATATTTATTCGTCAGAATTGAATATAAATTCGTTTTGGCAGCTTACACTTTGTCCGCAATATTTCCTTTTTTTGATATTCACTTTAAAAACCCCGCAAGCCTTGATTTAACAGGGCTTGCGGGGTTTTTAAACAGTTTTCCTTGTGTCCGCAATATTCGGTTTCTATAGCAAAAGTTACATTTTGCGTCCGCAATCAAAACACCTCAAAAATATAGAGTTATCAATAGATTTTGCCGATTATATATTGCGGACAAAAATACATATTGCGTGATTGGTTACA
>CAJUKT010000046.1 GCA_910587255.1 uncultured Oscillospiraceae bacterium
GAACCACGACGGGAGGAAGACGAGGTTCGGCGCGTTCATGCGGAAATGCTCGCTGGACGAGCTGCCGCAGTTCTTCAACGTGCTGAAGGGCGACATGAGCCTGGTGGGCCCGCGGCCGGAGATCCCGTACTATGTGGAGAAGTTCAAGGAGGACGTGCCGCTGTATATGGTGAAGCACCAGGTCCGGCCCGGGATCACGGGCTGGGCGCAGGTGAACGGCCTGCGGGGCGACACGTCGATCAAGGCGCGGGTGGAGCATGACGTGTACTACATCGAGCACTGGAGTGTGCTGTTCGACATAGAGATCCTGCTGAAGACGGTGTTCGGGGGCAAGTTTGTGAACGGGGAAGCGCTGCGTTGAAGGAGGACGGAGAATGGGTGGGCTGGTTTGACGCCTGGGGGGATGAGGGCCATCACCGCACCGGCTCAGAGGGGGGGTGCAGGTGACTTGGCGTACATATTGAGGTAGGGAAGCGTCAATTTCTACATGTTTCACGGGGGCACCAGCTTTGGATGGATGAATGGGGCCAATGATTATGGACGGCTCACCTCCGATGTGACTTCTTACGACTATGATGCGCCCTTGTCGGAGGACGGGCGGCTAACGCAGAAGTATTTTGCCATCCAGCGGGTGCTGGAGCGGTTTAATCCGGGCAGCACAGGGGCGCTGCCCGTTCCCTTGCCGCGCGGGCCTATGGGGAACTGCACTGCCGGGGCAGGGCGGACCTGTTCTCATGGCTGGAGAAGCTGGGCCGGGTAGTGGAATGGGAGGCGCCCTGCCGCTGGATAATTTGAACAGCCTGGTCTTTTCTGACGGGGAGGCCGCATCCCCGGCGTTCTACCGTTTTGCGCTGGAGGTGGATTCTCCCGCCGACACCTTCCTGGACCTGTCCGGCTGGGGGAAGGGGACGGTTTTTGTTAACGGTAGGGCGCTGGGACGGTTCTGGGATAAGGGGCCCCAAAGACGGCTTTATCTGCCTGCCCCTTGGCTGCGGATGGGGGAGAATGAGATTATCCTGTTTGAGACGGAGGGGCGGACAGGAAAAACCATTGTCCTTTGGGACGAGCCGGATCTGGGGCCCGAGGGATAGATGGGGTTTGCCACATTCCGGCCGGAGCGTGATTTTATCACGGTGTTTGCCGGGCTGGCTTGATATAATCCGCTCATCAAGTTTGGGAGGTCATGGTATGGGGACGAGAAAAAAGCGGCGGGCTGTTGTAGACGCCGGCGCCTGCGTTGCCTGCGGCTGCTGTGCGAAGGTATGCCCTGTGTCCGCCATTGAGGTATGGCGCGGGATCCGAGCGGTGGTCAATGGGGAAGTGTGTGTAGGCTGCGGCAGATGCGAACGGGAGTGTCCTGCCTCTGTCATTGAACTTCAGGAGGTGCAACCGTGAAAAAGCGCTGGTATGATTACCTGTGGATAGTGGAGCTGACCTATTTGGCGCTGGGATTTTTCAATATCCTGTTTGCGTGGCTGGGCCTGCTGTTCTTTTTTATCCCGCTGATCATTTCCGCTGTCAGGGGGACAAAAGGCTACTGCAACCATTACTGTGGCCGGGGACAGGTATTTGGCCTGCTGGGTGGGCGCTTTGGCCTGTCCCGGAAAAAGGATATTCCCAAGTGGATGAGGAGCAAGTGGTTTCGCTACGGTTTTCTGATTTTCTTTTTCATCATGTTCTTCCAGATGCTGTGGAATACCTATCTGGTTTTTGCCGGTGTGCAGGATCTGCGGCAGGCGGTGACGCTGCTGTGGACCTTTAAGCTGCCGTGGCATTGGGCGTATCACGGGACGCTGCTGCATCCTGGCGTTGCGCAGTTCGCGTTCGGGTTCTACAGCGTGATGCTGACTTCCACCGTGCTGGGGCTGGTCACGATGGTTTTGTTCAAGCCCCGCAGTTGGTGCGTTTACTGCCCTATGGGCACCATGACGCAGCTGATTTGCAAGGCCAGAGGCGGAAAAGGGTGATTCTATCCGCATAACCGGCGGGATTATTTTGAGGTGAATTTTATAGGAAAAAGGCGGCCGATGTTTTGCATCGGCCGCCTCAGCCTGTCGAAAAGCGGCCTGCCAGGGGAATCTCCAGGCAGGCCGTAAAAACAGGAAAAGGTAAATAGCGTAAAAATATGGCGGGTGAAAGAGCTGGGCATGCCGTTTTGCTTTCCATCGAGCCAGCTTTTTGAGGTTCATGGCAGCAAATTTAAGCCTCACCCATTTGGAGACTTGGGCCAGACCTCGATAAAGCGTATAGCGCATACCATGCTTTTCTTTGGCATCGGCAAAGACCCGCTCAATGGTTTCTTTGCGTTTTGCGTAAAGCTCTTGATATTTCGGGGTGTATCTGGCGTCGTCAGCCAGCTCCTCATAGTCCTTCCAGATGTGCCGCAGGACGGTCTTTACGCAGTTTTTGGAGCGGGTGCATAACTGCCGGGTGGAACATTGGGCACATATTTTGGGGTCGCTGCAATATTCCCGGTATCCGTCCCGGTTGGTGGTGCGGTAGACCAAGGGCTGGTATTCCGGGCAGATCACGCAATCATAATATTCATCGTAAACATACTTCCACCACTCGTGCCCGCCTTTCATGGTCATGGGGCACTTGTAGGCGGTGGACAACACACGGCCATCGTCAAACACTTTTTTGCAGATATGGGGCGTCTTGTAGGCGGAATCCGCCACAATGGTTTCAATTTCCGGGAATGTCTGTGTCACTTTGTCATAAACATCATCGAAAGCCACGCTGTCGTGGACGTTGCCCGCAGTTACCACCGTTTCCAGCACATAGCCGTTCTTGTCGCAGGCGGTGTGGGCCTCATAGGCAAACTGCCGCTGGTGTTTCCCCTTCACAAACACACCACAATCCGGGTCTGTTGTGCTTTTCGTTACGGTTTTGATGCCCGCCTTTTTCCGCCGCGCCAGTTTCTTTTTCGAGGTGTTGTCCCGCTTCTTTTTGGTGGGCCTGGGTGGCTCGTCCTCATCATCGAAGGGCTTCTTCCCATGGATCTCCCGGTCCGCGTTGATCTCCGCCAGCAGCTCATCCCGATACCGCTTCGCCGCCGCCGGCACTTCCTGCTTGATTTTCTTGTTCAGATTTGCGCTGGCCTTGATGTGCGTCCCGTCTATAAACACTGCCGCCGGAGACAGTGCCTGCGCTGCCCCCGCTTCCTCTAATATCCATTGAAATACCGCTTCTATCGTTTCCTCTGTGAACCGGTGCCGGAAATTATAACTCACCGTGGAGAAGTGCGGCAGTTCCTCGTTCAAAGTGTATCCCAAGAACCACCGGTACGCGGCGTCTGTCTGCGCCCTGCGCAGCGTCCCCCGCAGCGACGCTGTCCCGTCCAGATGCTGGAGCAGCACGATCTTAAACAGTACCACCGGATCGATGCTGGGCCGTCCATCTTCTTCGCTGTACAGCGGCTCCACCATCTCATACAGCTTCCTGAAGTCCACTGCCTCGTCCACTTTCCGCAGCAGGTGTTCCTCTGAAACCAGGCTCTCTGTATCTACCAGTTCCACCACGCCCCGCTCCATTTTTCCCTTTTCCATCATTTTTCTCACCCTGTTTTATTTTACCACATAAAGCCGAAAAAGTCTGCCTTCTGGCAGACTTTTTCGACAGGCTGAGGCGGCCGATGTTTTGCATCGGCCGCCTTTTCAGCAATATTCTCTTAATTGTTTAAAGATTTTTGACCGCATCCCGGCATGCGATATAGTTCTTCATCGGCGTATTGGTTGCCGCGACACAGCCCGGGGTAAGGATGAGACCATTGCGCCCGGCCATGTCAACTGCCTGCTTCAAATGCTGATGGACCTGGGGGATGGTGGCGTCCTTCAGCCATTTTTCATTGATGCCGCCCATCAGGCAGCGGTCGGTAAGCTCGCGCGCTTCGGCAAGGTTGGGCTTAGCCCAGCGGTCATGCCAGTTGACGCATTGCAGCGGATAATCGGCCATCAATTTGTACATGGTATTATCGCCGTGAATGTGCATGATGTTGAACCAGGTCTGATCCTTGAACGCGTCGATTACCTTCAGATCATAGGCACGGCCGAACATGATGTATTCTTCCTCGGTCAGGAAATCGTATGTAGAGCATTGCGTGGCGAAGAAGAAGCCGGCAACCCCCACGTCAAGGTTCTCTTTCACAAAGTTAATACAGGTCTTGGTCATGACATCCAGCGCATGATGCACGTACTCAGGATGCTCACGCAGGTCGGTAAGCACCCGCGGGCCGGCCAGCTTCTTCGCGATGGTGAGGGGGCTGAAGATGGTCTGAACAAAAGGAATGGGCATCTCCTTTTTCTTCAGATGCTTTTTGACTTGCTGAGCGATCATCAGCGTCTTTCCGTGGTTGCCGAAAGAACCCGGCAGTTCCTTCAGCTCGCCCCACTCCTTTACATCCTCAATGGCGAACTTTCGCTCGAAAACCATGTCATTAGGGGTGCAGAAGTAGTCGCAGCTCAACCCGAAGTCCGAGGCCTGGAAGTTCCCAAAGGGCATCAGCTTGATAAAGTCAAGCTCCAGGTTCTGGGCAAGGCGCACCTGCGTTTCGGCCAGCAGGACGGGATCCTGGTCGGCGTGGGGGAGGTGGTACCACATGCCAAAGGGGATCTGGTCCACATCCTCGCGCTTGATTGCAGCCATCAGGCGTTCTTTGCTTGTCATTTGCATTGTTGTTTCTCCTTTCTTATCTGCCGTCATAAGTATATGAAAACCATATATTGGTGGTTTCCTCAGAGCATATCCTGTAGCTTTGTATAGCAGGACAGCGCGTTGTCATAGGCGATTGCCTTCGCAACAGCTTTTGCACGGGTGGCGCTCATGAAGTGCTCCTCTTTTAAGGCGGCCAGCACATCGGCAAGCAGCTCCCGAAACCTTCGCGGCGCATACCAGTACATCTCCGGGAACAGCACACCGTCCGAGCCGTACATGATCTTGTCCAATGGAGCATACTCAAACAGCGCACGGATCTTTTCCTTTGCCATCAGTGATGAGAAAAGAAACGTCTGGGAGAGATCCGTATATACATTTGGATACTGTGAGACAAGAAAACCAGTCTCCTCCTCATAGGGGTGCCCTGCGTGGAGTAGTATGACGGTAATCCGATTAAATACGCGCTTGTCCCGGAGAAATTCTGTGAGCAGGGCGGGGTTAAAGCTCCTGTGGTCAAAATAAATGCTGTTGCCGGGCCCAGTATGGATTTGCAGGGGGATCTGGCACTCAGCTGCCACCTCGCACCCCAGCATCAGGGTATGTGTATAAAATACGTGCTCATCGGCTTTTGTATGGACGCCCCCCAGCAGCTTTTCATAGGCTGACTTGGCATCCTCCCACGCGGGGATCTGGAGGTTCAGGCCGGCATAGTAGGCAATGGCCGACTTCAGCGCGACGGCGTGCTGGGCGCGGACCTGCTGGGCCAGCCGCTCACGGAGCGTTTGCTCAAACTCTTCAAAGCGCAGCGCCGCTGGAAGCAGTTCGTCAGCGAAGCGCTCGATCCGAAGGATGTAGCTCCTGCTTTCTTCAGGGATGCAGGAATCAAAAAAGTTGATTTCATCCGGGAGAAACGCTTTGCTGCGGAGAGGGGAACCCGTCTCAATGCAGTACATGGCGACATTTGCATGTTCGAAGCAGGATTGATAGTATGCGCGGGGGTTTTCGCGGACCCGGCGCGCCCGTTCCTCCTCCACTGCGAGTGGAGGTGCTGTCTCAGGCATTGTAAACCGTTTGCGGAGCTCATCCACCAGTACCCCAAACAAAATGCGCTGCCGGGAGTGGTAGTGCTGATTTGGTCCGCTTAACACACCTCCGGCGATCTGCCCAAAATCCGGCTCGCGCAAATGGGAGATTCTGTGCATGTGTGTGTCGATCAGGGGGAGATTCTCGATATAATCCTTCATAGATGTGACTCCCTGTACATTTCTTTCGCTTTCGTTCGCTGTGCTTTGCAGTGTCAGTCTAAAGGATCGACTATTGAATGTCAAACGACGTATGAGACACTTTTTCTTTTTTTAAAAAAATATGAGACACAGATGTTAAAAAGAAACATCTATGTCTCATATTTTTTCTGGATTTTAAAACGGCTGCGGCGCAGCGCTGCATTTTTTTGATATTTCCGCTAAAAAAATCTTGAATTAAATTGAATCTGGAAAAAATGGGGGCAGTATTTCGTTCATTTTGCAAATATACATTTCGCTTTGGGTGGTGCTAAAATAAGGGCGTGATACAAGCCGTCAGCTATTTGGGTCAGCCCCTGAATTGAGCTTGGCGATCCGCCGGTACAGTGTGGCTCGGCTGATCCCCAGGTGCTTGGCAATGTCACTGCGTTTCATATTACGCTTCATCAGAACTTTGATCAATTCCATCTGTCTGTCCTCGTTGGACTCATGGGATTCGTTGGCCAGCAGCGATTCAAACTGTGGGATATCGGAAATATCAATCTTCTTTTTCGACGCTTCCTTCATAATGATCTCAATATACCGCTGAAGGTCCAGAAGGGAGTAGGAGTTGCGCTTTATCATTGCTTTGAGCTCGTCTCCGATGGTAAAGCCGACGCAGTTGAACTTTGCGGAAAACAGTTCGGCCATATCGTCCATCACCGTATTCAGGTAAGGGCTGCCGGGGTCGATCAGCGGCATCTGTATCACACTATCGGCAAGGATATTGAACAGATTTTTGTCAAAGTATCCCAGGCTTTGCAGACCGCTAAAATTGTTCGACGTGGAAAAAAGGAAATGGATGTCAAGCCTTCCAAAGATGTTGTAGCTGCGGGGCGAGATCCGCCCCATGAGGAGCCCGGCGATCCTTTCCTGGAGCGCAAGGGACATATACTCAATATTTTTAAAGTATATGCAGCCCTTGTTTGCCTTCCACAAAACCCCTGTGAGCATCCCGCTTTGGAGGGGGCCAAAAACGAAATCCACCTGTTCCAGCAGGGGGATCTCGGAGCAATCGACGGTGACAAAGTGGTCGTATTTCCGAATGGAGGATGTGTGGATATACCGGGCGATCAAGTTTCTGCCGTCCCCGTCATTTCCGCAGAGTAAGACGGGGATGCGGCTCTTCGCAAAATAGTCCGCACGGGTGATGACGGTTTGGAACTGCGAACTACAGGCCGCCAGAAAAAACGAATCTTTGGAGACAAGGTCGTAATTTTCATAAGCGCTGCCGCGTTTTCTCAGGCTCCTGAAATAGTAGACTTTTGCCTCCGGGGCGGAAGGCTGGCCGGCGCAGGAGAGGACGGTAACGGTCCCCCAGAAATCGGCGTGCTCGAACCCGGAGTAAAAGAAAAAGGATTCTTGGTTGGGCTTGATATCTGCGGGGGAATTGATCAGATCGTGGATGTAATATATCTTTTCTTTCCAATTGCGCGGGAAAAATTGAGTTAGGGCCGCATTATACGCTATAATCTGCCCGTCTTTGTCCGTGACGGCATAGCCTGCTTCCGCGCAGCCCTCCTCCGGCTCCAAGCTGGGTGGCGTCAGATCCGAACGGCTCCGCTGCGCATCAAGGTTGACAATATCGGCCAGCAGGGAGGCAGTATCATCTAAATACTTTACGACATTTTGTATGGACCCGAAGCGTTCGATCAGGGGCTTGGATGGAGACTCCACAGCAATGGCGCCGATTGCCGCGCCAAAGGAGAAAATGGGGACGCAGACCAGGTGCTTTACGCTGCAAATGTCCCGATCCTTACAGTTGCTGCAGCTGTAGTCCCTGGATTTCCGCTCAACGGCGGCCGGCTGCTGGCTTTTAATCACTCGTGCGATGATGGAATTAGGTGAAATGGGCTTGAGCTCGTCCTTGGTATGCGTGATGTAACTGCTCGCAATCTTCTCCAGATTGTCATCGGCTACAATGAAGTTTGCATTTACCGCTTCGCTGCATATTGTGCACATCTGTTTTACAATTGTCTGAATTCTTTTTAAGCTCATTGCCTGCTCCTTTGTGTGCTTTGCATATTATGCCTTATTATACAATGAGAAAACCAAAAATGCAAATTGATAGAATGGAAAATTAAGATTTGAAAAGGATGCTATAAGAGATGGAAAGAGAAATCTATGAAAACTATGTTGCCATTTTACGCGGGGAACTGGTTCCCGCGCTGGGCTGCACCGAACCCATCGCAATTGCGTACGCAAGCGCCCTGGCCAGAAAGGTGCTGGGGCGTGAGGCGGAACGGATGGATGTTGCGTGCAGCGGGAATATTATTAAAAATGTAAAAAGCGTGATCGTCCCCAATTCCGGCCGGCAGTACGGCGTGGAAACCGCCGCAATTTTAGGGATGCTGCATGGCGACCCTGACCTGGGTCTGGAGGTGCTGCAAACAGTTACGGAGGAGGACCGGCGCCGCGCGGTGGAACTGAAGGCGCAGCATGTTTGCACCTGCTCCCTGATTGAAGGGGATGAGAACCTGCATATCATCGTTACCCTCCAGGAGGGGAGCGATGTGGTGGAGGTGGAGACAAGGACCGCCCACACCCATGTTGTCCGGGTCGCTAAAAACGGGGTGGCACTCTTTACACAGAACGATTGCGGGAAATCAGCCTGCACAGACAAGAACTTGTTGAACACCAGGGATATTCTGCGCTTTGCGGACGCAGTGGATTTGGACGATGTGGCGGAAGTTCTGGAGCGTCAGATCAAATATAACTCCGCCATTTCCAAAGAAGGGCTGGACAAGCTTTACGGCGTTGGGATTGGGAGGATGCTTCTGCGGCACGGTGACCCAAGCGATACCCGGCTCCGGGCAAAGGCGGCGGCCGCCGCTGGGTCCGATGCCCGAATGAGCGGCTGTGACCTGCCGGTGGTGATCAACTCCGGGAGCGGCAACCAGGGCATGACTGCATCACTGCCTGTTCTGGAGTATGCAAAGGAGCTGTCCAGCGGCCGGGACACAACCCTTCGGGCGCTGGTTGTGTCCAATCTGATCGCACTGATGCAGAAAAAGCATATCGGCAGCTTGTCGGCGTTTTGCGGGGCGGTATGCGCAGCGGTGGGGGCCGCGTGCGGGATTGCCTATCTGCATGGGGATGGGCTTCCCGTCATTTCCGCCACGATTACGAACGCGCTGGCAACCATAGGCGGCATGGTGTGCGACGGGGCGAAGGCGTCCTGCGCCGCCAAGATCGCCGAAGCGCTGGATACGGCGCTGATGGCGTACGACTTGGCAAAGGACGGTTTTGTGTTCCGGCCCGGCGACGGTCTGGTGAAGTCGGATGTGGATAAGACAGTTGCCAGCGTCGGGCGCATGGGAAGGCTGGGGATGGAACAGACTGATGTTGAAATCCTGCATATCATGTTGGAAAATGACTGATTCTACGGCACGTAAACTTTAATTATGGAGGAGAGAATGGTTATGAACGATTACTTTATTCGCGTGAGCAAGCAGACCCCCACGAAATTTTGGATCAACAATGTGACGATCAATCAGGCGGAGATGGCGCTGCATGCGGGCGCTGTGGGCTGCACACAGAATCCCGCCTATACATGGAAAATTTTGAACAGCGCGGATAAGGATGCGGCGGTGCAGATCCTGGACGAGATCCTGAAAACGGAAGAGGACGGCAACGAGGCATTGATCAAGCTCCAGCGCGCGTTGGTGGAGCGTGTGGCCGAGCGGTTTATGCCGCTTTATGAGGCATCCAATGGCAAATATGGGTATGTCAGCATCCAGGGAGATCCCTTTGATGAGTCGGAGGAGAGCATCATTGACTGTGCGCGGTTCAACCGGGCGAACTATCCCAACATTATGGCAAAGATCCCGGCAACTGTCAGCGGCTTGCGGGCGATCCGTGTTTTGCTGCGGGAGGGGACTCCGATTAACGCCACCGAGGTGATGGCGCTGCGCCAGGCCGTGGATGTCTGCAGCGCCTACGAAGAGGCTGCGGCGGACAGCAAGAACCCGCCCGTCGTCTATTACTCACACATCGCGGGGATTTTCGATGAGCACTTGAAAGCCAGCGCGGAGAAAGAACAGATCGACATTTCCAGCGACGCGTTGTGGCAGGCGGGCGGTATCGTGGCGAAAAAGATCTACCAGATTACAAAGACCCATTGGCCGGAGGTGGGGATGATCAGCGGCGGCGCCCGCGGGCTGCACCACTTTACGGAGATGGTTGGCGCGGATGCCGCAGTCACCATCAACTGGGACGGCACCGCTGATAAGCTGCTGGAGCAGAACCCGCCTGTGGTGGACCGCTTCTGCCGGCCTGCGTCCCATGAGGTGATTGACGTGCTGACAGAGAAAATGCCGGACTTCAAGCAGGCGTACTACCTCCATGAGATCCAGCCGGAGGAGTATGAGGACTTTGGGCCGGTGGTGCGCTTCAGACGCTCGTTTGAGGACGCGTGGAGCCATGCGCGGGAGTTTATCAAAAAACGTCGGGCAAGCATCTGAAGGTGCAGGTTCGGCTTCGATGCTTGCGGGGACGCGTACCGGCAATCATCGGTTCACATATAAGGGATACGGTAAAAACAAACAACGCACATGAAGGAGGAACAAGATGAAAAAGCGAATTAGTTTGATCCTTGCACTCGTTATGGCTGTCTACCTGCTCTCCGCGTGTACGAGTAATCCGGCCCAGGAAGGTTCCAATTCCCCGAACAGCAATTCCAGCGATAGCGTCCCCGGTACCAGCCCGGCCGAGCCGGTACATGTCGGCGTTCTGGCGCCTCTGACGGGCAGTATGGCGGAATACGGGACGACCTTTGAAGTGGCAATGAAGATGAAGGCCGAGGAGATCAACGCGGCGGGCGGCATCAACGGCCGCGAGCTGGTGCTTGAAATTGCGGACTCCAAGGGCGACCAGAACCAGTCTGCGGAGCTGGCGTCCCGGTTTGCGGAGGATGACAAGATTGTGGCAATCCTGGGTGACTTCACCTCCGGCTGCTCCATGGCGGCTGCCCCGGTCTGCGACGAAGCCGGTATTGTGCTGCTGGCGCCCACCGGCTCCAACGCGGCATTTGCCCCCATGAGCGATTACGCGTTCTCCATTTCCGGCCGTGCCAGCGCGGAAAGCTCCTATGCCGCCCAGTACGCCATTAAGAAGTACGCGGAGGCAGACAGTGTGGCCGTGTTCTACCTCAATTCCGACTACGGCGTTTCCGCCTTTGAGGCATTTAAGGAAGGTGCGGGGCTCAGCGGGCTGGAGATCTGCTTTGCGGAAAGCTATGCCGACGGCGAGACGGACTTTTCCGCACTCATTACAAAGGCCCGCGCCGCCAGCCCCGACCATGTGGCCATCATCGACCAGGGCAGCACGTCCAACATCATCAACAGCATTCGCGGCGCCGGCTGGGATGTGCCCATTACCATGATCGGCATCAGCACGAATACGCAGGTCATCAGCTTGTGCGGCGAAAACTGCGAGGGGACGCTGTGCACCGCCACCGTTAACTTCAACGCCGGCGACCCGGTCACCGGGCGGTTCCTGGAGGAGTTTACCACGCGCGCGGGGTTCGGCCCCACCCAGATGGCAGGCTACGCCTATGACTCCGTTGCGATCTTGGCCGAAGCCATTGCCGCCTGTGGTGATGACATCACGCGGGACGCGATCCGAGACAACCTTGCCAAGACGGAAGGCAGCTATTTGACTGGCCCCATCGCGTTTACGGAGATCGGTGATATTGTTCGGACCTACCTGATCTATCAGATTGAAAACGGCGAGTATGTCCTGAAGTGCGATTACGACTACGCCAATCAATAACAGGGAATTTTAGGCTGCTCTGGGGGGATCATATGGAGGACATATGGTTCCCCCAGACCTGAAAGGAGCGTTGGCGGGCGGCCCGTGCCGCCGGATAAAGGCGCGGCCTGACCCTGCAAACCGTATGGAAAATCCCTTTTGCCTATGAATGAATGGGGAGGTTTGTGCAATTGCAGTATATAGTAGATCAATTGATAAATGGCATCTGTCAGGGCGCAATCTATGCGTTGATGGCGATTGGTTATTCGGTTGTCGCGGGCATTACCGGCATGGTCACCTTTACGCATGGGGAAGTGATGATGATCGGCGCCTTCGCCGCATATTACAGCTTTCTGCTTGCTGGCAATAATATTTTCCTCGGGCTGCTGTTTTACTTCGGCGCATCGTGGCTCCTGGGCGTAGCGGTGTACAAAATCTGCTACGAGAAGTTTTTAAATTCGCCGCGCCACATCTCTTTGATCTGCACCGTTGGGTTCAGTATGGTGGTGAAAAACCTGGCGCAGATATGCTTTGGCGCCAACAGGAAGCCGATGCTGAACATTATTGACAACAGGGTGTTCACCTTGGGTCCGGTCACCATCAACCTCTTGCAGATCGTTATTTTGACCGTTGTGGTGGTGCTGGCGGTTCTGCTGTCCCTGTACATGAGCAAGACGCGGGGCGGCATCGCCCTTCGCGCGGTCAGCCAGGAAAAAACAGCGGCGTACATGGTGGGGATCAACGTCAAAAGGACGGCCATGATCGGCAACTGCATCGGATGCGGGATCGGCGGGGTGGCCGGTATGCTGATGGCCATCTACTATCAGACCTGCTATGCGACGATGGGCAGTATGCTGAGCATGAAAGCCTTTTCGTCCTCAATCCTCGGAGGGATGACGGATACCCGCCTGTCCGCGCTGGGCGGGCTGTGCATCGGCATTATCGAAAACTTCGGCATCTCTTTTTCCAGCGCAAGCTTCCGCGACGCGTTTGCGTTCTGCTTCCTGATCCTGGTTCTGATTATCCGCCCCCAGGGATTCGCAGTCAAGAAGGGAGCTCGTCCATAATGAAAAACTTGAAAGAGCTTTCAACGAAATACAGGGGATATCTGCTTCTTGTGCTGCTTGCCCTGCTGGTGGCGGCTCCGCTGCTGGGGTTCAAAAATTCGACGATACGGATTTTCTGCCGAATCCTTATGTGCTGCACGCTGGCCGGGTCGCTGAACATCATCAATGGATACAGCGGGCAGATGTCGCTGGGGCACGCCGGGTTTTTCTGTGTCGGCGCGTATACCGCGGCGATCCTTTCCACCCGGTTTGGCGTAAGCTTCTGGCTGGTGCTCCCGCTGGCGGGTATTTTTGCTGCGATTGTCGGGATGATCGTTGCAATCCCGACCCTGCGAATGAAGGGAATCTACCTCTCCATCATCACCCTTGGCGCTTCCGAGGTGATTCGGATCATTGCGCTGAACTGGCAAAGCCTCACAGGCGGCTCTTTTGGAATCAAGGATATCCCCCGCCCCGCCTTTTTTGCGTTTACATTTGATTCCCCGCTGAAATTCTATTATATTTTCCTGGCCCTCGCAATTGTGTTTCTGTTTGTCAGCGGCCGCGTCATCCACTCGCGCATCGGCCGCAGCTGGATATCAATTCGGGAAAATGAACTGGCTGCGAAATCGCTGGGCATCAGGACCTCCTCCGCCAAGCTGGTGAATTTTATGTACAGCGCGTTTTGGGCCGGCATCTGCGGCGCCGTTTACGCACCCTATGTACAGTATATTGACTCCGCAGTCTTCTCGCTGGACGAGGGCTTCAACATTCTGAGCATGGTCATCATCGGCGGACAAGGCACCCTGGTGGGACCTGTCATCGGCGCTGTGGTCGTCAACGGGCTGACGGAGGTTCTCCGTCCGATCGGGGAATGGCGCTTCGTGATGTATGGCGTTCTGATTATCGCCATGATGTGGGTCCGGCCGCAGGGGCTGGCGGGAGCTTCGGACAGCGTACTTGCCGGCGGCAGGGGATGGAAAATGAAAAAGGGGAAAATCTCGTCGCTGATGGGGGGCTCAAAATGAGTGAAATTTTGAGAACGGACTGTGTTTCCCGATATTTCGGCGGACTCAAAGCTGTCAATAACGTCAGCATGACAGTCAACGCAGGTGATATCTTTGGCATCATCGGGCCGAACGGCGCTGGTAAGACCACATTTTTCAATGTCTGCTCCGGCATTTATAGGCCGACAGAGGGAAAGGTATTCCTCTGCGGAAAGGACATCAGCAACCTGCGCCCTGATCGTATCAGCAGGGTAGGCATCGCCAGGACATTCCAGTCCACCCAGCTTTTTCAGTATATGTCTGTACTGGAAAATGTAAAAATTGGCTGCCACATGGCCACAAAGAGCAGGCTTTACGATGCGGTTTTGCACACAAAGACTTACCGGCAGGATGAGGAATTTGCAACGGAGAAAGCCCTGGAGATGCTGAAATACGTTGGCCTTTCAGAGTATGCCGGCGTAATGGCGGGGAACCTCTCCTATGGCATCCAGCGGAGGGTGGAAATCGCGCGATCCCTGGCAACTGACCCTAAAATCCTGCTGCTGGACGAACCGGCCGCCGGTATGAACCGTCTGGAGACAGATGCGCTGCAGGATTTCCTGAAGCAGCTCAACGCCAGCGGCCAGACGATTTTGCTGATTGAGCATGACATGAAGTTTGTAATGAACAGCTGTAACCAAATTATGGTTCTGAACTTTGGAGAAAAAATCTGCGCGGGGCCTCCGAACGTTGTAAGCAATGACCCCCAGGTTCAGGCCGCATATTTTGGCTCTGGAAAAATCGGCAGGAGGTGATTGCTTGTGCTCAAAATTGACAACCTGAGTGTCCGCTACGGCCACGTGGAGGCGCTTCGGGATATCAGCTTGGAAGTGAAGGAACATGAGATTGTTACGCTGATCGGGAGCAATGGTGCAGGCAAGACCACAACGCTGATGGCGATCTCATCCCTGGCCGCCAAAGACGGGGGCAGAATTGAATTTGCCGGAACGGATATTACCAATTTATCACCGGAAAAGGTAGTGCATTTAGGGCTTGCCCACGTCCCGGAGGGCCGGCGCATATTCCCTTCCCTGACAGTCTATGAGAATCTGTTGATGGGGACACTGGGGAACAAGAAGCTGACAAAGGCGCAGATCACGGAGCTGGTAGACACACAGTTTGCCCTATTCCCCCGGCTGTCGGAGCGGTGCAGCCAGGTTGGCGGAAGCCTTTCGGGAGGCGAACAGCAAATGCTGGCGGTCGCCCGGGGGCTGATGATGAACCCCCAAATGGTTATGCTGGATGAGCCGTCGCTGGGCCTGGCGCCGATCATTGTAGAGGAGATATTTGAGCTGATTTTAAAGATCCGGGCCATGGGAAAAACCGTGCTGCTGATCGAGCAGAATGCATCCATGGCGCTTTCCATCGCGGATCGCGGATACGTGATCGCAAATGGCAGGGTTTTGCTTTCCGGGACGGGAGATGACCTGCTCAATAATGAAGATGTGAAGAAGGCATACCTAGGCGTATAAAAGGGATGTAAATTTATGAAAGAATCAATCCATAAGTATTTTCAGATCAGTACCATTCAGTGGATGAGCTATCCCCACACGGAGGTACTGTCCGCCGTGCGTAAAATTGCGGAGGACGAGTATTTTGATGCGGTTGAGGTCACACATATTGAAGATCCCCGGGTGCGCAAGGAAGTGAAGGGGCTGCTGGCGCAGTCCCATCTCACAGTAGGATACGGGGCGCAGCCGCGGCTTTTAGCCACGGGGCTGAACCCCAACGCGGTTGACGAAACGCATCGCGCAGCTGCGGAGGACCTGCTGAAGTGCTGTGTGGATGAGGCGCAGGAGCTTGGGGCGAAGCGCGTGGCCATTATGGCAGGGAGGTGGCGGGAAGAGACCAAGGATCTTGCCTACATCCAGCTGTTGAAAACGGTCCGGGCTGTTTGCGGCTATGCCGGAGAGAAAGATATGGAGATCGAGCTGGAGGTCTTTGACTATGACATGGACAAATGCGCCTTGATCGGTCCGGCGCCCTATGCAGCTCGCTTTGCGGCGGATGTCCGCACGACCAACTCCAACTTTGGTTTGATGGTGGACCTCAGCCACATCCCGACGACACACGAATCGACCCGGTTTGTGATCCAGACCCTGCGCCCGTTCATTACGCATCTGCACTGTGGGAACGCGGTGGTGCGCCCCAATTGCGCCGCCTACGGGGACAAGCACCCGCGGTTTGGCTATCCGAACGGCGCCAATGATGTCGCGGAGGTAACCGAGTATTTCCGGGTTTTGCGGGAAGAGGGGTTTTTCCGGGCGGCAGAGCCTATGATGTTTTCCGTGGAGGTGACACCGCAGGGCTCTGAGTGTGAGGATATTATTCTGGCGAACTCAAAACGGGTTCTGAACCGTGCGTGGGCGCTGCTGGAAGATTAAAATGGGGCAGGTCAATATGGTGATAGGCTGCTGTACGACAATTGACCGCTATGATACCCTTCAAGAAATGGGCTATCAGGCGATTGCCTTGGCGGGTAAGGATATCGCAGGCATGGACGATGAAACATTTCTGCGCGCCGCCGAGAAAATAAAAGCAGGCCCGCTGGCCATGACATCGCTGAACGCATTTTGCCCGCCGGCGCTGCGGCTGAACGGGCCGGATGTGGACTACGGTTCAGTCTGTGCTTATGCAGAAAAGCTGTGCTCCCGAGGGCAGGCCATGGGTGTGAAATACCTTGGCGTGGGGAGCCCGGCATCCAGGAATACGCCGAAGGGCTATCCCCGAGAGAGGGCGCTTTCCGAATTTGGACATTCCATTATGGAGATATGCAGGGTTGCGGAGAAATATCAGATGGAGGTATTGCTGGAGGCGCTGACCAGAGTGGAGTGCAATTGCGTGAATGACACAATGGAGGCACTGGACTTGCTCTGCGGCCTGAATCTGCCAAACCTGCACCTGCTGTACGATATCTACCACGCCTGCTTGATGAAGGAGCCGGTAAAGTGGATTGAGACGGCTGCGCGCGAGATTCGCTGCGTCCACATTGCGGGCGTTCACGGGGAGGGACATACTTACCTGAACCCGCGATCCATGGAGAAGATGCTGCCCTATATCAAAATGTTGGCGCAGTGCGGTTACCACGGTGAGCTTTTGCTGGAAGCATTTTGCGGGGACCCAGATTCCGGGCTGGCGCAAAGCCTGGAGCTGCTGCGGGGAGTGCAGCAGGATCAAAATTAGATTCACGCTCAGCGGGTGAAATATTTTTAGCCGCTCACTCCTGGGCGGAGGCAGAGCGTACCGGCCGGGCTCCACCTGATACATGCGGAAGCCCGGCCATCATTAAACCTGAAAGAATACTACACAGCAAGCCAATGATGACAAAAGTTGCGAATAAGGCGTGCCAAACAAGCCCTAGTCTCATAACACGGGAACAAGAGCCTGAGTCTTGCAAAATTTGTGCAGCTTGCAAATGCGCTTGGTACCAGTGCGGACTCAGTTGCTCACAATCTGCCCCCGGTCAAAGCCGGGGGCAGATTTTTTCTGTCTGTGGTCAGTGATGCGGTCAAACGAAAACGGGCCTCGCCGTTAACCGGCGAAGCCTGTTCTGCTGTTGCGAGGAATGATTTCTTGCCGAAAAAACGAAGTCGTGTAAAATGAAGTAACACGATTTGGGGAGGCGTTTTTATGGGAAAGCATATTATCGGGAAGCAGCTCACGGCGTTTGAAGGGTATCTGCGTGCAGAGGAGCGGGAACCTGGGACCATTGAAAAGTACCTGCGGGACGTGCGGGCCTTCGCCGCGTGGCTGGATGGGAGAGCGCTGGACAAGGAAACTGCCATCGCATGGAAGGGACATTTGATTGGGATGGGGTATGCCCCATCCACGATCAACTCCATGCTCATTGCCGTCAACCGGTTTTTCCATTTCCAGCGCTGGGAGGATCTGCGGGTCAAAACCATGCGCATACAGCGCCGGATCTTCCGCAGCCGGGACAGAGAGCTGACCAAAGAGGAGTACATTCGCCTGATCGAAACCGCCCGCGCCCAGGGAAAGGAACGTCTGGCCTTGCTGATGGAAACCATCTGCGCCACCGGCATCCGGGTGTCGGAGATCAGGTGCATCACCGTGGAAGCCGCACAGACAGGGCGGGCGGAGATTGCGCTGAAGGGGAAAATACGTACCATTCTGATCCCTGGCAAGCTGTGCCGGAAGCTGCTGAAGTACGCCAAGAAGCAGAAAATCGGTTCTGGTGAGATATTCCTCACCAGAACCGGGAAAGGGTTGACCAGACGTCAGATTTGGGCGGAGATGAAGGCCATCTGCAAAAGGGCGGGGGTAGCGCCCTCCAAGGTGTTCCCCCACAACCTGCGCCATCTGTTTGCCAGGACGTTCTACAAGTCCTGCCGGGACGTGGTGCAGCTTGCGGATGTGCTGGGGCACTCCAGCGTAGAAACCACCCGGATCTATTTAGCGTCCAGCGGCGATGAATATGTTCGGTGTATGAATCGGCTGGGACTTATTTCATGACGAAATCTATTGCGGAATAAATAGTTGGCCGCGCGCCCCGAGGAAAGAGTGCCTTCAGGCAGGAAAGAAGCCAGGGACCCAGCCTTTTATCACAAAATATTTATTATGTCTATTTTGAACTGACGGCGCGGGAAGGTGTGAGAAATGGCTTCGGGGGACAGGAGAAGAAACGACACGTTACGGCGGCGGCTCGAGAGGGAAGTGCCGCTGACGCCTGAGAGTATCGACGGCTATTTGGAACACCTGCGGTCAGTCGGCCGGGTTCAGGGAACCTTGGACAGCTACCGGCGGAAAATTGGCCGCCTGTACCAGACGCTGCCCGAGGATGACAAGTCGATCCGGCGGGACACCCTGCCCTGGTGGCGGGAAAAGCTGGCGGAGGAGGGCTGCTCAGCGGCGGGGATTAACCAGTTTGTCATCGTTGTCAACGGTTATCTTGGGTATATGGGAGCCCGGGACCTCCAGGTGACGGACAGGCTGGAGAGCGCGGAGGAACCCCAGCTGGAGCTGACGCGCAGCGAGTATCTGCGGCTGCTTTCCGCTGCCCGCGTCCTGGGCCGGGAGCAGGCGTATCTGCTGGTGAAGGTGTTCGGCAACTCGGATCTTCCGGTTCAGGAGCTGTCCCGTCTCACGGTGGAGGCGGCCAGGGCGGGGATGATCGGCATCAGCCGCCGGTGCTCCAAGGAGATCATCCGATTCCCGGATGCGGTCTGCCGGGAGCTGCTGGACTACGCGGGGCGGCAGGGAATCCGATCAGGCCCCATTTTTTTGACCCGCGCTGGAAAGCTCATAGACCGCACCTATGCGGCTCAGTCCATCCGGCGGCTGTGCCCCGCAGCTCAGGTGCCGGAGGAAAAAGGGAACCCCAGGTGCCTGCGCAAAATGTATCAGGCCACCCGGGAGGGGATTGAGCGCAACGTGGCGCTGCTGGTGGAGCGGGCCCAGGAAAGGCTGCTGGAGGAAGAACAGCTGACTGTCGGGTGGGAGGAGCGGTGAGCCGTGGCGGATATTGAGCTGTTTGCCTGCCGCCACCAGACTTCGACAGTTCCAAAGAACCTGCGGCTGGTTCCGATTCAAGTAGGTGGGCGCTGGCTAACGGCATTTTTTAACTTCCTCCGTGCGGCGGCACTACGAGAAGTGTCGTTCCGCCATGGGGAGGATCTGGGGCTGGCGGAGCAAGTTGTACGGGAACGGCACCCGAAAATGGCCGAAGCCATGGAGAAATATCTGTCCAGGACGGTGTGCTGTTTTGGGAACATCTGTATCGTGAAGCGCCCGATGTTCCGCGGCTAAAGAGAGGGTTAGTATGTCGATAAAACACTGGGCAAAGGAATGTGTTCCCATCCGTATGCTGTATTACGGGGTGAAAGCGGCGGAAATCCAACGCCGCAAATGGGCGCTTCGGCCTTTCCTGACGGCAATGAAGGAGCACGCGGCGTGGACAGGACGCCTGCCTTACCCGTTAAGAGATCGCTACCATTTCCAAAACCGCCAAAAAGGACAAAAAAAGCTGTGCATGATATTAGCCGGGTATAAGCCCGACCTGTGGGATAGCGTGTTTCAGCGGATCAGCCGGTTCCTGCCTGAAGACATTGATGTGTGCGTCATGACAAGCGGGGTGGAGCGCCCCAAGCTGATGCGGCTTTGCGAGGAGCGGGGATGGTCCTATCTCGCTACCCGCCGCAACAAGCTGACGCGCATTCAAAACCTTGCAATTTATCTCCACCCGGAAGCTGAGTACATCTACAAGCTGGATGAGGATATGTTCATCACCGCCGGCTTTTTTGAGGGGCTGTATGAGACCTATCAGCGCGCCCGGCGGGAACTTTCCTATGAGATCGCCTTTGCCGCACCCTTGATTCCAGTCAACGGATACGGGTATGTGCGCATATTGGAACGCTGCGGGCTGGGGGAGGATTGGGCGCAGCAATTCGGATCTGCCGTTTATACCGACGGCATTCATCACCACAGGGCGATTTTGGAGCAAGCTGGGGCCGCACGGTATATGTGGGGGGAGACGCAACCCCTATTGCGGGACATTGACAGGCTGGCACAGAGTCTGTCCCAGGCTGCCGTTCCATACACCATATGCCCCATTCGCTTCAGCATCGGCGCCATTTTGTTCTCCCGCGCCGCCTGGCTGGACTGGGGGCTGTTCCCTGTGGATTGGACAGTGGGAATGGGACTGGATGAGGCGTGTATCGCGCATTACTGTATGTTCCATGGAAAAGCGGCGATTGTCAGTGAAATTACGCTGGCGGGACATCTGGCCTTTGGCCCGCAGAAAGATGAGATGTTAAAAGAGTTCTCGGAAGGAAGATTAAATTTATGAGTGATGTGAGGGTTCCTGTGGATCAGCTCGCAGTGAAGAAGCACTTAAAAGGAATAAAGAGGCAGCTCTATAAAAATCTATTTGCCTCCTACCGGGGCTGGTGGCAGTGGCATAAGATTGTAAAAAGAAAGGGTGTGGGCAACACCGCCGTTATTCTGCTGCCCACCTGCGACAGAGAAATCAACCGCCTGGCACTGCTCTATCTGGACGATATGCTGACAAGCCGGAAGTACACAAACGCGGTTGTGCTCACCCATGACCCGGCTGTACTGAAATGCGCCGCGCTTTTTTCCAGAAATATTCTGGCGACAATATCGTTTAGCCGGAAAAAGGCGGAAGATTTGATGCAGTTTTACTGCCTGTATGAATTTGACAAACGCTTTATTGTGGCCTCACTGGACGAGCCCAACGGACGGAATGGATCTGTCCTGATTGGAAAGCGTGGGACCACACAGGAAGAAATCTTTGTGATCGGAGTCTACCGGGTATATCCATTTCAGCGTCCGCAGGATCCCGTCTATGTGGGGGATGACCCGGAAATTAAATCGTTTTTGGAGGGATAAGGCGGGATGAAGCCGGATTACATCATCGTGCAGGCCGGAGGGAAGGGAACACGGCTGGGACACCTGACAAAGAATAAGCCGAAAGCCCTTGTGCCGGTGGACAACCTCCCCATGCTGTTCCACCTTTTTCACAAGTATCCGGACAGCAACTATGTAGTGATCGGGGACTATCAATTTGATGTCCTGGCTCGGTACTTGTCCGCGTTTGCACCGGTCAGTTTTCGGTTGGTATGCGCCACGGGATACGGCGGCACCTGTGCGGGGATTCGAGAAGCGGTTGGAATGCTCCCGCAAGACACTCCGTTCCTGCTGATCTGGTCAGACTTGATTTTACCAAAGGAATTTGAACTCCCGGAAAGCTCCGGGAACTATATCGGCGTAGCAAAGGATTTTCCATGCCGATGGAAGTATGAGGACGGCGCTTTCCAGGAGGAAGCCTCAAGCAGCAACGGCGTGGCGGGACTGTTCTTGTTTCGGGACGCGGCGGAGCTGGAGGCTGTTCCTTCGGAGGGGGAGTTCGTCCGCTGGCTTTCCGGGAGAGGAATTGCGTTTCAAAGTATGCCCTTGTATCACGTCAAGGAATATGGCCTGCTTTCCGAATATGAGAAATTGGAATCCTCCCGCTGCCGGCCCTTTAACCGCACGTACATAGAAGACGGGATGTTTGTAAAGCAGCCGGTTGACGCCCAGGGAGAGGGGCTGGCCCAGCGGGAGATCGCGTGGTATCAGATGGTTCAGGGGCAGGGCTTTCAAAATGTTCCCCGCATCGCCTCCTACCATCCGTTGAAAATGGAATATATTCATGGGAAAGCCATGTATGAGTACTCTGACTTTACGCTGGCGGAGAAAAAAGAGATCCTGCGGCAAATCATCTCATGCCTGAAGTCTGTGCAGAGCCTGGGACAGATCCCCGCAGATGAGGAAAGCTGCCGTGAGGCATATTTGGGGAAGACCTTCCGGCGGCTAGAGAAGGTGCGCGAACTGGTGCCCTTTGCGAAGGGAGAAACCGTGGTCATCAATGGCCGACGGTGCCGTAATGTGTTTTACTGCTGCGGGGAGCTGGAGCGCCGGCTGGCGCGGTATTCCCCCACTTGCTTTAAACTGATCCATGGTGATTGCACGTTTTCCAACACGATGCTGCGGGAAGACCGAACGCCGGTGCTGATCGACCCCAGGGGATATTTTGGGTTCACAGAGCTATATGGTGATCCGGCTTATGACTGGGCCAAGCTGTACTATTCCATCGTTGGGAATTACGACCAATTCAATCGGAAGCGTTTTTCGTTGGAGATCGGGGAGGGGGAAGTCGGCCTTCAAATTGCCTCCAACGGATGGGAGGACATGGAGGGCGAATTTTTCCGTCTGCTTCGGGAGGATGTGACACCAGGGCAGATCCATTTGCTCCACGCGATCATCTGGCTCTCCCTGACTACCTACGCATGGGAGGACTATGACTCGATCTGCGGGGCCTTTTATAACGGGCTCTATTACTTGGAGGAAGCGCTCAATGAAGACATACTTTAAAAATATTTTGGCAACAGTTCAGGCCACGGTGGAATCCCTGGATGAGACGGTGTTTGAGCAGCTGGTGGAAGAATGCAGGCAGGCTCTGTCGGCCGGACATAAGATCATCGTCAGTGGGCTGGGCAAAAATGTGCCGGTGTGCGACAAGTTTGTGGGAACGATGAATTCCCTGGGTCTCCACGCCTGCTTCATGAACACAAACAGCGCAGTTCATGGGGACATTGGTATGGTGGAAGACGGAGATCTGGTTGTTGTGCTGACGAAGAGCGGGGAGACGGTGGAATCTGTCTATCTAACTTCCCTGCTCAAAAAACGCTCGGCAGACATTTGGCTGTTGTCCTTCCGTGAGGGCAGCACATTGGCGCGGGAAATTCCAAAGCATCTGATTTTGAAATTGGAGCATGAGGGGGATCCATGGGATGTGGTGCCAAACAATTCCACTACGGTGAACCTGATTGTGCTACAGGGGCTGGCGATGACGCTGGCTGGCCGGATGGGCGTCACACTGCGCCAGTTCAAGGAGAACCACCCCGGTGGGTTCATAGGGGAGCAGCTGAAAGATGCCTGATAGAATTCTCGTTTCAACGCTGAGGAAGACCTGGATCTTGGATTTGGATGGTACGGTTGTCAGGCACAACGGATACAAGCTGGATGGCGAAGACACCTTCCTCCCCGGCGCCAAGGATTTTTTGCAGCAGATTCCCCTGTCGGACAAGATTTTTTTCTGACGTCCAGGCCCGAAAGCCTGGCGGGCCAAACCGAGGCATTTCTGCGGGTTCATGGAATCCGTTATGACATGATCGTGTACGGACTGCCCTATGGGGAGCGTATTCTGATCAATGACCGAAAGCCCTCCGGGCTGCCCACGGCGATTGCCGTGAACACAGACCGAGACCGTTTCATGGAAGCTGTGTTTGAGGAAGATGAGACGCTTTAAGCAGAGATTGCTGCGGATGCCGCTGCTGCTGATCCCAGCCTATTTTATTGTTCGCATCTTGCACGGGTTGGCAGTGTACCGACGGATGTGCCGGGATTATGGTGAGACTGCGGACTGGTACAGCGCATTTTCCACCTCGGGAGGGGATGTATACTTTGCGGCGTCTGCCTATCGGGCGGCGGTAGACAGGGACGGCACTGGCAGCAGCGCCAGGTTTTTGACCATGGGCGAGGGAGAACGTCAAATTGCCCTGTGGTTTGGCTTGGAGGGCACTGTGGCAATCTCGGAACGAAGTTCCAACAATCTGCTGCGGATGTACCGCTTTCTCAAAGCAGATCACAGCCTGCGCCTACACATCATGCACTGCCAACCGGCGCAGATGTATGTGGATTTGTGTGAGCACCTGCTTTCTTTTCGGCAATTTGATTTTTTGACTATGCTGCGTCTTTGCTATGGCGGCGTTTTATCGCGGGAGCTGGCGGCCCCTCTGGTGCCGGAGGATGTGGGAGAGACTGTGGAGCAGTTTTTTTGCGAGAAGGGGCTGCGGCCAAACCGAACGGTAGTTCTTGCGCCCTATGCTTACTGCATGGAGATGCTTCCCGCAGAGCAGTGGGGGAGGTTGGCTGCGTCCCTGGAAAGCCGGGGGTTTTCCGTGTGTACGAACTGCAGCGGCGGAGAGCGCCCAATACCGGGAACCGTGGCGGTTTCAATCCCGTACCGCTATATGCCGGGGTTTCTGGAACGGGCGGGATACCTCATTGCCCTGCGCAGCGGGCTGGTGGATGCGACACATACCGCATCCTGCAAGCGGATCATCCTGTACCCAAAGAAGAATTTTAATATGTGGGGAGTCGGCACGCCTATGGATTGCTTTTCGCTGAAGAAGATGGGGCTGCGGGACGATGCGGTGGAACTGGAATACGGCTACGGCGGAGCAGACGAGCTGTACTCCCTCATATGGCGGGCGGTGGAAACCTGGACATGACCAGTTCCTGTATAAATCGAGCAAAAATATGGCTGAAAAGCTGTTCATGGATCGGAATTCCGGCCATGTTCTTTAGCCGGGTGTTGTCCGGCTACCGGGCCTATAAAAAGGTGCTGACAGCGTCTGGGATTCCGTCCGGCTCAATGGCTTATTTTATTGACTACGCGGGTTCGGGAGACACCTATTTGTGTTGCTCATATTTGGCCTGTCAGCAAAAAATTACAGATCATGCGGTATTTGTGGCGGCGGGAGCCTTGTCCGGGAAAATTGCGGCGCTATTTGGGTTTAACCATCTGATCACACTGACCAGGCAGCAGGCGTTTTCCCTGAGGATCATGGGACGGTTTTATGGAGGGAAGCTCAAGCTGTACCCACTGCTGTATGAATCCGAGCCGCTGCGGTATTCCGGAATCCTGCGTCATATGCAGGGCTTTCGCGGGTTGGCTTTTGTGCCTCGCTTGGTGTGGAGTATGAGCAAACTCAGTTCCGGCCAGTTCCTCTGCCCTATGATGTGGCGTGTTGGGACAAGGCGTTTCAGGATCTGCAGCTGGAAGAAGGGAGAACCGTTTTGTTCGCGCCCTATGCTGGACAGCACGACACCTGGGGAATCCCGATGGAACTGTATGAGCGGCTGGCTGCGGAGCTGCGGGAGCAGGGGTTTGTCGTTTGTACCAACTCATGCGGGCAGAAGGAAGAACCCCCGATTCCAGGTACAACACCAGTATTTCTGCCCCACGAATATATGGCGCCCTTTTGTGAGCGGGCGGGATATTTCATCGGCATTCGGAGCGGGCTGTGCGATATGATCGCGACGGCCCGGATGAAGAGAAAGGTCATTTTGTACCCAGAAGAACGGCTGGGCGAAGGCGTGGCCACTTGGCTGGAGTTCTTTTCGCTGAAGCGGATGGGGTTGTGTGAGGATGCCATGGAGATGGATTGCGGAAAGATGTATAGCGATAGGTTAAAAAGTGAAGTATTGTCCTTTTTGCTAAATTGACTCGGATCGGGGGCTTGGACTGAAGATTGCAGGGTGCGGATAGGGGCATAAGATTATATTACAAGCTCCATCCAACAGCATTTTGAAAGTGATATAACCGTATGCCACGTTGTAGAGCAGAATCCGAATATAGGAGAGATATAGCGATGAGAATATTGGTTATTACCGCACATGATGCAGTGAATTTGTCAATTGAAAATGTGGTGCGCGAATTTATCAGGAGAGGGCATGAAGTTGGCATTTTTGCGCGAAGAATGGAGAATAGACACATTCGCATGTTTAAGAAGCTGTACCAATAGAGGGAAAAGTAGTATAATGAGGGAATGATACAGAAAAATGAGCGACGCGGCTATGCGAGCGATTTAAGCGACAGCCAATGGGCGATGATAGAGCCATTATTTCCACCAGCCGGGAACAGAA
>CAJUKT010000047.1 GCA_910587255.1 uncultured Oscillospiraceae bacterium
CCGGTAATCGCCGGGTTCAGGCCCATGCGGGCGATGATGCTGTCCGCTTTTCTCGCTGTGCGGGCAATGCCGACGATCAGGAGCATCCATGGCAGCACCGCGACCCCGGAGGGCATATAACCCATGGCCGAGATCAGCAGCTTCAGGAATATGACATTGAGCACCATCATGGCGCACATGGAGCCGAACATCCGGCACCAGCCCTTGAAAATATCGGCGGTGCTTTTGCTGCCGCCCATGGCGAAGGCCAGCGGCGAGAGGAGCACCAGAAGCGCCGTCACCACATACCGCTCAGCGATCTCAAAAAACAGCTTTACCACCTGCCATATAATGACGATGCCCACGATAATGACCAGCAGCCATGAGGCCCCGATGTCAAAGCAGTTTTCATCCGGGAGCGTGATGATCACGCTGGACGGGATCTGCAACAGCGTGATAATGTGATTGGAGATTCCAAGCCCGACTTGGCAGATCTGCTGGCTGGCCAGAAGGAAAAAGCCGAACACAAAGGTGCGGGTAAACAGCAGTTTGGGGTCCTCACCCTCGAAGCCAAGACCTGTCGCCATACTCTTTGTGGCTTGGAACACCATATTGCCCAGCAGCAGCGCCCAGCCTGCCGCCAGGATGATGGATAAAATATCGTCTGTCACCGGGGCAACCCGCCGGAAATAGGAAAGATCCATCGTGAACACATTCAGCAGGGAATTTGCGATATACTGGACGATTTCCAACCCGAGGCCATAGAGCCACTGGGCAAATCCCTTAAAAATACCTTCAAGAATTGCTGCCACCTCCTATGCCGCTTCTTGATGCTTTATCGAAACAGACTTACAGATGCCGCACGGATTTCGACCACCCCCTCTCCATGCAGCGTACCGGCCGCGCCAAACGCCTTTCCCACAGTGTTTATTATCCGCTGAGGAATACGGCTCGTTCGCCATGCGGCAATTATTGAATGGTGTTGAGGCCGTCAAAGAGCGGTCGGACATAGGCCAGAAACGCCCCGATCCCGTTGATGACCGCCCAAGCGATCCAGATGCGCTTGAGCCAATCCCAGCTCTGATCGACCTTGTGCTGATTGTTGGAGATTTTGGCCCCGACCACAGCGACAGCGGACATCAAGCCGGCCAGCACCGTACTCACGCCGGCGATCTTGTTGTAGACGTCCACGATGATCCGGTTTGCCACCGTCCACATATCGTCTACCGCAAAGGCTGGCGTAACCATGCAGGCACACAGCACGATTACAGTCATGATCTGGACATAGTAGCGGGGGAGCTTGGGACCCAGACGTTCCCAGAAGCAATGTTTTTTCAAAGAGATTCCTCCTCTCGAATCAGAAGCCAACGGGCAGGGCCGCTTTTCCTGCCGCATTAGGCCGGTTGCAAAAAAGCGGTGAAGGTGCTATACTGGCTCTCCGGTGATGAACATGATTTTTGCCTGTGATAATTGTCATTTTCTTTTCAGCAGGACCGTTGAGCCGGAGCAGTGCCCGGACTGCGGGAAATATGCTGTCCGTCCCGCGGATGAAGCGGAGCGTCAGGAGTATGCGGCGCGCCTGCGTGAGCCTCTGGAACAGCCGCCAGAAAAATGATGCTGATATGCCGCACAGGACATGGAGGCGCGGCGGTATCAGGCTGTCGGCAGCGGGGAATGCCCCGCACGGACGGCGGTTCCGGTAGATACTGCGGCTGCATACTGTAGGGCGCGCGGTCAATCAGCAGCTGCGACCGATTCAAAAGCGGAAGTGTCATTTTACTTTCCATAGTCATACCACCTGTTGCCGTATAGGGCGGGGCGGCTCCCTGCGGAGCCGCCCCTTTGAGGATTAGTAGCCTGTCTTGGGCAGATTGGGCTGGTTGAGCCGGATGATAACGGTGATCCATGCGGTGATACCGGTCTCCCACTGGCTCATATGCTGGCCGCCCGCGTCGGCCCGGTTGACCACCTGGTAGCCGTTTG
This sequence comes from uncultured Oscillospiraceae bacterium, assembly GCA_910587255.1. Lineage (GTDB taxonomy): Bacteria > Bacillota > Clostridia > Oscillospirales > Oscillospiraceae > Enterenecus. Next base: position 1,963 of record CAJUKT010000047.1, read on the forward strand.
CCAAGTCTGCCCGGGTCTGGATGGTAACGGTGGGCTTCATCACAGAAGCGAAGCCGGCGGGCACCTTGCCGAACTCCAGCCGCACGTCTGTGACCACTTCACCCTGCATCAGCGGGATGGCGGCCAGATCAAAGGCGTAATTGTTGGTGCTCAGAAGGTTGGA
>CAJUKT010000048.1 GCA_910587255.1 uncultured Oscillospiraceae bacterium
CAGAAAGTGGTAAAATAGACAGCATGGAACACGTAGATTTACGAAAATTGAATAGCGGAGAACTCACACAGGTACGCCGTCAGGTCGTACGCCTCAAAAAGATGGGGAAACCCGGGAAAGAGATTGAGGAAATAACCGGAGTACGGCAGAATCGCATTAGCGAAATATGGACGGCGTATCAGCGAGAGGGAGACGGTTCCCTGGAACCGAAGAAACGTGGCTTCCAGAAAGGGACACATCTGCGGCTGACACCGGAGGAGCAGGCAGAAATACGAGAAGCGGTCATAACACGCCATCCAGAGGAATTTGGGATCCCCGGCAGTCTGTGGACGCTGAAGAGAGTGTGCGCATACGTCTGGAAAAAGTATCGGAAAAAGATATCAGACGGCAGTGTGTCGGATTATATGCGGCGCTGGGAATTGACCTGCCAGCGCCCGGTGAAACGCGCCCGGAAGCAGGATCCTTCTCGCATCTAAAGGTGGCAGGAGGAGGAATATCCAGCCATTGCCCAGCGAGCCAGGGCGGAAAATGCCGTGATTTACTGGGGAGACGAGACTGGGATCGACAATTGCTCAAACTGTGAGCGCGGGTTTGCACCCAAAGGGCAGCCCCCGGTTCTGCCAGTGGAGACGAAAAGGGAGCGGCTGAATATGCTTTCCGCCCTGAGCAGGCAGGGGAACGTACGCTTTATGCTGTATGAGGATTCCATGAATCAGCAGCGCCTGATCCAATTTATGGACCGGCTGATTCGGACCTCCAACCAAAAGGTCTTCCTGATTTTGGACAATCTAAAGGTACATCATGGGAAAAAGACCGCAGCCTGGCTGGACAGGCGCCAGGATAAAATCGAACTGTTCTTTTTGCCGCCCTATGCCCCGGAGAGCAATCCGGATGAATATCTCAACCACGCGCTCAAGCTCTCGGTCCATTCTGGCAGCTTGCCTCAGACCAAACGCGATATCCGCCATAAAACAGCTTCTTTTATGCGATCCTTACAACATTGCCCTGATAAGGTCTCCGCTTTCTTTCAACATAGCCAGATTTCCTATGTTCTAATTCGGGAGTAATATACTCTTTTGCATTTTTAAGGGATAGTAAATGTTTTCTAACCTCTACATATAATTGCTCGTCATATGATGGGATAATTGAAAACCAGCTCTTGATAAAATCACGGCTATTATTCCTGACTTCAGAATCACTTTGCTTGTTGATTTCATTGAAGACTTCTGTCGAAATGTAATACTCAACATAGTCACTTAGAAAATCTTGTGTTAAGGCATTTACTTCTACCTCATTTTCGCTATAAAGGGCAATGACTATGTTCGAGTCAAGTACAACCCTTATTTTTTCCGCGTCGCTATCAATATCTACTGTAAATAGGTTTTTGCATTCAGGATTAGGGCGAATCCATGTTGTTAGGATCGAATTCGTCTTCGATGCTCGCCCGGGCTTTTCGGCCATTGGTGCAAATCCAAGCGAGTACCAAAAATTATCGAGACTGTAATCACGACGACAGGATAGCTTGAATTGTGAGACATAATCCTTTTCTTGCTGGTAGAGGACATTCATCAATTCTTTTGCATATCCATGACCGCGATGCTTAGCAGAAACACATAAGTGTACAATAATTAATGAAGTCTTCTTATAGCGGAACATTGTGTATGCAGCCAATTCGTCATCAATAATCAAAGCTAAGATTTGTTTGCGCTTTGCATAATCTACAAAGGCTTGCGCGGGCATAAAACCAAGAGTAAGCCGAGAATCATCTCCCAGTTTTTGAACATCGCCAAGCCATTGGGAGCTTTCATCTATAGTTAAGAACCTCAAATCCTACCCCACGCTTTCTACTGTACCGTTATTGCTGCTGTGATAAAAATTCCGATACCACTGTACCAGTTCCAGCATGAATTCTGGAAACAGCCACGCCCGGAACATCTCAGCAATTTCTGGATGCGCGACCGTTCCACCGCCTTTGCCTCGGCTTGTCTTGATCCCGAGTGCGTGGGTGGTCTTGATCCACAGTGAGGGCGTCAGAGTGGTGCTGGTGGTATGTATCGTATGAATCAGTTCATTGCAGGCATCTTCTTTAAATCCAGGATTGTAAATCTTCTCCCACATCCGCAGGTATTCGACCGTAGTATTATTCCGCATCCAACTTTGGATGAGGTAGCTCGGGCTGGAGATCTTCTTTTCCTTAGGTATTTCCGTCAGCGAGACATAAGCGTTGAGACACGAACCTTCGGTGCGCATCTTTTCGCCAAGTGAGGACAAACGAAAACCGGGGATCTTCTGGAGGTTTAATTGCTCAAATAGCTTTTCAGAAAACTCATCTGCCTCTGCTTGAGTGATATATCCCTTTTTCACACCTCGCTTCAAAACCTTTTCATGCGAGATTTCATATGTCCATAGCGCTTCAATTTGGGCCTCTCGTTCTGTCATGGATGGTCACCCCCATATCTACATATAGGGATATTATATCAGACAAGTTATGACAAGGATAGCCCCAATTACTACGTTTCTACATTTAAAGTACCATCTGGCTGAATTGAGATAAAGTCGATATGCTGGTTCAGTGACTGCTCATCAAAGGCGATCAGTCCGAGCTTTGCGCATATTGTATCTTTAATTTGCTGCTCTGGAATGGACGGCGAGTGTTTGCAAAAACGCTTCCCATGCTCCACCCGGCTGGCACAGCGCCAGACTACCTCTCCAGAAGTCCGGGTGATACGGCGATAGTTATGCCCGCATTCCCCACAAACTAAGAGGCCACTCAGTACACTCTGTGAGTTGTACCGAGTGGCCTTTCGCTGGTTGGTATCTTCGTCAAGGTTGCTACGCTTGCCTTTCTCGCCCTGTACCATGAAGAATTCATCGAAGCTGATGATGGAGCCGATGTAACGCTGGTTGGAGAGCAGGTCACTGATTACAGCCTGTGTCCATTGAGCCTTGCCCCTTGGCGACAAGATACCCTGAGCAAAAAGAAAATCAGTGATGCCTTTCAGGCTCATGCCGGAAAGGTACTGCTGATAGATAGCTCGGACAATATTGGATTTCTCATGATCAATAGAAACGCTACCATCTGGAGCTAACATGAACCCATATGGAAGTGGCATGAAGATATCTCCTTTCGAAAAGATACGGATAAGTATATTTAGTACAACGCGAATTGTTACATATATGTGGATTTGAACAGCAATTTCCAGTGTGTGGTGCTCATTAGGATGTCATTTATGGGATATTAACCAGAAGTTTTTTCAAAAGCGGAAGAAACCTGCTTTTTGAACGAATCAAAAAACAGGTTTCTATGGTTGGCTCAATGTGGCAAAATCGCTTTTTCAAAAAATTACATTGTGCAATGAATTCAGAAGATTCTTGAGGTAGGACGGGTAGGCGTAATAACTCATTAGCATGGGTGACCAAGTTCGGTTTTCCAACGCTTATTCCATGCTTGCGTAAACAATGCTTTATGATTAGGTTGCCAAAAATTATTCCAAACTTTCCAATACCTTTTATGGCTATTTATAAGTTCGATATTTTCTGGTAAACAAATTAAACGTTGGAATGATTTGCTATCTTCATCAGAAGCAAACTTTCCCATTAAATCCAGATACTCCATTTTCGTAGTTTCTGGGAATGCGCCACTCAATATAAAAGAGAAAAAAGCGTTATGCTGTGGAACCTTGTATATCGGTGATATAAGTTCACCTGACCGCTTAGACTTTAGTAATGCCTCTAAGCTGTCTTTTGCCTGCAAGCTTTCGAGAAAATCCCAATGATTACTCATAATATCGTACATATTTAGAACATTAATATAAACATTTAGATACTTAATTTTCGGAATAGTCGAATCAATAATCATGTTCTTCTCTTGCAAAACAGATGTGGTGATATAATTCTCAAAATCGTTGTTCTCTTTGAGCTTATTTGACAATTCTGGGGATAACGCATAATTGAAGTAGTTTTCTGCCATCCAACCGAGTGTGAAAGGAGTAAGTTCATTAAGTTCGCTTATCAGTTGTTCATAGAGATCACTATCTTGAATTTCAATCTCTTTCTCCACAGAGGGGATTAGGCAGTTGAATAGACGCAGTTGTTCAGCATATTCAAGATTAAGAAGTCCAAATCCCTCAGATACAAGTGCATAAACTGTTTCTCGATCTTCGTATGAAAGTTCACGAATTCGAAGACCTGTGTAATCAAGGCCATTTACCATGGTTGCGAAAAGATCGTTCTGTGATACGAGATAACTCGAATATTGATTCGGATCAAATAGCTGCTTTATCAAAAGCATGCCCTCGTTGCAGCTATATGACCTTTGATGAAGAAAGGCTAAAACGTCTGAGCAGTTTTCTACACTAATGTTGTCTGTGTTAATACACTCAATTGCATCACTTGTATTTTGAAACGAAGTATATTCGTTTTCGCAAATGAGTGGAAATGGATCACGATAAAGATCCCAGTATCGGCTGTCCCTTTTCTCAATACAGAGGTGCCATCGGAGCGAAAGAATATCATGGGAATTGTTCTTGTGGAGCCATTCGCAGTCGCTAAGAATAGGCTCCGAATTATCAAGTAAAGTATCAAGGAACACAAAGTCATTTGTTGCTGAGGCTGCAAGCAAAATACACCTATACTGTTTTCTTGATGCAAGACCTTGCAAAATGTCTGCTGACAATCCACCTGCAAATCCGCATTCTTCTATATCATTATAATACGCATCAGGGAGCAAGCTGGGGTCAAGGGAATTGAGATATTTTAGCAGAGCATCTTTATCGCAGCTTTTACATATAGCTTCTAATAGCACTTCATCAATGCAACCGTTAATATCTAAAAATTGGAGCACTGCTGCTTCATATCCGTCAGGGTCTATATCTCGATATTGGAGCAGAATGTTTCGTGCTATGTCAAGAGTTGCCCTGTCCAATGGCCCGTAACACAGCAGACTGGAGATGTAGCCAAAACTGTCTACGGTAAGATTTTCTGCATCAATCAAATTAACTGCAATGGACGCATCCCCAATAAATGCAATCTCATCTGCACTTATTTGAGGAATAACAACCTTACTGGATTTAAAGAAAAGTTTTTTAAAATCCAGGACGTCCTTTCCATATGCCTTGATAATAGGTTGGCGCATATGGATGACACTCTCAGCGGAAGAAAAGCTTTTAAGAAGTGATTCTATAAGTTCCTCTTGAAAACTATCTTTGTTTTCAAAATGTATATTGTGGACTCTTGTCCAAAAGTTTACTGTAATATCTTCTCGTATGTCTGGTTCAATGATGTATTTTTTCACTGCACTTGCAGCTTTGTGCCAATCGTTTTCACACGCAATACGTAGAAGTGTTTCGTTCATGAGCACTGCTTCAGGATATTCTTTTAGCCCCTTGATAGTAGTTGTCACAATATTGTCATCGCCAGTTAAATAGGCAAGTGCACTCGCGCTATCAATATTGCTGTAGTCGTTGAACCTTGATGGCATCAGAAGCATATCGCACAGTTCGCGTTCCTCCGTTGTTTTAATGTGACTTCCACTGGGATATGTATAGAAATACATTCTAAAATCATAATTGAATACCCCATCATGAATTAGTTTGCAAATGTCCTCAATAAAATTACTGTCGAAGGACTCACTTGGGAACTGAGAATTGAATTCATCTCTTAGACCATCGATAGCTGTAGCTGGGCTGTTTGAATTTATAATCCGGACAGAACTACTCATGAGTTTTGCGAAGGCATTTTCTTTTTGAATAAGAGCATAGTAATCTTTGGGATACCGACTTTCAAGGTATGCGACAGCGGCGCACGCTTCAAAAGTAACTGCTGATCTAACATTATATGTGCTTCTTGAAATCATAATCATAATTGCGTGATTTAATCTATCCTTTAAATCACGTAATGTAAGATTTTCGCCATTTTTTATCCAAAAGAATGATTTTGGAAGGATATTTTCTTCAATGTCCTCGCCAATAATTTGCTCAAGGCGAATCTTCTTTGCTGGTTCACGTTTAATTAATTCAAGTAAGATGGCATCGTAGTCATCATAATGTATCGGCTTGAGCGGAATAATAATATCAAATAGTTTTGAATACACGTTGTCATCATCAATCAACAGTTCCTGAGTCCCTTTTGTTAGAACTGCCTCTGGTTTAATTGAGACCACGAAAACAAATCGGTTTGAATATCGCTGGGTAGAACTTTGGAACCTATACAACTCTTTGAGGAAACCGATGATGACGGCCTTTTCGACAATACGATCAAGATCTTCAACAATGATTAATTGTTTTTTCCCTTTTCCGGGTTTGATGTGGTCAACGACCTGAGCATAAACATCAAAGATATCATTTACGTCAGTTTTCCAGGAATTTTGCATCTTCCAATGAGAAAAAACAATGCAGGTATGGACAATGCCCCAGACTAAAAAAAGTACCGCAACAAGAAGGAACGCAGGGCTAAAGGCCTGTCCTAATTTCAGACCTTCAAGGAATTGCGAATTTCGAATTACTTTTCCAAAATTTATAGTATCATTGGAAAAAATCATGTAAGCAGTATAAAACAAAGCTGCAAGGATAAAGCACCACCAAAATTTGAATGAACCTGTGGTGAGCGAAATATTTCCGTAATTCCGGCTAAGGCGTTTGTTAATATAACTGCTAAAATGGCGCTTTTTATCGTTTCCGTTGGCAAGTTGATACAGGAACGACCGAGTCAGATCAGAAACCTCAGGTTCAGCGGTATGATTACATTTACCGAATCCTTCACTATCAACAAGACAATCCCACATATTTATTTTAATAGGTGCAGGGAAGCAAAAGGGCTTCTTTGCAACAGAACTACTTAATAATTCAGTCAAACTGGATTTCCCTGTTCCATAATTGGCAACGACACCAATCATAGTGGAGCCATCCTTAATAGCCTCACATATCGTGTCTATTTGAGTCGAAAAGCCGACAATATCATGCTTCGAATCCTCAATCGGCTTATTGATAAAAACCAGTGGCTGTTGCTTATCTTTTTTTGATTGTGCAGTAGCTTTAGCTTTTGTTGCACAGAAGAAAGGCTTGATTGACAAGACTGGTCACACCCTTCGATGACAGAATCTTACAAAATATAGTATCAACAACTTTTAAGAATGTCAAGATGTTGTGTGAAAATGTTCGCGACTAAAAAGCTCGTGAGCAGGATTTATTTGAATATCATTTCGCTGGGTGACTCTGTGGTTTGACACACTTTGTGCTGCTTCTTAATACTTCCCTTCATCTGTTGTGCCAACTCAAATGTCTCTTGGTCAATGATAGGTTCATGGGCATCTTCTACCAAGTACGAGGCAAGTTGACCTATGTTTTTCTCCCGCCTGCCAGTCATAAAATCGGCAGTGAACGTTTTCTGCATCCGCACCTCCCCGATGTATTTCTCATTACTCAGCATTCGGTCAATGGTAGAGGTGCTCCACTCGGCCTTGCCTGTCACCGTTTCGATCCCATGCTCCTCCAGGTAACGTTTGATCTTTCGTACTCCATTGCCCTGGATGTAGAGCTCGAAGATTTTGCGAACGATCTCGGCCTCCTCCGGCACAATTTGAAGAACGCCATCCGGCCCTTTCGTATATCCCAGAAACTGCGTATGGTTCAGGACGGCTTTCCCACTCCTCATACGGTGGCGGATGCCGAATTTGATATTCTCGCTGCGGAAATGACTTTCGGCCTGATCCAGCGCCGCGAGCTGGTCGATCATACTGTTGCTAATATTCAAAGTGTTCAATCCTCCATTCTCAATGTAAACTCCGATGTTCATTTTCTTTAGCCTCCTGATTTGACGGATAGTCTCTAACGTATCCCGACTAAAACGGCTGAGAGATTTCACCAAAATCAAGTCTACCTTTCTTTTAGCGCAGTCTCTCATGAGCTGCTGGTAACCAGGGCGGTTGGCCGCATAGAGACCGGATGCAATATCCGAATATACTGTAACAAACTCCCAGTTTGAATTGCGCTTGATGTAATCTGTGTAGTAGGCAATCTATGCTTCCAGACTGTGGTACTGTTCCTCATGAGAGGTACTAACCCGACAGTAGGCCGCTACCCGAAGCCGCCGGACTTCGATAGGGACATCTCGCTTTGTTTGCGGAATCTCAGTTACTTTTCTGGACATAGCAAACCCTCCACGAAGATACTGGACTTCAGTATATCATGGAGGGTTTGTAATAGAAAAGCTACATTTTGTCCTAAAACCAGAACAAAATGTAGCTTTCAACTTGGCTCAATGTGGCAAAAATGTTTTTTGTAAAATGCTGCGGTGTTGTGTTTTCCTGGCACGACAGCCCGTTCTTTCGAGGTATTCAGGAAAGAGAGGATCCGCTTAGTTATCTCATTTGCCTGCGGTTAGCCTATCCGCTTTTGCGCCAGTTTCCGTTCCAGTTTGGCCCTCTCTTGCGGCTGGGTGTGAATACCCGAAAGGATCAGAGCCTTACAGGCGTAGAACGCTCTGCATCAGTTGTATCACAAGGGATTCAAGCATAAAACAACCCTACCAAATCCGACAAATCTCACCAATTGTCCAGATTTGGATAGGGTCGTTCTCTCTATTCCTTTTCAAAAATCAGAACATCTTGCCAGCTGTCTGTTTCAAGCTGACCATTCAAGTAATATCCGGCCGACACAATCGTACCATCCCCTTTTAGTCCTAAAGTAGTACCATACCCAGCGGCCACAGCAACGATGTCAGTCCAACTGCTTACCTTTTCGTAAATAGGGATGTCCTCACGGTCATATTCTCCTGTTTGAGTTGTCAGTACAGTGCCATCCTCTCTCAATCCTATAGTATGGAATTGTCCAGCAGAGATAGCAATAAGACCTGTCCAATCATCGACATTACACTGTCCTAAGCTGTTATCCCCTACTGCTACTGCTGTTCCATCATTACGCAGGCCCACGGTGAACGCACCACAGCCCCTTGGAGCCCCACCACCGGCAGCTACCGCTATAACATCATTCCATTGATCCTGCTCTTGGGCAATTTCCGTCAGTTGAGATTCGGCCTGAACCCCAGCGATGTACACATGGCCTTTCGAATCAATGCCGACTGTATGTCTCCATCCTGTAGCCATATCTTTGATGTCAGACCAACTGTTTACGTCCCTCTGCCCATCTCCATTATGTCCTTGTGTCAGTACTCGACCATCATTCGTCAAAGCCGCTATGTATAAATCCCCTGCAGAAACTTTAATGATGTCATTCCAATCTTCAGTATCAATTTTATAACCTGAAACCTTTCCGGCTGTAACCACAGTACCATCGGTTTTTAATCCAATCCCAAGAGAACCCATCACAGAAATAGAATCTATGTCAAACCATCCAGAAAAATGAGATTGGTTGAGAACTTTGCTGTTAGTTGAGCATAGAACTGTACCGTCACCTAATATAGCGGCAGAGATTCCTGTTCCAGCAGAAATTGTTGTTGCTCCATTTATGACCTTGACAGCGATCTCGCACATTTTAGCAAGTTGCTTACTTTCCTTATAATTCTTGGATGCCAAGGACTCTATGAACTTTAGCGCTTCCAAATAGCGCGATTCATTAATGCATTGGAGAGCTTGTTGGTAGGTGGCTTCATCCTGTTCTTGCTCTGCAAGGAGAATATCAATTTCCTCGATATGTTTTTTGCTATCTTTAAAATCTTCTACCTCCAAAAACAAATTTTTTGCATCATCATACCGACCATCATTGAAATGCTCCATTGCGCGATCATATATTTTATAGTTTTCAGCTTGTTCAATGTAAAAATATGCATTTTGATAATCCCCAAGCTCTTTTAACGACTGAATTGCTTCATCGTACTTTTTGTCCATAATCATTTGAAGTGCTGAATTATATTGATCCACAAGTTTTGACTTTAGTTCCTTTGCTTCCATAATGAAAAAGGAAATAAAAGTGGTACAGAGACAAATCATCAACAGTATAATCAGTAAAGTTTGTTTTTTGGGCTTGTTCACCACGTAGCATCCCCCTTCTGCCGAGGTTATTTTCTTGATACTCTTTTTTCTGATACCAAGATAAGCCCTGTTCCAATACACACATTGACAAGCAACACCCAAAGAGAAGCCAGGAAAAGCAAATCGTTGCCGGCAATATTAGTATCAACATTGCGCTCATATAAAAAGCAATAAAACCCTAATGAACAAAAAATAGTAACTACCGGAATAATTGCTAATAGGATTTTACAATTCAATGAACGCGGCCTTTTGGCTTCAATGAGTACATTAACTAAACCAGATGAGGTAGCCAGTAGAGCCAAAAGAAAATCTGAAATGCGATTAATTTTAATGGTCTGAATGTTATACCCCAAGTAATAGTCGAAGGCTGCCGCCAAACCTACAGCAAGAAAAGAAACGGCAATTCCAAAGATATACCACATAATCAGCTTAAATATTGCGTTTTCCATGCTTCTTGGATTCTTTTTAGCAGGTTGCTGAGCGGCTGGACATTCAGGCGTTTCTGTATTTATGACATCGGCTTCCTTTATGATCTCCCCTGGCCCTTGAACATTATTCAGTGTCACAACTATACCCCTTCCAACAGTAAGAATAACGTCCGATTTTGAAGAATGAGTTCGCACTTTTCGCTATATAAAAACAAACAGCGACAGTATATATTAAACTATACCATAAATCAACGGCAAAGTCACTATTTTACCAATGCAATAATAGGAGTTTTTTGTAAATAACATTCAAGTGGCTGTGCCGGTTCAAAATGTGGGAGGCCATTGGCTATACCTTTTTTCTTCTTCGACTTATGCCTGCTTTGCCAAATGGCGCAGAAAAATGGCAAATAAAACAGATAGCCACCCCAGAATTGGGCTGAACTCAAAGCTGCACTCGATTGTGGATGGCATGGGAAAACTGACTTTCAGCAGGAAACGACCACGATTCTACTCACGCCGTCCAACTGGTGAACCAAGTCAACACCGGCGGCAGTTGCGGGTTGGCAGGCTGGGCTTACGGAGCTGCGTCCATCCGGATCTATATTGGGGAGCATGGGGCCAGCTATGTGGTTCCACCAAAAGCAATGCTTCTGGGTCTTAGTCTGTGGACTGGTATTTGTTACAAGGAACGTCATTTAGTTGTGTGCTTTTTCCAAAAATCAAATGGTTTCGCAGAATTGCGACCAGATATAATAAGCTCAATGCTTTTTTGCTGTCGTCCATCTGGTTGCTATTGTTATTCTGTTAATTTAAGGAATCGCTGATTAAAGCAGGGCAAAAGTGAGCACACAGTAGATAGTTCTGCTATAAGTAAAGGAAACAGGCAATATAGAGTAAGAAATGCATACTTTTTGCATCCCCTCCATTCTAAAAGGGCGCAGTGATCCGGGATGGGCTGTAAGGAGCCGCCCGCCCTGGCAAGCATATACAGGTTCGTGCTGGCAAAGAGCACGTGTAATCGGTCGAGATTTTTTCGTAGCCCCCGGTAAACGGTCTTTCGGGACCCGAAGACATTCTCTATGATCCGGTAGGGATGTTCTACCTTGTAGCGCACAGCGGACTTGCGATTCTCAATGTACCGTTCCCAGTCAATGGCATTGTCTGAACCCCTGGGCAGCCGGCCCGGCCGGCGGTGACGCGGCATTCAATGGCGGAAAGCTGAGAATTATTTTGGAACGCGTCCCGTTTTTGGAGCCTCAGGTATGCGCTGTCCCTTTAGGTGACCTCATCGTCCTTCCACAGCAGTTTTGCCGCCACTGTCACATCATGGACGTTGGCGGCGGTGGCCTCTGCTGTGTGGGCAAAACCGTTGCCGGCGTCCACACCAGTATGGCACTTCATCCAGAAATGCCACTGATTTCCCTTTTTCATCTGGTACATTTCGGGATCCCGCTTCTTTTCCGCATTCTTGGCGAAACTGGGCGCGCTGATCAGCGTGGCATCCACAATGCTGCCGCCACGCATCATCCGGCCTGCCCGCTCCAGGCGGTGTTTGATTGCGTCAAAAAACAGCTTGACCAGCCCCTTCGCCTCCAGCAGACATCGGAAGTGCGGCAGGGTCGTGGTATCTGGGACATCCTGCTTAAAAAAATTGATCCCCATGAATTTCCGCATGGCGTAGCTGTCGTAAATGGCGTCCTCCACTCCCTCGTCGAACAGATTGAACCAACATTACAGCAGATACATCCTCAGCATCATCCCGATCCCGATTGGCAGATGGCCGCGCTTTCCACTGGGGTAGTGGGGCACGATCAGAGATACCCATTCGTCCCATGGGATGATCTCGTCCATGATTTCCAGGAATTCTTCCCGCTTTGTTTTCTTCTTCCAGCAACTGTACTCCATATCGCTGAAGCTTTCCCGCTTTATTTCATCTGTCTGCTAAATCAAAGTGCGTACTTTTTATTTGCCCCTTCATCCGTTGCACCAGTTCAAATGTCTCCCTGTCGATGATTGGCTCATGGGCATTTTCGACCAAGTATGAATCAAGCTGGCCAATATTCTTTTCCCGCCTGCCAGTCAGAAAATCAGCGGTGAGGGTTTTCTGCATTCGTACTTCTCCGATGTATTTCTCGTTGCTCAGTATTCGGTCAATAGTGGATGTACTCCATTCCGCTTTGCCCGTTACCGTTTTGATGCCATGCTCCTCCAGATACCGCTTGATCTTACGCACCCCGTTGCCTTGGATGTAGAGCTCAAAAATCTTGCGAACGACCTCGGCCTCCTCCGGCACAATTTGAAGAACGCCGTCCGCCCCTTTGGTGTAGCCAAGGAACTGCGTGTGGTTCAACACGGTTTTCCCACTCCTCATGCGATGACGAATGCCAAACTTGATGTTCTCGCTGCGGAAATGGCTCTCGGCCTGGTCCAAAGCCGCGAGTTGGTCGATCATACTGTCACTGATATTCAAAGTGTTCAGTCCTCCTGTTTCAATGTAAATTCCGATGTTCATCCTTATTAAGTTTTCTGACCTGACGGATGGTTTCCACCGCATCCCGGCCCAAACGGTTGAGAGCCTTCACCAAAATTAGGTCTACCTTTCTTTTGGCGCAGGCTCTCATAAGCTGCTGGTAGCCGGGACGATTAACTGTGCGGACACCGGATGCAATATCCGAATATACTGCAAAAAACTCCCAGTGTGGATTATGTGTGATGTAATTAGTGTAGTATGCGGTTTGCGCTTCCAGACTATGGCGCTGTTCCTCATGGCGAGTACTGACCCGACAGTAGGCTGCGACCCGAAGCCGCTGGACTTCGATGGGGACATCTCGCTTTGTCTGCGGGATTTCAGTTACTTTTCTGGACATAGCAAACCCTCCATGACAATACTTGGCTTTAGTATATCATGGAGGATTTGTAATAGAAAAGCTACATTTCGACCTCAAAGTGAGAACGAAATGTAGCTTTCAACTTGGTGCCGGTGGTGGGACTCGAACCCACACGGGGGATTAGCCCGGCGGATTTTGAATCCGCTACGTCTACCAATTCCATCACACCGGCAGGTGCAAGGGAATCATATCACGTTTTGTCCAAAAACGCAAGGGTCAACCGCCCTCTTTTTCCGAAGAATTTTCTTGTCCGTCCTCCAAATCCAAGTCGGATACGATAAGGGACATCAGATCCTTTTTTTCAGGTGCCTCCATGGCCGCCACCCGGTTGGCCTGACAGGCCACCGCAGCCTCAAACACGTTGCGCACATCCCGGGCGTTGCCAAAATTCTCGTCCCGCCTCTCATACAGCACTTGAAACGCCTCAGCCGCCGCGTGATCTGCCGCCTCGTCCAGCTCATAGCCGTTTTTCCGGCACATGGATCGGAAAATCTCTGTCAGCTGTTCCCCATCGTAGTCCTCAAAGTAAAAATATTTGTTGAAGCGGCTCTCCAGCCCGGGATTGGCGTGGATAAAATTAGCCATCAAATCGGTGTACCCCGCTACGATGACAATCAAATCGTCCCGATGATCCTCCATCCCCTTGAGCAGCACCTCAATGGCCTCCCGGCCAAAATCATTGGCGTTGTCCTGATTGGCCAGGGCATATGCCTCGTCAATAAACAGCACCCCACCCAGGGCCTTGTCCACGGCCTCCTGGGTCTTGAGGGCGGTTTGTCCCACAAAGCCCGCCACCAGCCCGGACCGGTCCACCTCCACCAATTGACCCTTGGACAGCACACCCACCGCATGATAGATTTTGGACAGCAGCCGGGCCACTGTGGTCTTGCCGGTACCGGGATTGCCCATGAATACCAGGTGCAGGGACATGGGGGGCACAGGCAGCCCCGCCTCCTGGCGCAGCTTGCGCACCTTCACCAGATTGATGAGACCCTTTACGTCCTCCTTTACCTTGGACAGGCCGCACAGCCCGTCCAGCTCGGCCAGCAGTTCCTCCAGGGAGGGCTCCTTTTCCGCAGGGGGCGTCTTCTTTTCCGGCTCTGTTTGGGTGGAAACAGGGGACACCGCCTCATCCTCGGGGCGGCCGGTTTTGACGGGAGCCCCGTCGGTGCGGCGGGCTACAAACTCGCTCACATCCAGCCCTGACTTACCGCCCCGCACCCCCGCGTGGTCGCAGTAGGCGGACAGGGAGTCGGCGCAGGCGTTGACAAAGCCCGCCTCCGCCTCGCTCACCTTACCGTCCACCGCAGCGAAGAGCAGCGCCATCAGGGTGAAGGTGTCCACAAACCGGCGGCTCTGGCTGCGCCCGCCCTCCAGGTCTGCCTGGACCATGCGGCGGAAAAAATTGGGCAGCGCAAAGCCGGGGAACTCCGCCACACTGGACGCCAGCTCCCAGTACAGGGACGTGGGCACCGGGTTGCCCTTGGAATATAGGGCGTTATAATACTCCACGTGGAGGGGGGTGAGCCCCTGGTCGGCGTGCCACACACCGCAGGCGCACTGGCGCATGAAGCCGTCGGCCTCCCGGCCAAAGGCCACCCGGGCAACGGGATCGGCAATCTGACGGCGGAAGGCGGTCATGGCCTCATCATACTGTTTATGGACGGCGGCGGGGGTCATGGGCTGAGACATGGCGGGCACGCTCCTTCTCTATGTCTGCCCCGGCCGGGCCGGGGTTGCAACAGGTTGGCTCAATTATACCCCATTTCTGCCCAGGCCGCAAGGGCAAAACACGGCAGGGTTACATAATAAAAGGATTGACGAATGGACGCAAAACGTGTAAGATAGGGATGACTGACAAGGTTCGAGTTTTCCTGACCAAGGAGGAATCCCAATATGCCGTCTAAGCCTTCCCGTAACACCCTGATCCACTGCGCCGCCTGCGGCGAGGACTACAGCCCCACCTACCGGCGCTGCCCCTTCTGCGGAGAGCGCAACGATCCCAAGCGTGCCCCCGCCCGCGATGAAGCCCCGCCTCCCGCCCGTGCCCGGGGCAGAGAAGAGGAGGAGCTGGACGACGGCTATGTTTTCAGTGGGCAGGACGCTTTTGACGATGAGCCGGAGGAGGAGTACTACGCCCCCCGTCCCAAGGGCGGCAAGCGGCTGGCTCCCAAGCAGGGCGGCGGGTTCGACCTGCCCCCTGTCAATTGGCCCCGTCTGATCACCTTCCTGTGTTCGCTGGTCATTATTGTGGCGGCGCTGGTCATCGTGTTCACGTTCATCTACCCCCAGCTCCACGCCACCAAAGAACCCAAGCCGGATACCTCCCCGTCCGTGCCCCCCACCAGCCAGGGGCCGGATATCGTACCCACCCCGGACGTGAGCCAGCCCTCCGCCCCTGTGAATTCCGTGGAGCCCACCTCGCCGCCGGATCCCGTTGCGCCTGTCCTGTCCGGCATCGTGCTGAAGAACGCCGACGGCAAGGCGGTCACCGATATTACCCTGCATGTGGGCAGCAGCGCCCAGCTTACCGCTGAATTCACCCCTGCGGACTGGAGCGGCCAGGTGACCTGGAGCTCCACCAACCCGGAGTGGATCACCGTGAGCAATACCGGCTACGTAACCAATGTGAACAACAGCGGTACCTTCCATAACGTGTACATCACCGTTGAGGCCGATGGCGTGTCCGTCCAGTGCATTGTCCGGGCGCTGGCGGGGGACACCCCCGTTCACTCCACCCCGCCGCCCTCTGACTCCGAGCCGCCTGCCTCCCAGCAGCCCGGCGGGAATCAGACATCCGGCTCGGTCACCGTGGGCCGCCCGGGTACCATCGTCAACGCCGAGGGCGGGCTGCGGGTGCGCTCCGGCCCGGGCACATCCAATGAAATCGTAGCCAGCCTGCTCAACGGCAACGCCATTCAGGTGATCGCAGCGGCTGAAAACGGCTGGTATCAGATCAGCTTCAGCGGAAGCGGCGGCGCCACCATGTACGGCTATATTCTGGGCGAGTATATTTCCACCAATTGACAACAGCGGAGCGCCGCCCCGGCGGGCGGCGCTCCCATTTTTTGAGGAGGGTCTGCCATGTTGAATGTGGAGCGCGTCAGCGTCATGAACCTGGAAAACGCCATACGGGGGGCCCGCAACCCCATGAACAGCTGGGCCAGATCGGACAGCCGGTATAACCAGCGGGGAGAGTATGTGCTGGGGGAAAATGACCTGGAGCTGGCGGCGCGGCTGTGCGCCTCGGGCAGCGACCACCGAAAGTTCATCCGGCAGATTTTTGTGTCCATGGACATCACCGCCCCGTTATATTGGTGGAAGGAGTTCGACACCTATAAGATCGGCACTGTGGCCAACTCCACCTCCACCATGCACAAGCTCCACGCCCGTCCCTTGGAGCTGAGCGACTTTTCCACCGACCACCTCACCCCCGCCTCTTTGGCTGAGTTCCAGCGCTATGTGGCCTATCTGGAGACGGTGCGCCGGCGCTTTGTGGCGGACGGGGGCCGGGCGGACTGGTACGACCTGATCCAGCTGCTTCCCTCCAGCTACAACCAGATGCGAACCGTGACCTTGAACTATGAGGTGCTGGCTAATATCTACTATGCCCGCCGGAACCACAAGCTGGACGAGTGGCATGTGCTGTGCGCCGCCATTTTGGAGCTGCCCTACGCACGCCGCCTGCTGGGCGCCATCGGCGGCGAGACGCTGGAGGCGGGGGATGGGACATGAGCATGGAGTATCGTGCCATTGACCTGGAGCACTGGCCGCGCCGGGAGCATTTCGCCTATTTCAGCACCATGGCCGACCCCTACGTGGGGGTGACGGCGGAGGTGGATATCACCGGCTTCCTGTCCGCCTGCCGGGGGGCGGGGCTGCCTTTTTTTCTCAGCTTCCTCTACTGTGCCGGGCGGGCGGCCAACGCCGTACCCCAGCTGCGCCAGCGCATTATAGACGGCGCACCGGTGGAGTTTGACCGCTGTGACACCTCCCATACGGTGCTGCGGGAGGACGGGACGTACAGCTACTGCCGCCTGGACTGCATGCGGCCTTTTGCGCGCTACCTGCCTGACGCCGCCGCGCTTCAGCGGGAGGCCAGGGAACGGGGCGGTTTGGACGATGGGGAGGACGCGGCCAGCCTGCTTTTTGTCTCCACCCTCCCATGGGTGCGCTATACCGCCATCCGCCAGCCGGTTCCCTCCCCTGCGGACAGCAATCCCCGCCTCACCTGGGGACGGTTTTTGGAACAGGGGGGGCGGACGTCCATGCCGGTGACAGTGTTGGCAAACCATGCCCTGGTGGACGGCGTCCACATCGGGGCGTTTTTCCAGGCGCTGGAACGGGAGACCGGGGCCCTGGCCGCCCAGGTGCGGCAAGGACCCCGGAATGAAACGGCGCTCCGGCCTGTGGATTAAGAAGCTATACCAATAGCCTCAGCGGATGAAGTTGGTGGCCTGGCGGGGCTCCTTTTCGGGCAGGCCGAAGGCCTCCTTGCCCAGGGCGATGCTCTTCATTAAAAACGTCATGTTCCGGGCCAGAGTGCGCATGGTCTGCAGGCCCTCGGCATCCTGGGCGGCCTCCCCGGGCAGACGGCCGTGGACACTGTTCCAGTACTGGCTGGAGGCCACCGGCATCCCGGAAATGGTGAAGAACTTGTTCAGCTCGTCAAAAGTGGCGGACAGCCCGCCCCGCCGTGCGGCCACCACACTGGCCCCCACCTTCATGGACTTGTCGAAGGGGGTACTGTAGAACAGCCGGGTGAGCAGCGCCACAAGGGTGGCGTTTGCCGAGGCGTAATACACCGGGCTGCCCACCACCAGGCCGTCGCAGGCCTCGAATTTCGGGGCCAGCTGGTTCACCGCGTCGTCATATACGCACCGGCCCAGCTTGGCGCAGCCGCCGCAGGCCACGCATCCCCGGACCTGCTGGCCGCCCACCTGGACGATCTCGGTCTCCACCCCTTCAGCCTGGAATACCTGCTCCATCTCGCGGAGCGCCGTGGCGGTATTGCCGCCAGCCCGGGGACTTCCGTTGAGCATGAGGACTTTCATAATATGTACCTCCCTTGAAAGATTGACAAAGCCAGTATACCACATCCCACGGGAACTGGGGAGGGGATTTGAGAGAAAAACGCCTGCCGGTTTTTCCAGCGGGCGTTTGCCTGTTTGAGCCCACTGTGGGATGGGATATCCAATTTGTCCTGAAACAGGTCAAAGAAGTATATTGAACTTTATTCACAGCCGTGGTATAATGTGCCGGAATGCTAAATTATCCTCCTGTACCTGCTGAGGGTGAATCCCGTTGGAGGAAAATGTCATATTTTAAGGAGCGTCTCATGGAATATATCGGATTTATGTGTGGAGAAGATGGCCTGAAACTGTCAGACTGCGTCAGTGCGCGGGAGGCTGGCCGGGAGAACCTTGGCGCGGAGCTTCCCGTGGCAGTATACCGTCTGTTGGAATATTCTTTCAGGGAAGAGCTGGTTGAGCGCTTTGGGAAAGAGGAGCAGGTGAAAATTTTCCGGGGCGCCGGCTACCGGGCGGGGGGATTTTTTGCCAGGAATTACTTAGACCTGACGCTGGAGATGTCCCAGTTTATCGCCCAGCTGCAAAGACGGCTGGAGGAAATGAAGATCGGCGTGCTTCGGGTGGAAGAGACGGAGGAGGACACGGGGAAAATGGTCCTCACCATCTCAGAGGACGCGGATTGCTCCGGCCTTCCTCCCCGGGGAGAGACGGTGTGTAATTATGACGAGGGCTTTTTGGCGGGGGTGCTCACTGCCTATACGGGAAAGCCCTATGGCGCGATAGAGGTGAACTGCTGGGCCACAGGAGACCGGGTGTGCCGCTTTAAGGCGGAAGTGCAGCACAAAGAATGAAGGGTAGTGAGCATATGGAGCCGGAAGTCAACCAAACGGGACAGCGAGAACGGCCGCCGGAGGAGGACCGCCAGGAGGCGCAATCCCTGGGCGTGGAGGAAAGCTGCCGCCGGCTGAGCGGTTATCTGGAGAGCATTCTGGACAATGCGGGGGAGGCCGGCCTGGATGTGGAGTGCCTCGCCCCGCCCTGCCGGGAGCTGGGCGAGGCGCTGCGGGGCTTTCAGGCCCTGGCAGAGGAGCTGGTGGCCTATTCCACCCAGCTGTCCAAGGGCGATCTGTCCCGGGAATTCCCGGAGAGCGGCAGCTGCCTGTACAGCGGGCTGAAGAATCTCCACACCAACCTCAAGCACCTCACCTGGCAGGCCAAGCAGGTGACAAAGGGGGATTATGCCCAGCAGGTGTCCCATCTGGGAGAGTTTTCCGAGGCGTTTAATGTGATGACCCGGCAGCTCAAGGAGCGGGAGGCCCAGCTGAAGCAGGAGGTACAGCGGGCCGAGCGCCGGGCGGAGATCATTGAGAGCTATACCGAGATGCTGATGGAGCTGCTGAGCCAGCGGGACGAATGGATGCTGGTGGTGGATCGGGAGACCCGCGAGGTGGTCCACTGCAATAAGCGCACCAAAGGCGGAGAGGAGGGCGACTCGTACTGCGACAGCTGCCAGCACCGCCTGCCCATCCGGCCCAAGCTCTTGGAGTGGGATGATTCGGAGCGCTACCGCGTCTGGGAACTGGAGGAAGAGGATCGGGGCGGCTGTTACCGCATTATTTCCTTCCCCGTGGAGTGGAAGGAGCGGCCTTCCTGGGTTCATATCGTCATGGATGTCACTGCGGAGAAGATGAACGCCCGCCACCTCAGCGATGAAATTTATCAGGATAACGATACCGGCATCCGCAACCGCCTGTTTTTGGACGAGTTCATGGGCCAGGTCCTGCGGGAGCGCCAGAATATTACCATGTGCTATCTGGATCTGGAGGGCGTAGCAGAGATCAACACCGCCTACGGGCGGGAGGTGGGGGACGCCTACATCCAGAACTTTGTGGAGATTGTGCGGAAAAACTTCCGCAGCGGCGATACCTTTGCCCGGATTCAGGACGACAAATTCTGCCTGATGCTTACCGGCAATGTGAAGCATCTCATTGAGCGGAAGATGGATGATATCCTCACCACCTTCCAGCGCAACGATGAGCGGGTGTTCTGCCATGAGTGTAATTTTAAATACAGCATTGTGGAGGTAGAGGGCGAATCCAACATGTTCACCCTCGACAAGCTGTTGCAGCAGGCCGAGGAGATTGTTCAAAAGAAGAAGCGCAAGCACCGCAGGAAATACAGCTCGCTGGATTTTGATAATTGGTAAAGAAAAAGCGCCGGGGCATCCATGGATGCCCCGGCGCTTTTTTATCCGATTTCCCCTGGTCTTCTCAGCCCAGCGCCCTCTTCAGCGCCTCCAGCAGCGCCTCGCGGGTGAGCGGCTTGAACAGCACCCCCTGGGCACCGATGCCATAGAGCTCCTGGAGCATATCGTCGTCCCCCAGGGAGGAGATCATGAGAACCTTGGCCTCGTCGTGTTCATACATCAGGACTTGGGCCGTCTCCAGCCCATCAATACCGGGCATGATGATATCCATGGTCACCAGATCCGGTTGTACCTCATCGTAGCGGGCGATGGCGTCCTCGCCATTTTCGCAGTAAGCAGCCACCTCATAGTCGGTGCCCTCCAGCAGTTTGCGGATTTGCAGCTCCATGATCCGGGAGTCGTCCACCACCATGATCCTTTTTTTCATAAAGCCGTCCCCCTCTTTTTCTTCGTTCCGTCCCAGTTGGGTTCTGGGCGCACTACATCACCATGATTTCACCGCATACCATTTTAGCCACGCACTGCCGCTCCTCGTGGCGCAGGCGGATCGTCTCGTCTTCAATGGTGATCTCGGTCCCGGCATAGGCCACGCTGCACTCCAGCCGGCCCTCTTCCCGGTCCTTCAGCTCCTCCTGAATGTCCAGAAGGTCTTCCTCCAACTGCTGAAGCCGCAGCTCCGCAGTGTTCAGCTTCACACGCACCTTGCTGATCAGGCTGGCCTTCACCGGGCTGTCCAGCTGGCATTCCAGCTTTTCCAGCTCCATCTCCAGCTCCTTCAGCTCCCGGCGCACCAGCTCCCGCTCAAAATTGGTACAGGGAAGCCCGCCCAGGGTGATGCCCGTCCGGCACTCCGACTTGGAGCCCACTGCGGTGGCGCTCACCTTTTGGGCCGCCCAAACCCGGCCGCCCATGATGGTGCCCCGGCCGGAGCGGACCAGCACCTCGCCGTCGCAGTAGACGCTGCCGTTGATGATGGCGTCGGTCTGGAGGTTTTCCCGGACGTAAATGGTGGCGTTTTCAATGTACTTGGAGAAAATGCACCGCTGGGCGCGGACAGTCGTGGTGCCGTCGCCCAAAATACCCTTGACCACGGTGAGGTCGCCGCCGGCCTCCACGGTGCTGCCCGCTTCGATGACGCCGCCTACCCAGATGCTTCCCATGGCCCGGACGGTGAAGCCGGTGAGCACGTCCCCTTTAATGTTCACGTCTCCCAGGAATTTGATGTTACCGGTGGAGAAGTCCACGTCCCCGTCGATATCAAGCACCGGCTTGACCTGGAAGCTGCGCCCGGTGAATTCCACATGGCCGGCCACCGAGGCCAGCAGCACATCCTCGTCCTCACTGAGTTCGGTGTTGCGCCCCTTGGGCAGGGGGACGGATTTTCCGCTCTTGGCTGGGATTTCCTGATCCAGCACCGTGCGGCCCGGCTCGCCCTCGGTGGGGCGGATCAAGCGGCAGATCTCCTGCCCTTCTTTCACGTTATGGATCAGATTCAGGGCGGTGTAGTCCACCTGGTCGAACTCATTTACCTCCAGCACCCGCTCTATCACCCGTGGGAAGTAGTCTACGATGTTGCCGTTGCGCCCATCGAAGGCGGGCTTGCCCTTGGCGATTAAAAATAGGTTGAAGTACCGGGCCTCGTCATGAGACAGCCGGTCCACCAGGCGCTGGTCCACGCCGTAGGTGATATTCTGGTCCTCCATGGCCTGAAGGAGGATATTTCGGGACAGTTCCTTTCCCTGTTCAGTGGGAGGGAGAACCAAAACCCAGGCGTACAGCTTGTCAGAGGAAACAAAGAACCATGGGAAGGCGTCCAGCCCCGCGGGCTTTGTTTCCTTCTCGGCCTCTTCCTCTCCCTTTTTCTCCTTCTTCTTCTTGTTCCCATTGCTTTTGGCGGAGCGGAGCCGGAAATTACACGCGTTTTTCAGTGTGGACTCCAGCCTGCCCTTTTCCCTTCGGATCAGCTCCTCCGGGAGGGTTCCATCCTCGTCCATACACAGCCGCGGTGTGGGCAGCCAGCCCTGTTCCTTCCGCCGCTGGTTATAGAGCTGGTACAGGGGATGCTCCCCTGGCAGCTTGATGAGGGACGGGTCCTCCTGGGCGAACGCCGTGGACTCCGATGGTTCCTGCTCCGGCTGTTCCACCTGGGGGCGTGGCGGTTCCTTCTCCGTCTCCTCCGGCTTCTGGCCAAACAGGATGGATGCGATCTTCTTTTTGATCGACATGGCATGACGCCTCCCTTCCATGTCGCGGCACATTGTACCATTATTATAACAGGGCCGGGGCCCGTTGGCAAGAAGCAAAGTGAAAGACCTTTTGTCAGGGCTTGCTTGAAAATTACCAGTGAATCTGTTTTGTACATAAAATAAATCATTTTATCTATGTACTTGCCCCACGATAATGGATATAATTGCGGTAGAAAATAACGTGCCGGAGAGCGGCGGCTCACACCATGATCTTCACCGTATCCGGCCCGGCCGGGGCTGGAACCGCAGGCTCCGGGGCATAATTGCGGGGAGAAACGCCGTACTTCTTTTTAAACAGCCGCGAGAAGTACAGCGGGTCGCTGAAGCCGCACATGCGGGCGGTCTCCGAGACGTTCCCCTTACCCCAGAACGTGGACAGCGTACTGGCGGCGTTTTCCAACCGCCGGTCCGTCAGATACTGGAGCGGCGTAAGGCCGATCTCCCTCTTGAACATCTTTTTCAGGTATTCAGTGTTGAAGGGGAGGGAGCTCAGGTAGGCGTTCAGGTCATAGGCGCACTCCGGATAGTGCTGGAGAATATTGTCCTCAATCTGCTGGACGGTCTCGCTGTGCCGGCGGCTGGAGCGGTACTGGGTGAGGTGGGCCACGATCAGCTGCCCGTAGAGGGGGAGCAGGGCATACCCGGCGGAGGACTCCGACCAGTAATAGAAGGCGGCGGCAAAGGCGTCCCGAAGAAAGCCGTTGGAATCGGCGCGGATGATAAAAGGCTCGGTGTAGGTGAGGGCGGGATCGGTCAGGTTCATATGGATGTTGGTGAACCCCTCCCGGCTGGCGTTGGCATGCGGGATCATGGGTGGGACGATGGCCACATCGTTGACGCCATAGCTCAGCGTTTTGTCGTCAAACAGCATCTCGCCGCTGCCGCCGGTGCAGAAAATCAGCTCCCAGCTCTGGTGGACGTGGCGGGAGACCGTCCAGGTGGGCGCGTGCTTGCCCACGTAGAGAATGGTGTTCATGACCAGCCGCTCCTTTCAGTATTTTGGGCTTCTGCGCTCCATTATACTGTGTGTGAATTGTTTTGTCCATATCCATACCCGTGGGCAGGGAGGGCCGGAACACCGGCCCCGGCCATTTGAACGGCCATGCCCCGGAGCCCGGCATGGGCCAATCGCCGGCTCCGTCCCGCGCAGGGGTTCGCCCCCCCTTGCGGAGGAGGCGGAGCGGGTCTTTGAAATATATTAAAAAGCCGCTGAGAAAGGAGCGCAATAAAATGGATATCCGTTATTCCGCAAATCCCCAGGACGTTAAACGCTACACCACCCAGGAGCTTCGGGACGAGTTTCTGATCACCGGCCTGTACCAGCCGGACACGGTGCAGGCCGCCTATTCCCACGTGGACCGCATGGTGGTCATGGGCATCATGCCCGTGAAGGAGCTTGTGCCCATCGACAAGGGCATCGACGTATGGGCCAGCTTCGGCACCCACTGCTTCCTGGAACGCCGGGAGGCGGGGATATTTAACCTGGGGGGCAAGGGGTTCATCGAGGTGGACGGCACCCGGTATGACCTGGGCTATGAGGACTGCCTGTATATCTCCATGGGGGCGAGGGAGGTGTCTTTCGGCAGTGTGGACGGGGCCGACCCCGCCAGATTCTACCTGGCCTCCACCCCCGCCCATAAGGCATGCAAAACCACCCTGCTCACCATGGAAAAGGCCGGCCACCGCCCCTGCGGCGAGGCGGCGCAGTCCAACCAGCGTGTCATCAACCAGTTTATCCATCCCGACGTGCTGGAGACCTGCCAGCTGCTCATGGGCCTTACCCAGCTGTCCCCCGGCTCGGTGTGGAATACCATGCCGGCCCACACCCACGAGCGGCGCATGGAGGTTTACACCTACTTTGAGATTCCCGAGGATCAGGTGGTGTTCCACATGATGGGCCAGCCGGATGAGACCCGGCATCTGGTGGTGAAAAACTTCGACGCGGTGATCTCCCCCTCCTGGTCCATCCACAGCGGATGCGGCACCGCCAACTATACCTTTATCTGGGCTATGGGCGGAGAAAACCAGGCGTTTGACGACATGGACAGCATTCCCACCACAAAACTGAACTAGGAGGCAGCGTGATGAAGAATCAATTTGATCTGACCGGCAGGGTGGCGTTAGTCACCGGCGCATCCTACGGTATCGGCTTTGCCATTGCCTCCGCCCTGGCCGGGGCAGGGGCCGCCATCGTGTTCAACGACATAAAGCAGGAGCTGGTGGACAAGGGTGTGGCCGCCTATCAGGCGCAGGGCATCACCGCCCACGGCTACGTGTGCGACGTAACCGATGAGGACGCGGTAAATGAGCTGGTGGCTAAAATTGAGCGGGAGGTCGGCGTTATCGACATACTGGTGAACAACGCCGGCATCATCAAGCGTATCCCCATGTTGGAGATGAGCGCCAAGGATTTCCGGCAGGTCATCGACGTGGACCTGAACGCCCCCTTCATCGTGTCTAAGGCGGTGATCCCGTCCATGATTCGGAAGGGCGGCGGCAAGATCATCAACATCTGCTCCATGATGAGCGAGCTGGGCCGGGAAACCGTATCCGCCTATGCCGCGGCCAAGGGCGGGCTGAAAATGCTCACCCGCAACATCGCCAGCGAGTACGGCCAGTATAACATCCAGTGCAATGGCATTGGCCCGGGCTATATCGCCACCCCCCAGACCGCGCCCCTGCGGGAGGTACAGCCCGATGGCTCCAAGCATCCCTTTGACCAGTTTATCCTGGCCAAGACCCCGGCAAACCGCTGGGGCGAGGCCGGCGATCTGGGCGGCCCGGCGGTGTTTTTGGCCTCCAGCGCCTCTGACTTTGTCAACGGCCACATCCTGTACGTGGACGGCGGCATTCTGGCCTATATCGGCAAGCAGCCCTGACGGGATTGCCTCTGCGCCCGGGCCAATGGATTTTAGCGTTGATTTTTATCATCTTTAATTTCTGTCCTGCATGGGGAAGGTGCGGGGATAAGCGATTCAAACAACAAAAAAAGAACCGTTTAAGAGATGCTCGTGCGCCCCATAGCGGGCCCTCTCTAAACGGTTCTTTTTCATTCCTGAACGTTCCGCAACCGTATCCAGGTCCTGAAACCGGCTGAAAAGCCACTTGGATCAAGAAAAGTTTCTTCATAGCGTTTACTCTGCCTTTTTAGCGGAAATTTTTGGCTTTCCGGCGGCCCTTTTGCCCGTGCCAGCGCATATATTGGCATTTTTGATAATTTAATCCTGGATTTCCCCCGCTCTTTTTGTCGGATTGACCAGGTTTTCCTTGACAAATGACGGTGGGAGGCGTACACTATGAAAAGCGGCGGCGGACGCCGCCGACACCTGCAAATGGAGGAATGAAACACATGAAAATGAAAAAGTGGATCGCCTTGCTGCTGGCCTGCGTGATGGCGCTGAGCCTGATGGCCTGCACCGGCGGAAAAGACCCCGACCCCACCAAGGAGCCCAGCCAGCCCAGCACTCCTGCTGAGAGCACTCCCCCCGAGTCCCAGCCCGCCGGCGACGGCGAGAAGAAGCCCGGGGACTACTCCGGCAAGCTGACCATCTACTCCCCCCATGACAGCGATCCCCTGAACGCGGGCGTCAAGATGTTTGAGGACAAGTATCCTAACGTTCAGGTGGACGTGGTGGCCGACGGCACCGGCAACCTGCTCAACCGCATCGCCGCCGAGTCCGCCTCCCCCATGGCCGACGTACTCTGGGGCGGCGGCGCCGACTCCCTGGCCGCCTACAAGGAGTACTTCCAGCCCTATAAGCCCTCCTGCATCGACCTGCTGGACTCCAGCCTGTATGATCCCGAGTACCTGTGGATCGGCGAGTCCCCCCTGCCCATGGTGTTCCTGATTAACACCGACCTGGTGGCCGAAGCCGACTTCCCCCAGACCTGGAAGGACCTGGCCGACCCCAAGTGGGAGGGTAAGATCGCCTTTGCCGACCCCGCCTCCTCCGGCTCCGCTTTCACCCAGCTGTGCACCATCCTGATGGACTACGGCAAGGCTGACGACGACTACGCCGGCGGCTGGGAGCTGGTGCAGAGCATGATCAAGAACCTGGTCATCCAGTCCGGCTCCTCCGGCGCCCACAAGAACGTGGACTCCGGCGAGTACCCCATCGGCATCACCCTGGAGAAGGCCGCCGTGCAGTATGACACCAGCGACGCCGGCCACCTGAAGATCGTCTACCCCACCGACGGCACCTCCGCGGTGCCCGACGGCGTGGCCATCGTCAAGGACTGCCCCAACCAGGAGCTGGCCGAGCTGTTCGTGGAGTTCGTGCTGTCCGCCGAGTGCCAGACCGCCCAGAATAAGGACTTCGGTCGCCGTCCCATCCGCAGCGACGTTACCCCCGAGGGCCTGCTGGCCCTGAGCGACTTCGCCATCATGACCTATAACTTCGACTACGCCGCCGCCAACAAGGCCGACATCGTGGAGAAGTGGCAGGACACCCTGGTGGGCTGAGCCACGTTTTATTGAAGGAAAAAGTGACCAAAAAGAATTTTTTCAGACCAACCCCTTAACGTTCCTTTACGAGGGCGCTCCGATTGACCTCGGGGCGCCCTCCAGTTATTCTAAAGAGAAGGAGCTGACTTCTATGAGCCACGCTGTTATCATCAAAAATGCCGTGAAAAGGTATGGTGACTTCACCGCCGTCAACGGCATCAGCCTGAACATCGAGCAGGGGGAGTTCTTTACCCTGCTGGGTCCCTCCGGCTGTGGAAAAACCACCCTGCTGCGCATGATCGCCGGCTTCAATACGGTGGATGGGGGCGAGATCTGCTTTGACGAGCAGGTGATCAACACCCTGCCCGCCCACAAGCGGGACATCGGCATGGTGTTCCAGAATTACGCCATATTCCCCCACCTGAACGTGGCGGACAACGTGGCCTATGGCCTGAAGGCCCGGAAGGTGCCCAAGGAGCAGATCATCCCCCGGGTGGACGAGGCGCTGAAAATGGTGCAGATAGACCAGCTCAAGGCCCGACAGCCCAACGAGCTGTCGGGCGGCCAGCAGCAGCGGGTGGCCCTGGCCCGCGCCTTCGTCATCGAGCCGGGGGTGCTGCTGATGGACGAGCCCCTGTCCAATCTGGACGCCAAGCTCCGGGTGCAGATGCGCACCACCATCAAGAAGCTCCAGCGCCGGCTGGGCATTACCACCGTCTACGTCACCCACGACCAGGAAGAGGCCCTGGCCATCTCCGACCGCATCGCGGTCATGAACCAGGGGAATATCATGCAGATCGGCAAGCCGGAGGAGATCTACCGCAAGCCCGCCAACCCCTTTGTCGCCAATTTCATCGGCGTGTCCAACTTCATCGACTGCACCGTGGACGGCCAGGACCCCGCGTCCGCCACCGTCCACCTCCACGACGGCCACAGCTTCCAAATGCCCCTGCGCAAGCCCTACAGCGGCGAGGTTATCCTGTCCGCCCGGCCCGAGCAGCTGTTTTTCAGTGAGCAGGGCCTCCCCGGCAAGGTGAACATGTCCACCTTCCTGGGCGACTTCATCCAGTACGAGGTGGAGCTGTCCACCGGCCAGGTGCTGGAGCTCAACGAGTACACCAAGGACGTGGACGGCGCGAAAAACGATGGCGAGGAGGTACATCTCAGCTTTAATCCCAAGCAGGTCAGCCTCTATCGGAAGGACACCGAGGAGGTGCTCTCATGCTGAAGAGCAAGGACGGCCAGCCCTTCTACAAGGATTTCTGGTTCTGGGTAAAAATCCTGATTTTCGCGGTGTTTCTGCTGTTTCTGGTCTACCCCTTCTCCACCCTGGTGATCAACAGCTTCTTCTCCGGCAAGGAGGAGGGCTTCACCTTTTACAATTTTAACCGCTTCTTCTCCAAAAAATATTACTATCAGGCCCTGGGCAACAGCCTGAAGGTCAGCTTGGTGCCCACCATCACCAGCATTCTCATCGGCGTGCCCATGGCGTACCTGATGACCCGCTTTAACATCGCGGGCAAGACCTTCTGGCATGTCATCATCATCCTCTCCCTCATGTGCCCGCCCTTTCTGGGCGCGTACAGCTGGATCATCCTGTTCGGCAACGCCGGCGTGGTGACCCAGTGGCTGACTAACCTGCTGGGCTTCCAGATGCCCAGCATCTACGGCATGGGGGGCATCTGCGCGGTGTTCACCCTCAAGCTCTTCCCCTACGTCTACCTCTATGTATCCGGGGCCATGGGCTCCATTGACCGCTCGGTGGAGGAGTGCGCGGAGAACCTGGGCTCGGGCAAGCTGCGCCGCCTGCTCACCGTCACCATCCCCGTGGTCATGCCCTCCATCGCTGCGGGCGCCCTGATGGTGTTCATGACTGCCCTGGCCGACTTCGGCACCCCGGGCATCCTGGCCGGCGGCGACTTCCGCACCCTGCCGGTGCTGATCTTTAACGAGTATCTCAGCGAGACCGGCGGCAACGCCAACTTGGCCAGCGCCATCTCCATGATCATCGTGGTCATCTCCTTGGTCATCCTGTTCTTGCAGAAGTGGTGGGTGGCCCGGAAGAACTACACCATGTCCGCCCTGCGTCCCCCCGAAATCGCCCAGTACCACGGCTGGAAGCGGTTTCTCGTGACTCTGCCGGTGGCCGTGGTCAGTCTGGTGTCCTTCCTGCCCCAGGTCATCGTCATCTTCTGCTCCTTTGTCAAGACCAACTACTCCAACTTCGTCTTTTCCGAGGGCTTCACCCTGGAGCACTATCAGGAGCTGGGCCGCAGCCTGGCCACCAATATCCGCAACTCCTTCGTGTTCTCCACCGTGGCTATCCTCTTTATCCTGGTGCTGGGCATACTCATGTCCTATGTCATCGTCCGCCGCCGGGGCAGGACCGGCGGCGCCCTGGACATGCTGATGATGGCCCCCTACGTCATCCCCGGCTCGGTGCTGGGCCTGTGCTACATCGTGGCCTTCAACAACCTGGGCAAGACCCCCGACGGCACGGTTATCAAGCTCACCGGCACCGCCTCCATCATCATCATCGCCATGATTATCCGTAAGCTGCCCTACACCGTCCGCTCGGGCAGCGCCTTCCTGATGCAGATGGACCCCAGCGTGGAGGAGGCGTCCATCAACCTGGGCGTGTCCCCCATGAAGACCTTCGTCAAGGTCACCGCACGGCTGATGCTGCCCGGCGTGCTGTCCGGGGCCATCATCAGCTGGGTCACCTGCATCAATGAGCTGTCCACCTCCATCATGCTGTACACCGGCAAGACGGCCACCATGACCATCGCCAGCTATACCAATATCGTGCGCAACTCGGTGGGCACTGCGGCCTCCCTGGCCTCTATTTTGACCGTCACCAGCGGCATTTTGCTCATTGTGGTGTTCAAGGCCAGCAAGGGGAAGGTGTCCATCGTATGATCAAAAACATTGTATTCGACATGGGCGGGGTGCTCATCAGCTTCGATGCCCAGCGCTACACCGCCCGCTTCGTCCCCAACCCGGCGGACTATGAGCTCATCCGCCGGGAGCTGTTCCGTTCGGTGGAGTGGATCCGCATGGACCGGGGCTCCATCACCGACGAGCAGGCTGTGTCCAGCGTCTGCCGCCGCCTGCCGGAGCGGCTGCACCGGGCGGTGCGGGATATCCTGGACAACTGGCACCGGGACATCCCCCCTCTGGACGGCGTTTATGATCTGGTGAAAGAGCTCAAGGACAAGGGCTACGGCATCTATCTGCTGTCCAACACCTGCTCCCGGTTCCACACCTTCCGCGAGAACATCCCCGCCCTGCGCTTTTTCGACGGGGAATTTATCTCCGCCGACTGCCACCTGGTCAAGCCGGAGCCGGGGATCTACCTTCGGTTCCTGGAGCAGTTCCGCCTGCGGTCGGAGGAGTGCGTGTTCATCGACGACGTGCCCCTCAACATCGAGGCCGCCATCCGCTGCGGCTTTTCCGGCGTCGTCTACCACAACGACCCCGCCCGGCTGCGGCGGGAGCTGCGGGAGCTGGGCGTGGAGGCGGACAATTTGTAACTCCATCCGGGGAAGGGCCGCGAAAACGGCCCTTCCCTCTTCTCTTGGAAGGATATTAAAACTTTTAAGGGAACCTTTCAAAAAACTTAACCCTTTCCCGGCAAAAACGCCTTGCAAAACGCCAGTGCGCATGATATCATCAAAACCATCACAGGACCACGCCGCGCACGCCGCCGGTCCTTTGCGGGGGGCGCTTATGAACCGAAGAGACATATCCGCCCTGGCCGGCATCGCCCTGCTCTATGTCGCGCTGGAGGCGTTCGGGGTCACCTGCCCCATCCGCTTCCTCACGGGGATCTCCTGCGCGGGCTGCGGCATGAGCCGGGCGTGGCTGTCCCTGCTGCGGCTGGATCTGGCGGGCGCGGTCTATTACCATCCCCTGTTCTGGCTGCCCGTCCCCGCCGCGGCGCTGCTGCTGCGCCGCAGGCTGCCGAAGCGCGTCTTTGCGGTGGGACTTACCCTGTGCGGCGTGCTATTCATTCTTGTTTATTTCATCCGCCTGGCAATGCCCGGGGAAATCGTCGTCTTCGCCCCTCAGGAGGGGCTCGTCTGGCGGCTGCTCTCCGGTCTTGCCGGCGGCTTGGGATAAAATCTGACAAGAGAGAAGGGAAGTACTCTTATGAAGTGTTGGAAATGCGGAAACGAAACTGTCCCGGGCGCGCGGTTCTGCAACGTATGCGGTGCGGACCTGTCCCAGGCTCCTCAGGGCCAGCCCGGCGCTCCCACCCCTCCGCCGCCTCCGCCGCCTCCGCCGCAGCAGGACCCCTGGAACACCAGCCCCAGCGGAAACGAGATGGTTCTGAAGGTATTTGCCGCCGTGTGCGCCGTACTCTACGGCGTATCTGCCATTCGTTATGTATTCAACGTCCTGGGCGGCGTACTGAACCTCCTTCGGTTCCATTTTGGCATCCTCTCGCCGGTATACCTGGTGCTCAACGGCCTCACTGCGGCCCTGTGCGTGTGGATGGCAATTGTGTCCATCATGTTCGTCATGCGCCGCACCCCTCAGAACACCGACGGGCTGCTCCTCCTCCTGGCCGGCGGCGGGGTTGGCCTAGTGGCAGTGCGGCTGTGCAGCACACTGCTCACCGCCCTGTTCAACTCCTATAGCTTCCCCAACGCCGCCCTGAGCTCCCTCTTCCTGTGGATTCTGGGCGCGGCCGCAGCCGTGGCCGGCATGTATGCCATCCTGCGTTTCCTGCTGGGTGAGAATCCCCTGGTGGGCAAGGACAAGGACGTTCTCGCCCAGGAGGTGCGCGACACCATCAATAACCTCACCCAGACCGCCAACGAGGCCGCCCAGGGCGCCAAGGCCAACTGGGACGCCCAGCAGCAGGCCAAGCAGGAGCAGCAGGCCCAGTGGGCCCAGCAGAGCGCCCAGTATCAGGCTACCCCCGGCCAGCCCGTTCCCCCGCCCATGGGCTACGCCCCCTACCGCCTCAAGGCCGACCGCAGCCTGGTGGCCTACATCCTGCTCAATTTCATCACCTGCGGGATTTATGGCTGGTACTTCCTGTACGCCCTGGCCCGCGATGTGAACGCCGTGTGCGCGGGGGACGGCAAGACCACTCCCGGTCTGGCCAAGTTCATCCTGCTCAGCTTTATCACCTGCGGAATTTACAGCTTCTTCTGGTATTACAGCCTGGGCAACCGTCTGGCGGCCAACGCCCCCCGGTACGGCCTGAACTTCCAGGAGAACGGCACAACCGTCCTGCTGTGGCTGGTTCTGGGCTCCATGCTGTGCGGCATCGGTCCTTTCATCGCCATGCACATCATCATTAAGAATAGCAACGATCTGTGCGGCGCTTACAACTACCAGCACGGCATCTGATCCCCAACGGCAGCGGGCCGGGCTCCTAAAAGGAGCCCGGCCCGTTTCATCCCCCTGGCGGCAAGAAAAAGCGGCGGACTGCGCCGCCGCTTTTTCATCTCGCTTGTCTTGCCCGCTCACTCGTAGAAGGCGTGGTCGCCGATGGTGGCCACATAGGTCCTGGTCTTTGCGGCGTAGCTCTTCAGTCCCGCCGCGTTGAAAAACAGGGCGGTGGGCAGCACCTGGGCCCCGTCCATCACCATCTTGGCCGCCGCTACCGACTCCTCGTTGGGCTCACGGTAAATAGAGCCGGTGGCCGCCGGGGTAAACTGGTTCTTCTGGAACAGCACCTCATAGATGGTATCCGGGAACCGGGGGTGGTTCAGACGGTTCATCACCACATTGCCCACGGCGATCTTACCCTCCAGGGATTGGTTTCCGCTCTCCGCATTGATGATGCGGGCCAGCCAATACAGCGTATCGTTATTGTAGGTCTCCCAGCCCGCGTCCAGATAGGGCTGTGCGCCCGGCTGCCGCGTCAGCACGACCACGTCGTTCTCCGCGTCGAAATCCACATTCACGTTGAACACCTTGGCCAGCACGCGGATGGGGGCGGCTACGCAGCCGTTGATTTCAATCAGCCCATCTCCGGCATAGAGGTAGCGGTCGTTGGCCACCAGATACTGCTCGCCCTCCACCGCCACCATGTTCAGGTCGTCCATCACCACGTTGGCGGCCACCGGAGCGTCTGTGACCGCCGGGACGGGCTCTTCTTCGCCCATGCCGTCCACCGGCTGCTGGGTCTCGTCCGGGGTCATCCAGAGCCCATCTTCAGCGGCCTGCATCTGGGCCGCCTCCACGGTCTTCTGGAATTCCTCGCTCATGGACTCGCCCTGCGCGGGAATCTCCACCACCTCCACCACCGCAGAGGCGTTGACCCGGACCACTCCGTCCTCCTCCTCCACCATGGCCTCGGCGTCCATCATGGACACAAAGGAATTCACCGTCGCATAGCACACACCGTCGCGGATCTCATACTCCACTGTAAAGACTGGCTCACCATCCAGGCAGATGGCGTTTTGCACCTCCTCAATTTCCTGGCTAACCTCGGGAAAAGGCTCCTCCACGGCAGGCGGGTCTGCCGGAGCCGCGGCCAGCGCGGGCAGGATAAGGCTCACGACAGCGAGGATGGCCAGAAGGGAACTGGCTGCTCGTTTTTTCATGAAATCTCTCCTTAATTACAATTTGTTCTCAAATTGTAACCACATTGTAACTTATTCAAAACCGTTTTGCAACCTTTTGAAGTCAGCAAAATAGCCGAACCTCTTTTGCCAAGAGGCCCAGCTATTGTGCAAACTATACAGTTTCTCTCTGTTTCTCTAAAATATGACTGGAATTTTTTGGGGTGCTATTCGTAAAACCAATGGCAGCCGATGGTGGTCACATAGGTGCGGTTCTCCATGGTCCAGTGGTTGTCGGTGAGCTCCGGGGCAATAAAATACAGGCTGTTCCCCGCCGCCCGGGCGCCGTCCAGCACCAGCTTTGCCGCCAGCAGGCTCTCCTGGGTGGGCTCGTCGTAGACGGTGCCGTTGGCCACCGGGGTAAACTGCACCCCCCACTTTCGGTCAAAGATCACCTCCCGCACGGTGTTGGGGAACTCGTCGCTGCACACCCGGTTGAGCACCACCGTGCCCACCGCCAGCTTGCCCAGCAGGGGCTCCCCCCTGCTCTCGGCGGAGATGATGCGGGCCATCCAGTACAGGTCCTCCTGCGTATAGGGCTGCTTTTCCGGCCTTCCGCTCCCCGGGGTGAGCATTACGCCCTTGCCGGCGCTCCACTCCACCTCGCCGCCCAGGGCCCGGGCCAGCGCCCGGATGGGCACCAGGGTACTGCCCTTCTCCAGCCGGACCCCGTGGGGTATGTACAGCGCCCGTCCGTTTACCGTCAGCCACTGTTCCCCCGGCTTGGCGGACAGGGTAAGCCCTGCCCCCCGCACCCAGGCGGTCCCGTCCTCCCAGGTCACGGCGGCGTCCGGCGAGAGCACATTGGCCACCGCCCGCAGGGACACATAGGTGGTGCCCTCCTCCACCAGCCGGGCCTGGGCCTGGGACCACAGGTTTTGCCCATTGACGGACAGCACATCCGCCGCTGACGCGGGGACAACCAGCGCCGCCGCCAGCGCCAGCCCCGCAACTGCTTGCTTCATTTTCATCTCTTGTCACTCCTTGGGGTTGGTTGTAAGCATATTGTAACCAATTTGTAACCACCCGGCAAGGCAAAATAGCTGGAAGCCCAGGAGAACTCTTCCTGCGCGAAAAAAGCGCTCCCCGCCACAGCGGGGAGCGCTTCCATATTTCAATTACACCGCGGACTTCAGCGCCTTGGCCAGCTGGTCCGGGCAGGAGGTGGGCTTCATGCCGCAGCGGATGCCCTCCATCCGGGCTATGGCGTCCTCCACCGTCATCCCCTTCAGCAGCGCGCTGACGCCCTGGAGGTTGCCGTGACAGCCGCCTTCCACGCGGACGGCCTGAATCACGCCGCCCTCCACATCAATCTCCATGCTCCGGGAGCAGACCCCCTTGGGGGTGTACCGAATGGTTTCCATATTCCTCTTCCTTTCGTTATAATCTGTCTATTCCTGGTCTCCCGGCCAGTCCTCCCCCCGGCGCAGGGCGTCCAGCTGGGCGGAATCCTTGTATTCCAGGCTCCGCTCCCCCGCCAGCCCCTCCACGTGATGGGTCAGCTCATGGCGCAGGGTGGTGCGCAGCTCGTCCTCCCACACCCGCCGGGGCTCGTCAAAGAGCAGTGCGGCGAAGGAGCCGTAGTAGATGTTGATATACCGCCCCATCTCGTCCCAGCAGTACTCCCCCATGATGTACACGTCCTCCCCGGCCTCCGGGTCGGGAAGGGCCTCCTCCAGCAGCAAAACGCCGCCGTTGAGCTCCTGGAACAGCGCCTCGGGGAACTCCTCGCACACCCTGTCCAGGATATCGCCCACCTCGTCAATGGATAAGGTCATCTCCGCCGCCCTCCTATAGCACAATCAGGCCGTACAGCCCGGTGAGCCGGTCCAGCTCCTCCCGGCTCAGCTCGCCGGTTCCGTCGTAAAACGCCCTGCCCTGGTAGGCCCTCAGCGCCCCCTCCAGCAGCTCCGGCACATCGGAGCACAGGCACAGCGCCTTGCGCACCGCGTATTGGTGGAGGGCGAATATATCCACGTCGTCCTGGCTCTGTATGGCGATTTTCACCGCCCCAACCGGGTCGTCCTCGGCGGCGATGATGTCCTCCAGCAGGTCGGGGCCGCACGCCAGCTCCTCCCCCACGTCGATGGTGCGGGTGATGAAGCAGGGGTCCGTCCCGGTGGCGCAGGGGATGGCGTCCGGGTCCCTGGGCGCGGGCTCGTAGTGCCAGGGCGCCGCCTCCCCCCCTCTGACCAGGAACAGGGAAATGCGGGCATAGGCGGCCAGCTCGTCCAGCAGCCTCTCCGCCTCCCCCTCGGGGCAGTGGATGCCAAAGGCCGCCGCCCCCATCCCCTCGCACACAAACAGGGCGGCCAGCATATGCACCCGGGCGGGGGACATCCCCTCCCCGTCGCAGATCCAGCTCACCCAGGGCGCGTCCCGTCCCAGCGCCTTCGCCGCCAGCAGGGCGGCGCGGCACTCGGCCATGGCAGTCATCCCCGCCAGGTGGACAGGCCCTGTCCCCGGCCCCAGCCTGCGGCGCCAGGCGGCGGCAAGTTCCTCAAAATCCATCTCCCCCGCCGGGGGCACGTCCAACCCCAAGGGGTTCAGCGTCTGCTGAAATATGGGCACAGAAGCGTCCATGATCCGGCCTCACAGCTCCTTTGTCTCACAAGCTCTCACTTGTATGGCAGTATTTCCACATCTTATGGGCTCAAACCGGCCCGATGCGCCCCCTCCGGCGGGGCCATGCCGGTATTATAGCAAACCTCCGCCGGAATGGCAAGAGCCTTGTCCCGCCAATTATCCATTTACAAACTTCGACGCAATTGTTATAATGAAGGGGATTTCCATCCCACGTCCATAGGAGGGACCTGCCATGAAGCGTGTCATCTGTCTGTTTTTCGCCCTGCTGTTTATGCTGTCCGCCGGGTGCGGCAGGGATAAGCCCGCCCCATCCCCTTCCCCCTCTCAGCCGCCCCCCGCCACCGACACCCCGGAGCCCACTCCCACTCCCACCCCCGCGCCCGCCTTCTACCATCCCCTCACCGGCCTGCCCTGTGAGGAGGACCTGTCGGGCAAACGGCCGGTGGCGGTGATGCTCAACAACCTGAAAACCGCCCTGCCCCAGCAGGGGAACGGCCAGGCGGACATCATTTATGAGGTGCTGGCCGAGGGCGGCATCACCCGGATGCTGGCCATATACCAGGACCCGTCCCAGCTGGATCTCATCGGCTCGGTGCGCTCCGCCCGGCAGTATTACTGGGAGATCTCCAAAGGGCACGACGCGGTGTACATCCATGCCGGGGGCAGCCCGGAATTCTACAGCACAAAGGACCGCCTGGGCCTGTTCACCGTGGACGGCGTGCGGGGGTACTACTCCGGCGCGGACGCAGGGATGTTCTGGCGGGATCGGGACCGGGTGCCCGGCTACCATTACGACTATGAGCACTCCCTGGTCACCTCGGGGGAGGCCATCGCGGCGATGCTGGCCCAGCAGGGGCTGGCGGAGCACAGCCAAGGCTACGCCTATCAGGCCGTTTTCGCCGACGACGCCACCCCTCCCGGTGGCCGCAGCGCCCTCACCGTCACCGTCCCCTTCTCCACCTACAAGACCGGCGTGTTCCGCTACGATGAGGCTGCCGGCGCCTACCTGGTGGAGGAATACGGCCAGCCCTATGTGGACGGCAACGACGGCAGCCAGGTGTCCGTAACCAATCTGCTTGTGCTCCAGACCACGTGCACCGTGGTGGACGACGCCGGGCGGGTTGACGTGGATCTGTCCTCCGGCAAGGGCTGGTTTGCCTGCGGCGGGCGGATGATCCCCATCAACTGGGAAAAGGGCGCAGCGGAGAACCAGTTCCGCTACACCACCGAGACCGGCTCCCCCCTGACCCTGGGCCGGGGCAGAAGCTACGTGTGCGTCATCCCCACCAGCAAAACCGTCACGGCGGAATAGCCCCCGCGAATTTCGGGGATTCTCTGGACGCAGCGATTTAGAGCTTTCTTGACAAAAAAATTTCCAGCATAGCGCTGCCAGCGCGGTGCAAACTACCTGCGTGACCATTTCAGCGGGCGGGCCGCGCGGCCCGTCTCCCGCAAAAGGAGGTTTGTAGCGTGTTCCTGGATAAGATCGCCCTGGCGCTGGCCATTGTCGGCGGGCTGAACTGGGGCTGCATCGGGCTGTTTAATTTCGACCTGGTGGCCTTTATCTCCGGCGGCTCGGGCACCTGGCTGGCCCGGATCATCTACACGGTGGTAGGGCTGGCGGCCCTGTGGTGCCTCACCCTGCTCTTCCGGCCCGAGGACAACCGGGCCCGGCATTCCCACGCATAACGGGAAAAATTCCCGGCGCTTGACGCGCCGGGAATTTTTTATCTCAGCTCAGTGCGGAATTTTCCGTTCTCCACCTCGATGACCCCATAGCCCACCCGGGCGTGGATTCCCCCCACCGTGCCCGGATTGAGCATCCAAACCCCGCAGTTCGGCATGTTCAGCGCGTCGTGGGTGTGTCCAAAGCACACCACGTCCACCCCTCTTGCTCTGGCGGACCGGGCCAAGTGGTCTGGCCCGCTCTTCACATAATAGCGGTGGCCGTGGGTGAGCAGAAAGCGCACCCCACCCGCCTCCACCAGCAGCTCGTCCGGGGCCTTGTCCCAGTCGCAGTTGCCCCGCACCAGCTCCATGGGCACGTCGGGATAGGCGTCGCGCAGCGCCTCCCCGTCCCGGTAGCAGTCCCCCAGGAAAAATACCCGCCGGGGATGCTCCCGCTCCATGGCGTCCATCATGTGGCCCAACTGGCCATGGGAATCTGAAAACACTAAAATCTTCATATTGGTCACCATTTCTCCCAACTCACATATACTGAACATGAACGGAGGGATCACCTATGCCGAATTTTGACGAGCTTCTCAAAGGAAAGGAGGCCGCGGGCCTCATGAAGGACCCGGCTAAACTGGAAAAGCTCCGGGATGCGCCGGAGACCCAGCGGATTTTCAGCCTGCTCAGCCAGAGCACCGGGGACCTGGAGGGCGCCGCGCAGCGGGCCGCCAAGGGGGACACCGCCCAGCTGGCCGGGGCTATCCGCCAGCTGATGAGCGACCCGGAGGGGGCAAAGCTCATCCAGAAAATGAAGGAAAACCTGAAATAACCGCGCCAAGGACGCCGGGGGGAGGGAAACGCCGTGGGAGAGCTGGAGGAAAAGCTGGAAAACATTCTGGGCAATCCCCAGGCCATGGCCCAGATCATGTCCCTGGCCCAATCGCTGAACCTGGGCGGATCGGGGCAGCCGCCCCAGGAGCAGGGCCCAGGCCAGCCCCAGGACGCACAGGACGGGGAAGGCGAAGCGCCTCCCGCCCCGTCCCCCGCTCCTCCGGCGGCCTCTCCCGGCGGGGGAGGCGCGGGACTCGGGGGGCTGCTGGGCGCGCTGGGGGGGCTGGACAGCGGCACGCTGAGCGCCGCCGCGGGCCTCATCGGGCAGTTCACCGACAGCGGCGACGACAGGCGCACTGCCCTGCTGGCCGCCCTGCGCCCCTATGTGCGGGAGGAGCGGTACGCCAAGCTGGACAAGGCAATCCAGATTGCCAAGCTGTCC
Source organism: uncultured Oscillospiraceae bacterium (assembly GCA_910587255.1). Lineage (GTDB taxonomy): Bacteria > Bacillota > Clostridia > Oscillospirales > Oscillospiraceae > Enterenecus. Next base: position 39,345 of record CAJUKT010000048.1, read on the forward strand.
CGGCTGATCCGCTCGGGCCTGGAGCTGTTCCGCGCCCGCAAGGAGGACGGCCATGTATAACCGCTACTTAGACGATTTTGGCGGCGGCAGCTTTGTCCAGCTGGACCCGGAGCCCCGCCAGGGCGCGTCCGGCCAGCCCCGCCAGCCCCAGCGTCCCGGCCCAGCCCAGCCCCACGCCGGCCATCCTGCTTCCGGCGGCCGGAGCCGTCCTCCCGAGCCGTTCCGCTCCAAGAACGACCTGCTGAAGGAGGTGACCGGCGGGCTGGGCCAGCTGCTGGACGGGGTGAAAAAGCACTTCTCCCTGGAGCATTTCGACACCGGGGATATCCTGCTGGTGCTCATTATCCTGTTCCTCTACCTGGAGGACGGGGATAATCTGGAGCTGGTCATCACCCTGGGCCTGCTGCTGCTTTTAGGGCTGGAAGACGAGAAAGCGCAAGAATAGGCACACAGGCGGGCTTGGACCCGAACCAGCTGGATCGGATTTTACCCGACCTGGGGGGAGTGCAAGCCGGCCATGCGCCCAACCCCAGCATGACCGCTGTTTCATCCCCTTCAGTGCAGCACCGTACCGTCGGGCAGCACAAAAATCCCCTGTGTCTCGTCCAGCGGGCTCACCACATCCCGGGCGGTCATGGCGTACACCACCTCGCCGTCCTTCTCCGTCTCCGCCGCCACCAGCAAACCGCTGTCCACCGAGATCCAGTAGCGCTCGGTGTACCCCAGCTCCGTCCCGGCCTCCACGTATACGCAGGGCTGGTCCTCCCGCTCCTCATAACCGGCGGCGGTGATGTCCTCCGGCTTCAGCAGCAGCACATCCTCATAGGTGGGCAGGCGCTGGCTCAGGTCGGCGGAGCGCTCCCCTGCCGGGCCGGAATACACCGCCTGCCCCTGTTCCTGCCACAGCCAGAGCGTCCCATTCCCCACGATGGCGTGCTCCACCCCCCCGGAGCTCAGGGTGATGGAGGTGCGCAGCCAGCCGCTGTCCGCCCACACCTGGCCGGTCACCGTCCCCGCCGGCTGGCCGTGGTAGAAATACTCCGCCGTCACCGTCCTGCGGTAGCTCTCATACCGCTTCAGGTAAGCCACCAGGGCCTGCACCGTCTGGGGCGTGACCTCCACCGGCACCCCTCCCGCCTGGTCGGGCTGCTCGCCGCCGGGGCTCTCGCTCTGGGCGGCGTCCGGGTCGGCCAGCACCAGCTCCGGCGTGGGGGCGAACAGGTTGAGGAAAAAGCTGTACAGCACGGCGGCCAGCACCACCGCGATAATCCCTGCCGCCAGCACGATCCGCTTTTTTTCCCCCACCGCTCATCCCCCCTTCCGGGCAAAGCCCTCAGCCCTGAAATGCCTCTGGCGGCCGGTCCGACCGGCCGAAATGATACAAAACAGCGTCCGCGATGCGGCGGCAGGCCATGCCGTCCCCGTAGGGGTTGACGGCATGGGCCATTTGGGCATAAGCGGCCGGGTCGTCCAGCAGCTTGTCCGCCATGGACACGATGGCGTCATAGTCCACCCCCGCCAGCTTCACCGTCCCGGCCTGGACGGCCTCGGGCCGCTCGGTCTCACGGCGCAGGACAAGCACCGGCTTGCCCAGGGCGGGGGCCTCCTCCTGAAGCCCGCCGGAATCGGTCATCACCAGATAGCTGCGGGCCATCAGGTTGTGCATCTCCTCCACGTCCAGCGGCGCGATAAGATGGACGTTTTCGATCCCGTCCAGGCGCCGGTGGGCGCACGCCTGCACCGCCGGGCTGAGATGCACCGGGTAGACCAGCTCCGTCTCAGAGTGGGTTTTGGCGATATGGGCCAGGGCGGACATGATATCCTCCATGGGCTGTCCATAGTTCTCCCGGCGGTGGCAGGTGACCAGAATCACCTTTTTCCCGGTGTAATCCAGGGTGTTCAGCCCATCCTCAGCAAAGGCAAAGCCCTCCGCCACCGTGGTCTTCAGGGCGTCGATCACCGTGTTGCCGGTGACAAACAACCCGTCCCGGACGCCCTCCGCCTCCAGATTGCGGCGGTTGGCCTGGGTGGGGCAGAAGTGCAGCTGGGCCAGCCGCCCCACCATGGAGCGGTTCATCTCCTCCGGGAAGGGGGAGTAGCGGTCCCAGGTGCGCAGCCCCGCCTCCACGTGGCCCACGGCGATTTGCTGGTAAAACGCCGCCAGCGCCCCGGCAAAGGTGGTGGAGGTGTCCCCATGGACCAGCACCAGGTCAGGCCGCACCTCCTGAAACACCTTTTCCAGCCCCAGCAGGCACTTGGAGGTGATGGTGGACAGGGTTTGGCTGGTCTCCATGATATCCAGGTCGAACTGGGGGACAATGCCGAATATATCCAGCACCGAGTCCAGCATCTGCCGGTGCTGGGCGGTGACGCAGCAAAGGCTCTCAATCCCCTCCCGGCGCTCCAGCTCCTTCACCAGGGGGGCCATTTTGATGGCCTCCGGCCGGGTGCCGAATATGGTCATCACCTTCAGCTTATCCATGCCCATCCTCTCCCTTCTCCTCCTGTGCGGGGGGCTCCGGCGGCTTGTCGTGGCCGGGTCCCGGCAGGAATACCCGCCAGGCGATCAGCGCCGCCGCGGCCATAGCCAGTAAAAAGATCATGGCGCGCTCCGCGCCGCCGGCGGTGAGCACCACCGCGGACAGCCCCAGAATGGCGGAGATGACGTACAGCACCCCCACCGCCTGCTTCTGGGAGAAGCCCATGTCGATGAGCCGGTGGTGGACATGCCCCCGGTCGGGCTTCATGGGGCTCTGCCCGTGGGACACCCGGCGCACCACGGCGAAGCACACGTCGAAAATAGGCAGGCCCAGCATCAGGAAGGGCACCACAAAGGAGATGATGGTGTACTGCTTGAACATCCCCTCCACCGACATGGTGGCCATGATAAAGCCCAAAAAGGTGGAGCCCGTGTCCCCCATGAAGATTTTGGCCGGGTTGAAGTTATAGGGCAAAAAGCCCATGCACGCCCCCACCAGCGCCGCCATCATCAGCGCCACGTCCCGCTCGCTCACCAGCAGGGCGATGACCAGCATGGTGGCCGCGCTGATGGTGGACACGCCGCAGGCCAGCCCGTCCAGCCCGTCGATAAAATTGACGGAGTTGGTGATGGCAAGAATCCAGATCACCGTGACCGGGATGGACAGCACCCCCAGCTCCCAGTAGGGGTTGGGGCTGAAGATGTTGGGATTGGACAGCACCTCGATGCGGTTCCCCGCCAGCACAGCGATGAGGGCGGCGGCAATCTGCACCAAAAACTTGGGCTTGGCGGGCAGGGCGTAGATATCGTCGAAGATGCCCAGCACCACGATGATCACCGCGCCCAGCAGCATCCCCTTCCTCTCCGTATCCAGCGGGACCATCAGCAGCATGGCTGCCACAAAGCCGAAGAAGATGGCCAGCCCCCCCATCCGGGGTATGGGGTGGTGGTGCATCCGGCGCTCGTCCTTGGGCACGTCCACCGCCCCCACCTTTACCGACAGCGCCTTCACCAGCGGCGTGGAGGCAAAGGACACCCCCGCCGCCAGCCCCAGCGCCAGCAGCACGGTCCAGACATCCTGGTCCGTCAGGATTTTACTCAGATTGTTCAACGGCATTTCGCTCCTTTTTGGGGTGGCCCGGCCCGGCCAGCCGCCCCTCTCTCTGTCTGATGCGCCCGGAGTGTTTCACGTGAAACATTCGTTTGATCCCTCACCGTGAAAGAAAGCCCACCTTCTTATACACCTTGCGCAGGGTCTTGCCGGCGATATACTCCGCCTTCTCCGCCCCGGCCCGGTAAACCCCCTCCAAATACGCCTTGTCGGCCAGCAGCCGCCCGGTCTCCTCCCGGATGGGGCGCAGGACCTCCACCACAGCCTCGCCCACGGCGGGCTTGAACGCGCCGTAGCCCTTGCCGTCGAACTCCCGCTCAATCTCCTCGTAGCTCCTGCCGGTGGCGGAGGCGTAGATCTGCATCAGGTTGGACACGCCGGGCTTAGCCGCCGGGTCATAGCGCACGCAGTGCTCGGTGTCGCTGTCGGTGACCGCCCGCTTGAACTTTCGGGCGATGTCCTCCGGCTTCTCCATCAGGAACACGCAGCCCTCGGGCTGGGATTTGCTCATCTTGCTGTCCGGGGTGGACAGGCTCATAATCCGGGCCCCCACCTTGGCGATATAGGGCTCAGGCACCTTGAGCACGTCGCCGTATATGCCGTTGAAGCGGCCCGCGATGTCCCGGCAGATCTCCACGTGCTGTTTCTGGTCCTCCCCCACGGGGACGAAGTCGGGCTGGTAGAGCAGGATGTCCGCCGCCATCAGCACCGGGTAGGTGAACAGCCCCGCGTTGATGTTGTCGGCGTTCCGGGCGGACTTGTCCTTGAACTGGGTCATCCGGGACAGCTCGCCGAACATGGTGTAGCAGTCCAGCACCCAGCCCAGCTGGCTGTGGGCGGGGACGTGGGACTGGATGAACAGCACGCACTTTTCCGGGTCCAGACCGCAGGCGATGTACTGGGCGATGAGGGTCAGGGTGCGCTTTCTCAGCTCGGCGGGGTCCTGGCGAACGGTGATGGTGTGCAGATCCGCCAGGAAGAAATAGCAGTCGAACTCGTCGATCATCTCCGGCCAGTGGCGCAGGGGACCCAGGTAGTTGCCCAAATGGAGCTCCCCGCTGGGCTGGATGCCGGAGAGCATCACTTTTTTGCCGTTTTCCATGTTAAATCACAACCTTACTCGGCGTCCGCCGCCAGATATTCGGACATATCCACCAGCTGGGCGTCCGACCACAGCCGCTCCAGGCCGTAGAACTCCCGCCCCTCCTCGGTGAAAATGTGCACCACTACGCTGGAGTAGTCCATCAGCGTCCACTGGCCGCCCCGGTGGCCCTCGATGTGGTGGGGCTCCTCCCCGGCCTTGGACATGGCCTCCTCCACCGCGTCGGCCAGCGCCCGCACCTGGGTGTTTGACGAACCGTTACAGATGATAAAGTAGTCGGCCAAGGTGGTCTGGCCGGCGGTGTGCAGCACCTTGATATCCCTGCCCTGCTTGGCGTCCAGCGCCTTGACGGCAATGGCGGTCATTTCCTTTTCGCTCAGCATATCATTCTCTCCTTTTATCGTTCAGGTTCCGTCCACAGCGCCGTCCGCCGCAGATCCGCCGCCCTCCGGGGGCAGGCTGTCCTGGGCGGGCTGTCCGCTGGGCTCGGGGTCAGTCTGGTCCGGCTGCGCCGGCACAGCGCCGCTCTCCACAGGCTCGCTCCCCGCGGGCTGGCCGCTCTCCAGGGGATCGCTCTCCAGCGGCTCGCCCCCCTCCGGCCGGCCGCTCTCCAGCGCGTCGCTTTCAACGGGCTGGCCGCTCTCCAACGCATCGCTCTCCAGGGGGTCGCTCTCCTCCGGCTCCTCGGTCTCCTCCACCGGCGGGAAGCCCAGGGAGGGCTCGGCCAGCCGCCCGGTGGACGAGCGCAGGGAGCCGTCGCCCACGGGGCTCATCAGGTCCAGCTGGCGGATGGTCACCTGCTCCACAAAGGGGTTGAGCTTCTCGTTGATGAGGGTGAGCAGCTCGCTCTGGATGGGGTAGACGAAGCTGCGGCTGTGTTTGCCTATGCCGTAGCTGCCTATGGCGTTGGGCATGGTGCAGAACTCCACGTCGTCCACCTTCAGCCCGCCGAACACCGCCGACTGGGCAAACCACAGCATCCCCTCCACATCCAAATCGCTCTCCACCCGGCTGTTAAACAGGTCGATGAGCTGGCCGACGCGGAACAGGTTCTGGATCTGAAGGGTCTGCTCCAGCACCGCCTTCAGGAACTGGTGCTGCACCCGCAGCCGGTCGATATCGCTTCCGCTGCTGTTTCCGCCGGTGGATACGCCGGGGTTGTTCTTCCGCCAGCGCACCACCTGCATGGCGTCCGCCCCGCTCAGCTTGCGGTAGCCCTGGGGCTGGTAGATGTTCAGGTCCTGGGTGGGATCGTAGTACTCCATGTGGTACGGGTTGTCGAACCACACCCCGCCGATGGCGTCCACCATCTCGCCCACCAGCTCCCAATCGATGCGCACATAGAAGTCGGGGGTGAAGCCCACCAGCTCGGACACCTCGGTTTTCAGCGCCTCCACGCCCCGCTCCCCCTGGCCGTAGACATTGAACACGGCGTTGAGCTTTTTGGCGTCGATGCCGGGCCGGGCGCTGGAGTTGATAAGGGTATCCCGGGGCAGGGACATGACGGTGGCCTTCTGGTTGGTCACGTCGTAGGTGGCCACCATCATGGTGTCGGTGAGCCCGGAGGCCACGTCCGAGCCGAAGATGAGGATGGTGAAGATATCCTCGCTCTTGCGCTCCCCGCCCACCTTGGGCTCCACCGCGTCAAAGCCCAAGGTGGGCTCCGCGCTGGGATCCGCCGGCTGGCCGGACTCCACCGGCGCCCCGGACTGGACCGGCCCGGGAGGCAGCACCGGCTTCTTCACCCAGCGGCTGTACAGCACCGTCACCGCCGCCGCCGCCGACATCACCGCCGCCAGCACCAGCATAACAATCATAATCAGCCGCTCTTTTTGTTTCCGGGCCTGCTGGGGGCTCAGGGACTGGCCGGTGGTCATCTCCAGCCGCTTCCCCGCCCCCCCCTGGCCGTGATTCTCTTCGTTTCTATTTCTGGACTGGTCGCTCATGCTCAGGTTCCCTTCCCATAGTATTCAAACGCGTCCCTGGTGTCATGGTGCAGCTCCTTGTCCCGCAGCGTCATCTCCTGCACGGCCAGGGACGCCCCCATGCCCACCGCCGCGTCCAGGTCGGTATAGGCCAGCCGGCGCAGCTCCCCCACCTCGGGGAACGCCCGGTTGGGCTCCATGTAGTCGGCGATGTACAAGATCTTCTCCTCCAGGCTCATCCCCGCCCGGGCGGTGGTGTGGTAGAGGATGGCGTCATAAATGCCGTCAAGTCCGAAGACGTACTTGGCCAGCGCCGCGCCGCTCTTGGCGTGGAGCAGCTTGTCGGTGGAGCGCTCCAGCGGGCACAGCTCCACGCCGTACCTCTCGCAGATTTCCAGGTGCTCCCGGACGGTGAGGTACTTGGTGCAGTCGTGGAGGATGGCCGCCCGTCGCATCCTCCCCTCGTCCGCCCCCCAGCGCCGGGCCAGCCGGGCGGCCTCCTCCTCGCACCCCCGGATATGGGCCAGCCGCTTGGCGTACACCATGGAATAGGACACGCACCGCAGCTCGTCCAGGCTCAGGCTCTTGAGGTCGGCGCGGGTCCCATATAGTTTTTCCCGTAAAATGTAACCATACACCGCCTCCGGCAAAAATTCCCGGCCCTCTCCCCTGACCAGCAGCTCCCGCAGGCGGGTGGACGAGATATCCACAAGCCCCGGGACGGTGATGGTGGCAAGCCTGGCCCCGGGGTATGCCTTGCGCAGAAACTCCCGCTGGGGGGCAAACACCGCCTCGCCGTCCCTCTCGGTACGCCCGAAGGCGCACACCCCGGCCAGCGCCAGCAGCTTTTCCGGCTCCCGCCAGTGGTGGAGGGTGAGAAACATATCCGTCCCCATCAGCAGCCACAGCTCATCCCCCGGCCAGCGCACCGCGGCCTCCTCCAGGGTGTCGGCGGTGTAGCTCTTCCCCTCCCGGTACAGCTCGGTGTCCCACACCAGGGTGGAGGCGGGCATGAGCAGCTGGTCGGCGGCAATGCGGGTCATCTCCAGCCGCTGCTCCCGGCCGGGGGTGCCGGGCGCCAGCTCCTTATGGGGTGGGACTCCCGCCGGGATGAACACCAGCCTGTCCAGCCCCAGGGCCGCCACCGCCGCCCCGGCCGCCGCCAGATGCCCCAGATGGGGAGGGTTGAAGCTGCCGCCGTAAATGCCGATTTTCAATGGGACCACCCTCTTCAAAAAGTTTTGGGATGTGCCTATTTTACCAGCTTGATTCTCTTGTCGCGGGGCTTGCTGTGGGTTTCCCGGTACAGCACAAATTTGGTTCCAATGACCTGAACCACCTGGCTCCGGGTGGCGCGGGCCAGCTCCTCCGCCCCCTCCCGGGGGGAGAGGGGGCTGTTCTCCAGCACCCTGCCCTTGATCAGCTCCCGGGCCTCCAGGGCGTCGTCCCCCTGCTTGACGAGGTTGGGGCCGATGCCGTCCTTGCCGATGTGGACGATGGCGTCCAGGTCGTTTGCCAGCCCTCTCAGCTGGGCGCGCTGCTTGCTTGTCAAATCTGCCATATCGTTCTCAAAACTCCATTCCGCGGCCCCGCCGCGCGGCGGGCGTCCGCTCCATAATCAGGGTTTACTTCTTCAAATATCCCTCCAGCTTTGTCTGGAACGCCTCCAGCGCCAGCCCTCGGTGGGAGATGGCGTTCTTCTCCTCCGCCGTGAGCTGGGCAAAGGTCTTTTTCAGCTTGGGCAGGAAAAACACCGGGTCGTAGCCGAAGCCGCCCTCCCCCATGGGGGCGAAGGCAATGGTGCCGGGGCACTCCCCCCGGGCGGTGAGCACATCCCCGCCGGGGAAGCAGCAGGTGATGACGGACACGAATTTCGCCGTTCTGGCCGCCCCCTTGGGCATGTTGGCCAGCAGCAGGCGGTAGCGCCCCACGTCGTCCAGCCCCTCCCCGCCGTACCGGGCGGAGTACACCCCCGGCGCGCCGTTCAGCGCGTCCACGCACAGCCCCGAGTCGTCGGCGATGGCGGGCAGGCCGGACGCCTCCATCACCGCCTTTGCTTTGAGCAGGGAATTCTCCTCAAAGGTGGTCCCCGTCTCCTCCACGTCGATATCAATGCCCACATCCGCCTGGAGGCACACCTCCACCCCCATGCCGGACAGGATATCGTTCATCTCTCTCAGCTTTTTCTCGTTTTTGCTCGCCAGCACCAGCTTCATTTTTTCACCACTCCCACGGGTCTTTTCCCCTCAAATTTTTCTTTTTTCTCGCAGAACGGACAGTCCATGCCGCTCTCTCCCCCGGTCACAGCAGCGCCTGGGTGAACTCGTGGGCGTCAAAGGGCTGGAGGTCGTCCACACCCTCCCCCACGCCGGCGAATTTCACAGGCACCCCCAGCTCCTTGGCGATGGCGATGACGATGCCGCCCTTGGCGGTGCCGTCCAGCTTGGTGAGCACAATGCCGGACACGCCCGCCGTCTTGGAGAACTCCTTGGCCTGGATCAGGCCGTTCTGCCCGGTGGTGGCGTCCAGCACCAGCAGGGTCTCCCGGCTGGATTCGGGGCACTCCCGGTCGATCACCCGGGAGATTTTATTCAGCTCGTTCATCAGGTTTGCCTTGTTTTGCAGCCGCCCGGCGGTGTCCACCAGCACCACGTCCGCGTGGCGGGCCTTGGCGGCGGTCAGCGCGTCGTACACCACGGCGGCGGGGTCCGCCCCCTCGTGCTGCTTTACAATGTCCACCCCCGCCCGCTCGGCCCAGATGGTGAGCTGCTCGGCGGCGGCAGCCCGGAAGGTGTCCCCCGCGCACAGCACCACACGGCGGCCCACCCCCTTCCAGTGGGCGGCCAGCTTGCCGATGGAGGTGGTCTTTCCCACCCCGTTGACGCCGATGAACAAAATTACTGCGGGCTTGCGGCTCATGTCCACGTAGGCGCCCCCCAGGTCCAGGTACTCCGCCAGGATCTCCCGCATACACTGCCGGGCGCCCTCGGTGTCCTTGATCCCCTGGTACTTGCAGCGCGCCCGCAGCTCGTCCACCGCCTCCATAGTGGTCTCCGCGCCCAGGTCGGCCATCACCAGGGATTCCTCCAGCTCCTCATAAAAGTCCTCGGTGAGCTCGGAAAAGCCGTTGAAAATGCCGATCTTTTTGATTTTATCAAAAAAGCCCATGAATGTCTCCTCACTAATTGTTAAATATTTGGATTTTTGGCCCCGCAGCAGGGGCACTTGGGGTCGTCCAGCTCGTGGACCATCCCGCAGGCGGGGCAGGTGGTTTGGGCCATGCGGTCCCCGCCCTCCCAGTCCTCCCCATCCTCCTCAGACGGGCCGCTCCAGTAAAAATCCAGCTTGCCGCACTCGGGGCAGCTCCATATCACCACGTTCAGCGCCCCGGCCAGCAGGTTGGGCCAATCGCCGAACAGGAAGCTGGTCTTTCCCAGCTGCACCTGCTCGGCTTTGACAAATTCCATAGCATGGCCGCAGTTGCCGCAGCGCTTGGGAATGTCCTTTCTCATCTCAGATTCCCCTTCACTTGATGTTCAATTCCTTCTCCACATCGTTGAGGTTGATGGTCAGCATCCGGGATACGCCCTTTTCCTGCATGGTGACGCCGTAGAGCACGTCTGCCTCCTCCATGGTGCCCCGGCGGTGGGTGATGACGATGAACTGGGTCTTGCTGCTCATCCGGCGCATATACCGGGCGTAGCGCACCACGTTGGACTCGTCCAGCGCCGCCTCGATCTCGTCCATGACGCAGAAGGGGGTGGGGCGCACCTTCAGGATGGCGAAGTACAGCGCGATGGCGATGAGCGCCCGCTCCCCGCCGGACAGGGAGCTCATGTGCTGGATGGTCTTGCCCGGCGGCTGGGCCTTGATCTCAATGCCGCAGCCCAGCACATCCTCCGGGTCGTCCAGGATAAGCTCCGCCTTGCCGCCGCCAAACAGCTCCGCAAACGCCTTTCGGAACTCCTGGTCGATGAGGGCGAACTGCTCCTTGAATATCTCCGTCATCTCCCCGGTGATCTGGGAGATAATCTCCTGAAGCTCCCTTTTGGCCTTGGCCACGTCGTCCCGCTGGCCGGTAAAGTAGGTGTAGCGCTCATTGACCCGGGCAAACTCCTCCACCGCGTCGGGATTGATGCTGCCCAGGGCCGAGATGGATTTTTTCAGCTCGCCGATGCGCCGCTGGGCCTTGGCCGCCGACTCCAGCTCCACCCGCTGGGCGCGGGCCGCCTCGTGGGACAGCTGGTAGCCCTCCCACAGCTTGTCCAGAATCTGGCTCTCCTCTATGGCCGAGGCGGCGGCCTTCTGCTCCAGGAAGGCCACCTCACGCTCCATGGTGTTCAGCTCGTTGTTCTTGTCCCTGGCCTGCCGGTCCGCCTGGTTGCGCTTCCCCTCCAGCTCCAGCTTCTCCTCGTTCAGCCGCCGTATGGCGCCCGTCCCCTCCAGGCTGGCGGCGCGCAGCCCCTGGAGGCGCTCCTCCTCCTCCCGGATGCGCCGGGCGAGATAGTCGTTTTGCTGCTCAAACTGGCCGATCATGGCGGTGCGGCTGGCGGTGTCGCCGGACAGATCGTCCCGCAGCCGCTCCAGCTCGCCAATGGACTGGCGCAGGGCGGACTGCTCGCCCTCCAGCCCGGCCAGCTTGGCGCTGTAACCGGCGGACTGCCCGTTGAGCTGCGACACCTTATCCTGGAGGGCGGTGCGGCCCTGGGCCTTGGCCTCCCCCTCCGCCCGCAGCGCGGCGGCGGAGCCCTCCAGCCGCTCAATGCGGGACTTGGCCTGGCATGTGTTGTCCGTGTTCTCCTCCATGCGGCGGCGGACCTGGGCACGCTCCCCCGCCAGGGCCTGGCGGCGCAGCTCAATGTCCGCCATCTGGATCTGGGCGCTGTCCGCCCGCTCGGAGTATTTCAGCACCGCGTCCTCCGCCTCACGAAGCTGGGCGGAGGCGGCGTCCAGCTCATACTGGGCGGCGGTGAGCTCCCGCTGGGCGCGGGTCAGCTCGCCGGCGGCGGCGTTCAAATCGGCGGCAAGGCCGTCCTTCTGCGTATTTAACCGCTCCAGCTCGTTGGCGCGGCTCAAAATGCCCGCCGAGCGGGACACCGAGCCGCCCGTCATGGAGCCGCCTGCGTTGAGCACCTGCCCGTCCAGGGTGACGATGCGGAAGCGGTGGCCGAACTTCCGGGCCATGGCCATGGCCTTGTCCATATTCTGGGCAATCACCACCCGGCCCAGCAGGTTGGAAAAGATGCCCGCATACTCCGGCGCGAAGGAGATCAGCCCATCCCCCATGCCCACAAAGCCGTCCTCCCGCTCCACCGCCCTGTCCCGGAAGTCGGCGGGGCGGATGGTGTTCATGGGCAGGAAGGTGGCCCGGCCCCCGTCCCGGCGCTTGAGGTAGCCGATGGCGTTTTTTCCGTCCTCGTCCCGCTCCACCACCAGGTTCTGCATGGCGCCGCCCAGGGCGATCTCAATGGCCACGGCGTACTGGTCGGGGACGTGGAGCAGCCCCGCCACCGGGCCCCGGACTCCCCGCAGCCCGCCCCGCTCGGCCTCCCCCATCACCAGCTTGACGGCCTTGGAATAGCCCTCGTACAGCTTTTCCATCTCGGCGAGCATTTTGATGCGGGAGTTTAAATTGTTCTCGTCCATTTGCAGGCGGCGGTGCCGCTCCTGGGCCTGGTCCAGCCTGCGCTGGCGGGCCTGGAGGCGCATCTGGTAGCCGCTGATGACGTTTTTGGCCGCGTCCCTGTCCTCAGTTACCTTGTCCAGTTCCTTTTGGGTGGAGGCCAGCGCCTCCCGCGCCTGGGCGGCCCTGTCCTCCTGCTCCTGGAGCTCCTGGCCCAGCTTCTCCTCCCGGTCATACAGCTCCTGGGCGGCGGCGGCCAGGGCGGACAGCAGCTCCTTGGCCTCCCCGGCGGAGGCGGTCTCCAGCCGCTCCCGCTCCTGGAGGCGCTCCAGCTCCTCATTCAGCGTGCCCGCCGAGCCCAGCACCTCCCGCACGCTGTCCGCCAGGGCGTCGATGCGCTCCTGGCAGGCGGCCATGTCCCGCCCGATCTGCTCCAGGCGGCCCCGGCGCTCCTCAATCTGGGCGGCGATGGAGCCCGCCCGCCCCTCCTGCTGCTCCAGCTCCTGGCGGATGCGCTGGGCGTTTTCGCTGTTGTTTTTCACGTCGTTCTTCAGCAGGGCGATGCTGTTCTCGCAGGAGTGGACCTGCTCGTCCAGGCCGGACTGCCTTCCCCGCAGCTCCTCGGCCTCGATATCCTTGCCCCGCATCTGCTCGGCCAGCGCCCCGCTCTCGGCGTACAGCCGCTCCACTGCCTCCCGGGCCTCGTCCCGCTGGCGGACGGCCCCCTCCAGATCCGCCTTCAGCTTCACCCCGGCGGCCCGCAGCCGCTCCAGCTGGTCCAGCCACACGGAGATTTCCAGTCCCTTCAGCTCGTCCCGGAGGACATTGTATTTCTTTGTCTTTTCCGCCTGGGCCCGCAGCGGCTCCACCTGGAGCTCCAGCTCGCCGATCTTGTCGTTGATGCGCACCAGGTTCTCCTCGGTGCGCTCCAGCTTGCGCTCCGCCTCCTCCTTGCGGTGGCGGAAGCGGGAGATGCCCGCCGCCTCCTCAAAGACCTCCCGGCGGTCGGCGCTCTTGACGGACAGGATCTCGTCGATGCGCCCCTGGCCGATGATGGAGTAGCCCTCCCGGCCAAGGCCGGTGTCCATGAACATCTCGTTGATGTCCTTCAGCCGGCAGGCCCGGCGGTTGATGTAGTATTCGCTCTCCCCGGAGCGGTAGTAGCGGCGGGTCACCGCCACCTCCGTCTCCTCCATCTGGAAAATATGCTCGGTGTTGTCCAGCACCAGGGTGACCTCGGCAAAGCCCAGGCCCTTGCGCTTTTCCGTGCCGTTGAAGATCACGTCCTCCATCTTGCTCCCCCGCAGGGTGCGGGTGGACTGCTCCCCCATCACCCAGCGGATAGCATCGGAGATGTTGGACTTGCCCGAGCCGTTGGGCCCCACCACCGCCGTGATATCCGAGCCGAACATCAGCACGGTCTTGTCCGGGAAGGACTTGAAGCCTTGAATTTCCAGCGCTTTTAAATACAATGCACGCACCTCATTATTCCGCACCCCCTCCGGCACGCCCGGGGCGGGGCCAGGATCTTCCTGTTAGAACCTGCATTCACAGCCGAAACCGCCGGAAGGCGAGGGATTTTTCCGGCAGGCAAGGAAAATTTTCGCAAGAATAATTGGGTTTATTCCAAGAAAATTTAACGCCGCATGCCGGGAAAAGACCCGGCCAGACGGTGAATTGAGGTTGTGAATACAGGTTCTTAATCCACATAAACCCATAGATAGTTTATTTTATCATCATGCGCCCGGCATTGCAACAGTTTTCCCGCCGTCCCCGTCCCTGTTTTTCCCCTGTTCCAAGGGCGCAAATTGGTCAAAAAGACAGACCGGGCCCTAGGGCCCGGTCTGCCGCGGCGCTTACTGCGCGCCGTTGAATTCGTCGTAGAACCGGTCGTGTATAACCTGCACCGCCCGGTCCGCGTCGCTGATGTGCACCAGCACCGATACCTTGATCTCACTGGTGGAGATCATGTTAATGTTGATGCCCGCGTTGAACAGCGCCTCGAACATGGCGGCGGCCACGCCGGGGTTATTGATCATCCCCGCGCCCACGATGGACACCTTGGCGATGTTGTCCGAAACGTCGATGTGGTCGAAGCGGACGCTGTCCCGGTTTTCCTCCAGCAGCCTGCGGGCCAGCTCCATATCCCCCTTAGCCACGGTAAAGCTGATATCCTTGGTGTCGCTGCGGCCGATGGACTGTAGGATGATATCCACGTTCACGTTGTTCTTGGCCAGCAGGGAGAAGATTTTAAAGGCGATGCCCGGGGTGTCCTCCAGGCCCACCAGGGCCAGGCGGGCCACGTTTTTGTCCTTGGCGACGCCGCTGATGTGAGATTTTTCCATGGTCTTGACAACCTCCTTCACTTTTGTACCCGGCTTCCCGGAGAAGCTGGAGAGGACCTCCAGCTTCACGCCGTACCGCTTGGCCATCTCCACCGAGCGGTTATGGAGCACCTGGGCCCCCAGCGTGGCCAGCTCCAGCATCTCGTCATAGGTGATCTCGTCCAGCTTGTGGGCGGAGGGCACCATGCGGGGGTCAGCCGTGTACACGCCGTCCACGTCGGTGTAAATCTGGCACAGATCGGCGTTGAGCGCCGCTGCGATGGCCACCGCCGACGTATCCGACCCCCCCCGGCCCAGGGTGGTGATATCGTCGTACTTGTTCAGCCCCTGGAAGCCGGTGACGATGACGATGCGCCGCTTGTCCAGCTCCGCCCGGATGCGCTCCCCCTGCACCCGCTTGATGCGGGCGTTTCCGTAGCCGGAGTTGGTGCGGAAGCCCGCCTGCCAGCCGGTGAGCGACACCACCGGGAAGCCCATGCCCTCGATGGCCATGGCGCACAGGGCGCAGGAGATCTGCTCGCCGGTGGACAGCAGCATGTCCAGCTCCCGCTTAGAGGCGGCGGGGTTGATCTCGGCGGCCTTCTCAATGAGCTCGTCCGTCGTGTCCCCCTGGGCGGACAGCACCGCCACCACCCGGTTCCCTTTTTGATAAGTATCGGTTATGATGCGGGCCACGTTGCGGATTTTCTCCCCATCCGCCACCGACGACCCGCCGAATTTTTGTACGATCAATGCCATAAGTTCTTCATCCTCTCATGGAATTTCCATGCCGTCTGGGATTGCCGGGCCTTGGCCCGGCAATCCATTTTATGCCGGCGGCCTGCGGATGGACTGCCCGGAATCCTGTCCCGCCGTCCGCTTCTGCGCTCTTGTCAATCCAGCACCCGCAGAATGCCGGACACCTCCAGCCCAGCCAGCTTTTCCTCCAGCTGTCCCTGAATGAACTCTCCCTCGGTGAGGCAGGCGGATTCGCTCCCGCCGCTCTCCCGCCGGGCCAGCAGCTTACATCCCGGCAGCCTGGCGCGCAGCTCGTCCGCCGCAGCGGTGGCCCGGACATACCAGCGGCTTTTGAGCGCCCCCACGCCGCACGCGGCGTCCTCCCCGCCCGGCTCCCAGGACAGGGCGCGGCGGCGGCCCATATTCCGGGCCACGTCGATCACGTCCGCCACCACGGCGGAGGCGGTGGGCAGCTTGCCCGCCCCCCGGCCATAGAACATCACGTCGCCGATGGCGTCCCCCCGGACGGAGATGGCGTTGAACACGTCCTCCACCCCGGCCAGCGGGTCGGACTGGTCCACCAGATGGGGGGCCACGTAGGCGCATACCCTGCCGTCCTCCCCCCGGATGGCCCGGCCCAGCAGCTTGATTTTCTTGCCCGCGCTCTCCGCGTAGTCCACGTCCGCCAGGGTGACGCCGGTGATCCCCTGGGTGGGCACCTGCTCCGGGCTGATGTGCCGCCCAAAGGCAATGTCCGCCAGAATGCAAATCTTGCGGCAGGCGTCATGGCCCTCCACGTCGGCGGAGGGGTCCCGTTCGGCGTAGCCCTTCTCCTGGGCCTCCCGGAGCGCCGCGCCGAAGGTGAGCCCCGCCCGGATCATCCGCGTGAGAATATAATTGGTAGTGCCGTTGAGAATGCCGTAGATTTCCAAAATCTCATTGGCGGCCAGGCACTGGCTCAGGGGCCGGATGATGGGGATGCCGCCCCCCACGCTGGCCTCAAAGAGATAGCACACGCCCTTCTCCCCCGCCAGCTGGGTGAGCTCATAGCCGCAGGTGGCCACCAGCTCCTTATTTGAGGTGACCACGCTCTTGCCCGCCTCCAGCGCCCTTCTGGTGAAGTCCAGGGCGATGGCCGCCCCGCCGATGGTCTCCACCACGATATCCACCTCGGGGTCGTTCTCAATGACGGAAAAGTCCTTCACAAAGCGGTCTGCAAAGGGGCTGTCCGGGAAGTCCCGCACATCCAGAATATACTTCAGCCGGATCAATCCGCCCGCCTTGCGCTCGATGCTGTCCTCGTGCCCGGTGAGCACCTCCGCCACGCCGGAGCCCACGGTCCCAAATCCTAAAATCGCCACATTTACCATTTGCCTTGTCATTCCTTTATACAATTCTTGTCCAGCCAGGTGTCCCCGCAGGCACACCGTCCGCCGCCGGGCTTCCGCCTCATCCCGGCCGCTTCTTCACCCGCCAAAAAGCAGCTCAGCCCGCCGGCACCTCGCAGCGGATCACCTCCGGCCTGGCCCCCAGCTCCGAGAGCAGCTCCTCCAGCCCGGCGGACAGCCCGCTGGTCTCCAGCCCCACCGTCACCGCCGCCGCGCCCCCGCCGGGGATGGCCTGGTTGATGGTGAGCACGTTCCCGCCCCTGTCCGCCAGCAGGTTGAGCACCGACGACAGCGCCCCCGGCTGGTTGCGCAGGAGGATCTGGATGGTGACGATCCGCCCGTGCACCATATCCTGAAAGGGACGGATGGCGTCCTTGTATTTATAATACGCGCTCCGGCTCACCCCGCAGCGCCGGGCGGCGGCGTTCACCGTCCGCTCCTCCCCGGTCTCCAGCAGCCGCTTTGCCTGGGCCACCTTCAAATAGATCTCCGGCAGCACCGTGGATTCTACAATGAAATATTTGGGGTTTGCCGTTTCCATGCCCTCTCCGCCTCCTGTCCGCCGCGCCGGAACCCGCGCCCGGGCTGTCTTTGTCTCGCGGTCTATTGTACCACACATGCGGACAAATCGCAATTGCCCCCCTCACAGCTTTTTTACCAAACCTTTTCCCCCGCTGCCGCCGTTCTTCGGCACAATGGCCCATTCTCCGCCTCCCCGGACGCGGAACGCCGCCCGGCGCGCTGCGCCGGGCGGCGTTTTTTGCTTTATCCCTCCACCGGGATATAGGGCGGCTCGGTCCAAACCTCCCCGCTGGGCTCCTCGGTGGGGTAGGGGTCGTAGAAGGGCGGCGTCTCCACCGGGTCGGTCACCTCCGGCGTGGGCGTGGAGGGAAACAGCCATCCCCAGGGATCGTCTGTAGGTTCCACAAAGGGATCGTCCGTGGGCTCCACAAAGGGGTCGTCCGACGGGATGGGCTCCTCCGAGGGGACAGGCTCGCTGGTGTGGACGTGGCAGTATCTGCCCTCTTCCCCCAGGTACTCGTACCAGCCCACCAGGGCGTCCGAGTCACCCACATGGGTGGAGCCCACCTGCTCGCGCTGGAAGTCCACCATATACACCGTCTGAACGCTCTCCTCCGGGCAGAACTCCCCGGCCAGATGGTAGCGCCCGATGGGCTCCCCCTTGGCGTTGTTCACCGGGCTGTCCACGCACACCTTCACCGGCACATGGCATTGGCAGTGCTCCTTGGGCGCGTCCTCGGCAAACAGCCGGAAGCTCTGCACCCGGTTGCCCCGCACGTCCTGGGTGCACTCGGGCAGGGACAGCTTGCCGCAGTCCTTGCAGATGTTATAGGAACTCAGGGTACCCGGCACCTCGAAGGCCATGTTCTCCTTCCCCTCGTGGAGGATCTCCATCACCTTCTGCCACATGGACACCGACGGGTTCTTGTAGTTGCGGTTGATGACCTCGCTGTTAGGGTAGCCCGTCCACACCGCGCCGGTGTAGTAGGAGGTGTAGCCGCAGAACCAGTAGTCGAAGGTGTCGTTGGTGGTGCCCGTCTTGCCCGCCACGGTCTGGCCGGAGATGCGCGCCCCCGTGCCGGTGCCCGAGCTGACGGCGTTGGACAGCATGGAGTTGATATAATAGGCGGTGGTGGATTTGATGGGCCACGTGGGCTCGGGCTTGTTGTCCACAACCACCTTGCCGCCGGCGTCCTTGATCTCCAGCACGGTAGTGGCCTTGGTGAACTGGCCGCCCCGGGGGAAGGTGGCAAACGCCGCCGCCATCTCAAAGGTGGACACGCCCTTGGTCAGGCCGCCCATGGCCAGGGGGCTGCGGTCGATGTCCGAGCTCACCTGGCCGTTACTGTTCTCAAAATAGGGCACCATGGAGGTGATGCCGTAGCGGTTTACCATGAAATCGTAGGACGCCTGGGGGGTGACCTGCTCCAGCACCCGCACCGCCACCGTATTCAGCGACTGGGTGACGCCGTGCAGCACCGTAGTCAGCCCCCCGTAGGTGGGCGTGACGTTGACAGGCCAGGGCTTGCCGTTGAGCTCCTGGGGGCTGTCATCGACGACGGTGGCGGGGGTGATCAGCCCCATCTCAATGGCCGGGGAGTAGACGGACAGGGGCTTGATGGACGAGCCGGGCTGGCGCTTGGTGTCCACCGGGGTGTTCCAGCCCCGGTTTACCGTCTTCTCCTGGGTGCTGCCCATGGCCACCACCAGGCCGGTGGAATTGTCCACCACCGAAATGGCGGAGATCAGCCGCTGGCCGGTCTTGGACGACACCTGGTCCAGGTTCTCCCGGTTGTTATACACCGCGTCCACCGCCGCCTGCACCTCCGGGTCGTAGGCGCACACGATGGACAGGCCGCCGCTGAACACCCGCTGCCTGCACGCATCCTCGCCCAGGCCGGTCTCCTCCTGCAGCAGCTGGATGGACTCCTTGATGACCTGCTCCACATACCAGGAGTAAACGGTGGACGGCTTTTTCTCCTCCTGGCCCGAATCCTCCGCGCCGTCCGGCTGGCTTTGCACGTCCCGCTTGAACACCAGGGGCTGGGCGATGGCCGCGTCCCGCTCTGCCTCCGTGATATAGGGCGCGGGGCGGGCCGGGTCCTCCTTGGCCATCTCCTTCAGGATGTTCTCCTGCCGGGCCTTGTTGAACTCCCGGTTGGTCCAAACCGAGCCGCTGTCATAGGAATCCTCCGCCCCGCAGTACTCGCACACCTCATCCCTGCTCAGGGAGTAGAGCTTGCACTCCGGGTTCTGGCACTGGTAGCGCACCACGTCCACCGTGCCGTAGGGGGCATAAAGAGACGGGTTGTTGGTGATGCCTGCCAGGCTGGCGCACTCGGCCAGGTTCAGCTCCCACACGTTCTTGCCGAAGTAGTACTGGGCTGCGGCCTGGACGCCGTAGCATTTATTGCCCATAAAGATGCGGTTGAAATAGACGGTGAGAATTTCCTCTTTTTTATAGTTGTTTTCCAGCTCCAGGGCGGTAAAAATCTCCAGGATCTTCCGGGTGACGGTAACGTCGTCGTACTCGGTGAGGTTTTTGATGAGCTGCTGGTCGATGGTGGAGCCGCCCTGGATGTTGCCGCCGGTGAACATGCGCAGCAGGCCCGACCCGGTGCGCCGCCAGTCCACCCCCTGGTGGTTCCAGAAACGCTTGTCCTCAATGGCAATGAACGCGTTGATCAAGTCCTCCGGGATGTCCTTATACTCTATGATCTCCCGGTTTTCATTGCCCGACAGGGTTTGCAGCTCCACCAGCGCCCCGGTGTTCTTGTCCTGGTAATAGATCACCGAATTCTCATCCATGGTGTAGTCGGACAGGTCCAGGAAGGTCCGGGGCATCACCGCCGTTTTCACATAGACGGCGGCGAAGCATACCATAAAGCAGCCGGTGACGATGCCCACCAGCAGCAGGGTGCCGATGAGCTGGAAAAAGCGGATGATAATGGTCAGCCAAATGGGGCGCCGGCGGCGCTTGCGGCCCTTGGCGCGGGACGGCTGGCGCTGGGCGCCCGGCTGTGCCTGGCTGCGCTCCGGGGATTGGTTATGGTTGGTGTCTGGCATATTGAGATCCCTCCGATGTATTCAGGCCGCCCCTGCGGGGAGCGGCGCGGGTCCCTCTCTCCCGGGGCGCTGCGCCCCGTATGTTGCTGTATTATACCACGCCGGGCGCAATTTGTCCACCCTGGGCAAAACGACGGGTTTCGCCGCCCACGGGCCGGGCCTTTCGTAGAAATTTCATGTTCCCTCTTGCTTTTTTTCCTTCCAGCCATTACAATAGGGGCGGAGGCGGCGAAAGGCCGCCGGAAGGAGGCGCCCCGCTATGAGCGAAGAGTACGGCCCGGATTTCGTGTCGGTCACCGACGACGAGGGCAATGAATTTGAACTGGAGCATCTGGGCACCCTGGAACATAACGGCCAGGAGTACATGGCCTTTGTCCCGGCCGACATGGACGAGGATGACGAGGACTTCGGCCTGATCCTGCTGAAGGTCATCGAGCAGGACGGCGAGCAGCTGCTGGCCGACATCGACGACGAGCAGGAGCTGGACGCGGTGTACCAGCACTTTATGGAGGAGCTGTTCGAGGAAGAAGAGGACGGGTAAGCAGCCCCGCACAGGCGGCGCATTACTAAGGCGCAGCCCGTGGGTTCCTTTTGTTTTACAGTGCCTAAACACCGGCGGCAGCACAAATGGGGGCATCTGCGTCGAAAGCCCCACGCGCCGGAAGGGCGTCTGTCCGCGTTTCGTATAGGGCTCCCCATTGGGGTACATAGGGGCCGCAGCCCCTATGCGCGCTCTTTGGTTCCTTTCTCTCGCGCGAGAGAAAGGAACCCGCCGGAGGCATCCCTTCGGTGAAAACTGAAAAATAGAACACCCCTGCCGGGTTCTAACTACGTGACCTGCCCTGTTAAAACCCACATTTCTGAAACGGGACGCCCCACTCGCGCGGTGGTTCGCAGACCTCCCGGCCCTCTTTGGAGGATCCTGGACGTTGGGAGCGGTAAAACCAAGCGGAGGCAACCCACCTGCATTCTTGTGCAGGTTTTTAATGGGGCGGCACGGCCACGGCGGGGGTTCTATAAGCAATCGGGCGGGAGGGCCTCAGCCCTTCCGCCTCTTTTTATTTGTGAATTTTCATCTGCGGGACGAATTTGGCCTTGCAACGTCAGTTTCCCCATGCTATAATGATGGGCAGCGTTCCGCGGGGTTCCCATATTTTTGGGGGCACACCCCTTGCGCAGTCGGGTTTCCCGGCCTGCCGCCATTACACGAATACTGAGAGGATTGATATACCATGAGCGCATCCAGAGAGAAAAAGCAGCGTCAAAACACCGGCCCTTCCGAGCGGTCCGCCAAGCTCCAGCAGGAGCAGGCCGCCCAGAAGCGCCAAATCATCATCTATTCCGTGATTGGCGGTGTCGTCGCGGTGCTGGTGGCCGCGCTGCTGATCTGGAACTCCGGCTTTTTCCAGGCCCGGGCCACCGCCCTCACCCTGGGAAATGAGCAGCTCACCACGGCGGAGCTGAGCTACCACTATTACGACGCCCGCTATTATTACGCCAGCATGGGCCCTTACGTGGGCTTTGACACCACCAAGGGCGACGACGAGCAGTTCTTCAGCGAGGAGGACAACCAGACCTACCGGGACTATTTCATGGAGACCGCCCTGAAGTCCGCCCAGCGTGATCTGGCCTTGGCCGAGCAGGCCGTGAAGGACGGCCACACCGAGGACGAGATCCGGGACAGCCTGGACGCCACCATCGCCTCCTTCAAGTCCCAGGCCTCTTCCGGCGGCTACAGCTACGGCGCCTACCTCCGGGCGGTCTACGGCCCCTATATGACCCCCGAAGTGTTTGAAAAGATGACTGCCCGCTCCCTTATGGCCCAGCTGGCCAAGAGCGAGAAGGGCAACGCCCTCTACGAGGGCTACCAGCAGTCCGACCTGTACGCCTATTATGAGGAGAACGCCGACGCGCTGGACACCATTGAGTACTCCCACCTCTACTTCGCCATCCCCACCGTGAACGACAAGGACGCCGACGGCAATGTGCTGCCCGACGAGGAGCTGAACAAGCTCAAGCAGGATGCCAAGGACGGCGCCAAGAAGGACGCCGAGGCCGCGCTGGAGGCCGTGAAGGGCGGCTCCTCCTTCCAGTCCCAGATCGACAAGTACGAGCTGACCACCGCCGCCGACCACGCCAAAGTCGTGGGCACCGGCAAGATCAGCAGCGCTTACAGCGGACAACTGCTGGCAATGGACCAGGACGATTGCCAGCTGGTGGAGACCGACAGCGGCTATTACGTCATCTCCTTCCATGGCCGCTACCTGGTGGACGAGCCCACCCGGGACGTGCGCCATATCCTTGTTCAGGCTGAGAGCACCACCGGCGAGGAAAATAAGCTGGTGGCCCCCACCGATGAGGCCTGGGCCGCCGCCAAGGCCAAGATGGACGAGATCCAGGCTGCCTGGGACTCCAGCGACAAGAGCGAGGACGCCTTCGCCAAGCTGGCCAACGAGAAGTCCGACGACGGCGGCTCCAACACCAACGGCGGCCTATACCAGCGCGTTCCCCAAGGCCGCTTTGTCTCCGAGTTTGACGAGTGGCTCTTCGACAGCGCCCGCAAGGCCGGCGACGTGGACCTGGCGCAGCACGTCGCCGCGGCGGACGCCCTCGTCAGCGAGGATTACTGCGGCTACCACCTGATGTACTACGTGGGCGAGAACGAGCCGGTTTGGATGGGCTCCGCCCGCAGCTCCCTGGCCACCGCCGACCTCGACGAGTGGACGGACGGCCTGACGGAGAGCTACCCCGCTGTGGAAGCCGGAGGCGCCAGCTATCTGGGCAAGTAAGCAAACAAGCGCAAGGGCCAGACAGAATGTCTGGCCCTTGTTTTATGGGAGGTATTCAAATGGAAGACCAATTTATCCGCACCCGGATGCTGCTGGGCGCCAACGCCATGGAACGGCTGGGCAAAAGCCATGTGGCCGTCCTGGGCCTGGGCGGTGTGGGGAGCTGGTGCGCCGAGGCCCTGTGCCGCTCCGGCGTGGGGGAGCTCACCCTGGTGGACCAAGACACGGTATCGGTGAGCAACCTCAACCGGCAGGCCGCCGCTGTGTGGTCCACCGTGGGCATGGAAAAAACCCAGGCCGCCGCCCAGCGCCTGGCCGGCATCGCCCCCGGCTGCCTCCTCCACCCCCTTTCCCTGCGGTACGAGGCGGGCACGCGGGAGGAATTTTTCCAGGCCAGATACGACTACATCGTGGACGCCATCGACCTGGTGAGCTGCAAGCTGGATCTGATTGAGACCGCCCACGCCCGGGCCGTGCCCATCATCTCCGCCCTGGGCACGGGCAACAAGCGGGACGCCCAGCTGCTGCGCCTCGCCGACATTTCCCAGACCGAGGGCTGCCCGCTGGCCCGGGTGGTGCGCAAGGAGCTGCGCCGCCGGGGCATTTCCCGCCATCGGGTGGTATTCTCCCCCGAGCCGCCCCATGCCGCCGGGGACGGGGACGAGGCACCCCCGCCCGGGCGGCGGTCCATCCCTGCCAGCGCCATGTGGGTTCCGGCGGCGGCTGGGCTGCTGCTGGCCCAGGCGGTTATTCTGGAGCTTGCGGATTCTTTTTCTTGAGAGAAAAAGAATCAAAAAGAGCTTTAGGCCGCCACGGGGCCATCCCTAATATTCCCAGTATCAGCCCGGCGGCGGAATAATTCATCTACTGACGGGCTGTGTGGAGCCGCTCCCACGCCTTGCTGACCACCCACGCACCCAAAAGGCCGCAAAGTGAACCGATGACCGCCCCTGCCAGCACATCGCTGGGGAAGTGAACCCCCACATAAAGCCGGGACAGGCCCATCACCGCCGCAGCGCACACCGCCGATACCTTCATCCACTTTTTCGGCGCAGACATGCACACCGCCAGGGCAAAGGCAAAGGCGGCGTTGGTGTGCCCGGAGGGGAAGGAATTGGGGTCGTGCTCCGGCACCAGGTTGACGAAGTTTTCGATGACCAGCCACGGCCTTGCCCGGGCCACCAGCGGTTTGATGGTGAAGTTCACCACAACGAGGCCGATGAGCATGGCGCACAGCGCCGACACCCCCGCCCTCCGTGTGGGCTTGAAAAACAGCAGCAGCACCCCCAGGGCGATGAACAGCATCCCCGTGTTGCCCATTTGCGTGTATACCTTCATCAGCGGGTCCAGCACGGCGCAGCGCACATGCTCCGCAATCCAGACCAGGGCCTGCTCGTCCAGCTGCTGAATGACTTCCGGCATGGCAAATCCTCCTTCTTCCTTGACCTGCGGGGGAAAAATATGTATACTGTAGATGCTCCTTATTGTATCTGATTTGGCCGCCGTTGGCAAGCGGCGGCTTGCAAAAAACGCCGGACCATACTATAATATTTGAACAGTCGTTGTGAAAGGCGGACCATTCATGAAACAGATCGCGTTCTTCCAGACAGACCTCCGGGTGGGCGGGGTTCAGAAATCCCTGGTGAATATCCTCAACGACATCGACTTCAGCCGCTGCTGCGTCGATGTCTACCTCTTCGACCGCCAGTGCTTTTTCGACCTGCCCGCCCATGAGAACCTCCACATCAAATACCTCACCCCCCCGCCCGGCTTCTTCCGGGTGATGTACTTTGGCCTGACCCGGCTGCTGCTGGGCGATGTCACCGGCGGCAAGCAGTACGACGTGGCGGTGGATTTCAACAGCTACCAGAACGAGTGCGCGGCCGGCGTCATCAACGCCAACGCCAAAAAGCGGGTGATGTGGATTCACAACGACGTGGAGATCAAGCGGAAAAACGAACCGAAATACCGCATCCTCTGGCATTTCTTCCAGGGAAAGCTGCGCCACTACGACGAGTTTGTGGCCGTCTCCCCGGGCATCATCGACGGCTTCCGCCGGGTGTCCGGCATCCAGGACAAGCCCATCACCGCCATACCCAACCACATCGACACCGGCGAAATTTTCCGCAAGGCCAAGCTCGATGTGGACTTCACCGTGGACCCCGCCAAGCTCAACCTGTGCTCCGTGGGCCGCATCTGCCATCAGAAGGGCTACGACCTGCTGATGGACTGCCTGGCCCAGGTGAAGCGCTCCCGCACCGACTTCCATTTCTACCTCATCGGCGACGGCCCCGGTCGGGCGGCGCTGGAGGCGCAGATCAAGCAGCTGGGGCTGGATGGGTTTGTCACCCTGCTGGGCAACCAGGCCAACCCCTTCTGCTATATGGACAAGATGGACGGCTTTGCGCTCACCTCCCGCTACGAGGGCCAGGGCATGGTCATTTGGGAGGCAAAGGCCCTGGGCCTGCCCTTGTATATCTCCAAAAACCTGGAGCCCTACAACCCCGGCGTCACTGGCTGCGAGGACATGGTACAGGCCCTTTTGGCCGCCCAAAAGCCCGCGGAAAGGATTTATGACGACCTTTCAGATTACAACGCCGAAATCACCCGGCGCGCAGACGCCGTGCTGGGGCTGTGACGGGCGGCGCGGATCAGAGGAGCGACAGCGATATGGGCCAACGCGGTTTACAATCAAATAAGCGCTCGGGGATTTTGATCTGCGGCTCCTACGGGCTGGGCAATACCGGCGACGAGGCCATCCTGAAGGCCATCCTCCGGGAGGCGCGCTCCGCCGCCGGGGGAGAAGAGCTCACCGTCCTCTCCCGGGACCCCGCCGAGACCACCGCCCGCCATGGCGTGGCCGCACTGCACATGTTTGACATACCCGGCATTCTGCGGGCCATGGGCCGTGTCCGGCTCTATATCAACGGCGGCGGCAGCCTCATCCAGGACGCCACCTCCCGGCGCAGCCTGCTCTATTACCTGTTCACCCTGCGCGCCGCCCGGTGGCGGGGGTGCAAGGTGCTGATGTACGGCTGCGGCATCGGGCCGGTGAGCCGCCTGGGGGATGTGGCGCTGGTCCGCCGGGTGCTCAACACCTGCGTGGACGCCATCACCCTCCGGGAGGACGCCAGCCTGGCCGAGCTCAGGCGCTTCGGGGTGGACAGGCCCGAGACCGTCCTGGCCGCCGATCCGGTGCTCTCCCTCCAGCCCGCCCCCCAGGGGGAGACGGACGCGCTGATGGCCCGGCTGGGGCTGGACCCCGCCGGGGCCTACCTGGGCGTATGCCTGCGCACCTGGAAGGGCTTTGAGGACAAGGTGCCCGTCATCGCCGACGCGGTGCGCTACGCCCGGGACAAGTACGGCCTCACCCCGGTGTTTCTGTCCGTCAACCACATCACCGACGGCGATGCCGCCGATCTGGTGTGCGCCCGGCTGGACGGCCCGGCGCCCTGCGTTCTGCGCCAGCCCCTCAGCTCCGAGCTGATGCTGGGCCTCACCTCCCGGATGCAGGCGGTGATCTCCATGCGCCTGCACGGCCTGATCTTTGCCGCCGGGCAGGGCGTCCCCCTGGTGGGCATCACCTACGATCCCAAGGTCAGCGGCTTTTTGTCCTATATGGGCCAGGAGCTGTACCAGGATCTGGACCTGCTCACCTGCGGCAGCCTGCGGGCCATGCTGGATCAAGCCCTGGCCCTGCGGGACAGCCGGGATACGCTCCACGCCGCCGTGGAGCGCCTGCGCCGCCTGGAGCAGAACAATTCCGACGTCCTGCGCCGCCTGCTGGCGGACGGGGACGGCCCGGGGGTGGCCCCATGAAGCAGCTGCTCTGCCTGGCCCATGCCCCTTGGCGGGCCCGGCCCGACCGCACCCAGCAGCTGCTGGCCCGGCTCACCGACGCCCAGATCCTCTTTTTTGAGCCCGCCCCCCGCCGGGGCGAGCCCACCCCCGAGCAGGGCCGGCGGGTGCGCGCCCACATCACCGTCTACACCCTGCCCGCCCCCCTGCCCTATCCCCAGGACGCGTCGGTGCTCCAGCGCCGGAGGCTGGACCGGGCGGTGGGCTTCATCCAGCAGGTGATGGGCAGGCACCGCTTCCGGGAGCCTGTGCTATGGTGCTCCTCCCCCCTTCACGACCAGTTTTTGGACGAGCTGGCCTACCGGGGGGTGGTATATGACTGCCAGCGCTTTTGGAGCGACGGATTTCTGGATTGGGAGAGCGACCTGACCCGCCACGCCGAGGTGGTGTTCGCCGCCTCCTTCGGCCTTATCAAGCGGCTGTCGCCCTGCAATGATAACATCGCCCTGCTGCCCAACGGGGTCAACCCGGTGCTGTTCCAGCAAAAAGAGCACGCCGTCCCCCCCGCCCTGGCAAACCTTCCCGGGACCCGGGTGCTGGGGCGGGTGGGCCGGGTGGACGGCCAGGTGGACCTGGAGCCCCTGCTCTACACCGCCCGGCACCGGCCGGAGTGGACCTTTGTGCTCATGGGCCCGGTGACAAGGCCCGGGGCGGAGCAGCTGCGGGGGCAGGAAAACATCGTACTCACCGGGCCGGTGAACCCCCTGGATGTGCCCGACTACCTCTACCGCTGCGACCTGCTGTTTGACCTGGCCCGCCGGGACCGGCCCGGCGGCGACGTGGCCTCCAGCCGGGTGTACGAGTACCTGGCAACCGGCAGGCCCATTGTCACCGTGGTGGACCCCAGCGTCCAGGATACCATCCCCGAGCTGGTGTCCACCGCCTACGACGGTCCGGGCTTTCTGCGCCGGTGCAAAAGCGCCTTTGGCGAGGACCCCGCCCTCCCCCGGCGGCGGCGGGAGCTGGCACGGCAGTCCTCCTGGGCCAACCGGGCGGCCCAGGTGTCCAATATTCTGGAGGCGACGGGGCTGTTTTGAGCGTTTCGCCATGGACGGCCCTCCCCGGCTCCAAAGGATTGTATAAGCCTACGAAAATGGGGAAGGCCCTTGATTTCTCGGTTTTCCTTAGCTAAAATGGAAATAACCATTTGGAAATGAGGTGGCTGTCGTGGTGCGTTCCCAACCTGTTCGTCCGGGCTTCCGTCTCCACAGCCCCATTGCGTCCAAATCCGCCCACTGAGCAAAGCAGGCTGCCCGCATACGCGCGGCGGCCTGCTTCTTTTTGATTTTACGTCCAAAGGAGGATTTTTATGAAAAAAGTCGCCGTCATCATGGGCTCCGATTCCGACTGGCCGGTGGTAAAGGGGGCCTGCGCCCAGCTGGAGGCGTTCGGCATCCCCTATGAGGCGCACATACTCTCAGCCCACCGCACCCCCGCCGCCGCCGCAGACTTCGCCAAAAGCGCCCGCAGCAGCGGCTTCGGCGTGCTCATCTGCGCCGCCGGCATGGCCGCCCACCTGGCGGGGGCCTTTGCGGGTAATTCCACCCTGCCCGTCATCGGCATCCCCATGAAGGGCGGGGCCATGGACGGGCTGGACGCCCTGCTCTCCACCGTCCAGATGCCCAGCGGCATCCCCGTGGCCGCCGTGGCCATCAACGGCGCCAAGAACGCCGCCGTGCTGGCCGCCCAGATTCTGGCCGTCTCGGATGACGCCCTGGCCGCCAGGCTGGACGCCGCCCGGGAAAGCATGGCGGCGCAGATCGCCGAGAAGGAGGCCAAGCTCCAGACGGAGCTGAATGAATCAGCACACTTTTGAAAGGAAGTTTTATTATGAACAAGATCGAGCAGCTCTACGAGGGCAAGGCCAAAAAAGTTTTCTCCACCGAGGACCCCAACGTGGTCATTGTGTCCTACAAGGACGACGCCACCGCCTTTGACGGGCTGAAAAAGGGCACCATCACCGGCAAGGGGGCCATCAACAACCAGATGACCAACTTCCTCATGCGGCAGCTGGAGAAGGCTGGCGTACCCACCCACTTCATTGAGGAGCTTTCTGAACGGGAGACCGCTGTGAAAAAGGTGTCCATCGTCCCCCTGGAGGTCATTATCCGCAACATTTCCGCCGGCTCCTTCGCCAAGCGGTATGGCGTGGAGGAGGGCATCGTGTTCGACGCGCCCACCGTGGAGTTCTCCTACAAAAACGACGATCTCCACGATCCCCTCATCAACGACCACCACGCCGTCGCCCTGAAGCTGGCCACCTGGGAGGAGATTGAGCTCATCAAGAAATATGCCTTCCAGGTGAACGACTTCCTCAAGGCGGAGCTTGCTGCCTGCGGCGTCACCCTGGTGGACTTCAAGCTGGAGTTCGGCAAGACGGCCGATGGGACCATCGTGCTGGCCGACGAGATTTCCCCGGACACCTGCCGCTTCTGGGACTCCAAGACGGGCGAAAAGCTGGACAAGGACCGTTTCCGCCGGGACCTGGGCAACGTGGAGGGGGCTTATCAGGAGATGAGCCGCCGTCTCATGGGGAAATAAGCCATGGATTTAGGCATCATCGGCGGAGCGGACGGCCCCACCACTATCTTCGTATCGGGCAGCCCCGCCGGGCTGGTCCTCATGCTGCTCCTGGCCGCGGCTCTTGCCGGGGGCGCAGCTTTGCTTTTCCGGCGCAAGCACAAGAAATAAGGAGGCTCTGTATGGGCGGCTTTTTTGGCGCAATT
Organism: uncultured Oscillospiraceae bacterium; assembly: GCA_910587255.1. GTDB lineage: Bacteria > Bacillota > Clostridia > Oscillospirales > Oscillospiraceae > Enterenecus. The sequence goes on from CAJUKT010000048.1 coordinate 68,996, forward strand.
TCCCAGCGCGACGTTTCCCTCGATATTTTTTTCGGCGTGGACTACCACTCCCACCTGGGCACCCGCCGGGGCGGCATGGTCATCTACGATGGGTGCGACGGCTTCCAGCGGCAGATCCACTCCATTGAGAACACCCCCTTCCGCACCAAGTTCGAAAAGGATCTGCAAAAATTCCACGGCTCCTCCGGCATCGGCTGCATCAGCGATACCGATCCCCAGCCCCTGCTGGTGCGCTCCCATCTGGGCGTCTACGCTATCTCCACCGTGGGCATCATCAACAACGCCGAGGAACTGGTGGAGGACTACTTCAACGGCCACGCCCGGCAGTTCATGGCCATGAGCTCGGGCAAGGTGAATGCCTGTGAGCTCACCGCCGCCCTCATTAACCAAAAGGACACCCTGGTGGAGGGCATCCAGTACGCCCAGCAGGTCATCGACGGCTCCTCCACCATCCTCATCCTCACACCCGATGGCATTGTGGCCGCCCGGGACAGGCTGGGCCGCCTGCCGGTGCTCATCGGCCAAAACGACGAGGGCTGCTGCGTATCCTTCGAGTCCTTCGCCTGCACCAAGGTGGGGTACGCCAACGCCTACGAGCTGGGCCCCGGCGAGATTGTCCGGGTCACCGCCCAGGGCTGGGAAACCCTGGCCCCCGCGGGGGACAAAATGCGCATTTGCGCCTTTTTGTGGACCTACTACGGCTATCCCAACTCCAACTACGAGGGGCAGAATGTGGAGGTCATCCGCTGCCGCAACGGGGAGATCATGGCCCGGGCGGAAAAGGCCCGAGGCGCCCTGCCCGACGTGGACTGGGTGGCGGGGGTGCCGGACTCCGGCGTCCCCCACGCCATCGGCTACGCCAACGCCAGCGGCAAGCCCTTTGCCCGGCCCTTTGTGAAATACACCCCCACCTGGCCCCGTTCCTTCATGCCCGCCAACCAGGCAGTGCGCAGCCAGGTGGCCAAAATGAAGCAGATCCCCGTGCCCGAGCTGATCCAGGGCAAAAAGCTGCTCTTCGTGGACGACTCCATCGTCCGGGGCACCCAGCTGCGGGAGACGGTGGACTTCCTGTACGGCGCGGGGGCTAAAGAGGTGCATATGCGCTCGGCCTGCCCCCCCATTATGTACGGCTGCAAATACCTGAACTTCTCCCGCAGCAACTCTTCTATGGAGCTGCTGACCCGGAAAACCATCCAGGAGCTGGAGGGGGACGAGGGGCAGAGGCATCTGGAGGAGTACGCCGATTCCTCCACCCAGCGGGGCCAGTGCCTGCTGAAATCCATCTGCGAAACGCTGGGCTTCGACTCGCTGGGCTATCAATCCCTGGACGGGCTGCTGGAGGCCATCGGCATCGACAGGGATAAAATCTGTACCTATTGCTGGACAGGTAAAGAATAACAAAAGGAGAGGGATATATATGATCGAATCTAGATGCGGCATCCTGTGCGGCCAGTGCCAGTACCGGGAGCAGATGGGCTGTACCGGCTGTGTCAACATCGACAAGCCCTTCTGGGCGGACGCCTGCCCCGTCAAGGCCTGCACCGAGGGCAAGACCCACGCCCACTGCGGCCAGTGCCAGGACTTCCCCTGCCAGCTGCTCAACCAGTTTGCCTATGACGAGAAGCAGGGCGACGGCGGCAAGCGCATTGAGCAGTGCCGCCTCTGGAAAGGGTTGGGCCAATGAACAACTCCCATTCCCAATCCTATGCCGCCGCCGGCGTGGACATTGAGGCGGGATATAAGGGCGTCCAGCTGATGAAAAAGCATGTGGAGCGCACCATGATCCCCGGCGTGGTCAGCGGCATCGGCGGCTTCGGCGGCCTGTTCGCCCCCGACATCTCCGGCATGAAGGAGCCCGTCCTGGTGTCGGGCACCGACGGCGTGGGCACCAAGATCCGGGTGGCCCAGCTGATGGATCGCCATGACACCATCGGCATCGACTGCGTGGCCATGTGCGTCAACGATATTATCTGCTGCGGGGCCAAGCCCCTGTTCTTCCTGGACTACATCGCCATCGGCAAAAACGACCCGGAGAAGGTGGCCTCCATCGTCTCCGGCGTGGCGGAGGGCTGTGTCCAGGCGGGCTGCGCCCTCATCGGCGGCGAGACCGCCGAGCACCCCGGCGTCATGGCCGCCCACGACTACGACCTGGCGGGCTTTGCCGTGGGTATCGTGGACAAGGAGAAGATGCTCGACCCCTCCATGGTCGCAGCGGGGGACGTTATCATCTCCCTGCAGTCCAGCGGCCTGCACTCCAACGGCTTCTCCCTGGTGCGCAAGGCGCTGGACGTGGAGCACGCCAAGCTGGACGAGTGGAGTGAAGAGCTGGGGGGCGAGCTGGGCGGCGTGCTGCTCCAGCCCACCCAGATTTACGTCAAGCCCGTGCTGTCCGCCATGGAGGCCGCCCAGATTCACGGCGTCAGCCACATCACCGGCGGCGGGTTCTATGAGAATATCCCCCGCTGCCTGCCCAAGGGAATGACCGCAAAAATCGACAAATCCGCCCTGCGGATCGACCCCATCTTCCGCATGATCCAGCGGCTGGGCAATATCCCCGAGCGGGATATGTTCAACACCTTCAACATGGGCACCGGCATGGCGCTCATCGTGGACAAAAACGATGCGGACAAGGTCCGCACCCTCCTGCTGGCTGCGGGCCAGGCCCCCCGCATCATCGGCGAGGTGGTCCCCGGCGACGGGGGGGTAGAGCTCCTATGAGGGCGGTAAAGCGCATTGCCGTGCTGGTATCCGGCGGGGGCACCAACCTCCAGGCCCTCATCGACGCCCAGCGCCGGGGGGAGATCGTGGGCGGGGAAATCGCCGCCGTCATCTCCTCCAAGCCGGGGGCCTATGCCCTGGAGCGCGCCCGCCGGGCGGGCATCCCCGGCTATGTGGTCTCCCGGAAGGATTATGACACCAACCAGGCCATGACCGCCGCCCTGGTGGACAAGCTCAGCGGCCTGGACATCGACCTGGTGGTGCTGGCGGGGTTCATGGTCATCTTCACCCGGGAAATGGTGGACGCCTACCCCAACGCCATTCTCAACGTCCACCCAGCCCTCATCCCCTCCTTCTGCGGCAAGGGGTACTACGGCCTCCACGTCCACGAGCGGGCCTTGGAATACGGGGTAAAGGTGTCCGGCGCCACCGTCCACTTTGTCAGCGAGGAGTGCGACGGCGGCCCCATCGTGCTGCAAAAGGCGGTGGCGGTGGAGGAAAACGACACCCCCGAAACCCTCCAGCGCCGGATCATGGAGCAGGCGGAGTGGGTGATCCTCCCCAGGGCGGTGTCCCTGTTCTGCCAGGGCCGACTGAAGGTGGAGGGCCGCACCGTCCGTATCCTGAAGCCCCTGAATCTTTCAAAGGAGTGTCTGCAATGATTGACATGCTGGACTACCTGCATAACAACCCCTACCCCGGCCGGGGCATCATGACCGGCCGCTCCGCGGATAATAAATGCGCCGTCATCGCATACTTCATCATGGGCCGCAGCGAGAACAGCCGCAACCGGGTCTTTGAGGAGACGCAGGACGGCATCCGCACCAAGGCATTCGATGAATCCAAGATGACCGACCCCTCCCTCATCATCTATCATCCCGTGCGCCGCCTGGAAAACGGCCTGACCATCGTCACCAACGGCGACCAGACCGACACCATCCGGGACCACATCCTGGCAGGCCACTGCTACCGCCATGCCCTGAATACCCGCACCTTCGAGCCGGACGGCCCCAACTACACCCCCCGCATCTCCGGGGTGGTGAAGCCGGACGGGACCTACAGCCTGTCCATCCTCAAGAGCCTGGACGGCGACCCCGCCTGCGCCTGCCGCTATTTCTATGAGTATGACGCCCCCAAGGCGGGGGTGGGCCACTTCATCCACACCTACGAGCGCGACGGCAACCCCCTGCCCTCCTTTGAGGGGGAGCCCCGGCGAGTGGCCCTCACCGCCCCCGACGCGGAGACGCTGGCGGGCGATCTGTGGCTGGCGCTGAACAGCGATAACAGGGTGTCGCTGTTCGTGCGGTATATCGACCTGGAGACGGGGGACGACGAGACCTCCATCATCAACAAGCACTGGTAATCCCGGATTTGGAGGTGCCCAAGTGGATGGATTCTCCTTCATAATCCTTTTGTTTTTGCTGTTCGCCGCATCCATGCTGTTTATGATATTCTTTATTACATTCAATCTCAAAAACAAGAGGCTTTCCGTGTACCTAACCGCCATTACCGCAACCCTGTCGGCGTGGTTTGCCGGGCTGGTGCTGGACGCCAACATCCGCTTTGGGGAGCCCGCCGGATTCCTGTCCTTCCGAATACTCCTGCCCATACTGGCCATGGGGCTTTGCATTTTGAACCAGCTCATGAGAAACAGACCCGATTGATCAATCCAAATTCTTGGGAGGCTTGAACATGACCGAACTGGAACTGAAATACGGCTGCAATCCCAACCAGAAGCCCGCCCGCATCTTCATGGAGGGGGACAAGGACCTGCCCCTCACCGTCCTCAACGGCAAGCCGGGGTACATCAATTTTATGGACGCGCTCAACTCCTGGCAGCTGGTCAAGGCCCTGAAGCAGGCCACCGGCCTGCCCGCCGCCGCCTCCTTCAAGCACGTCTCCCCCGCCGGAGCCGCCCTGGGCACACCCCTCACCGATGTGGAGCGCCAGATCTATTTCGCCCCGGAGGGGGAGCTGTCCCCCATCGCCTGCGCCTACATCCGGGCGAGGGGCGCCGACCGGCTGTGCTCCTACGGCGACTGGGCGGCCCTCAGCGACACCTGCGACGGGGATACCGCCCGCTATCTGGCCCTAGAGGTGTCCGACGGCGTTATCGCCCCGGACTACACCCAGGAGGCGCTGGAGATTTTGAAATCCAAGCGCAAGGGCGGCTACAACGTGGTGAAGATCGACCCCGGCTACACCCCCGCCCCTGTGGAGCGCCGGAGCATCTTCGGCATTGTCTTTGAGCAGGGCTACAACGACCTGACCATCAGCGAGGCCATGCTGGAAAACATCGTCACCGCCAATAAGGAGCTGCCCCAGGCCGCCAAGCACGACATGCTGCTCTCCCTCATCACCCTGAAGTACACCCAGTCCAACTCGGTGTGCTATGTGAAGGACGGGATGACCATCGGCGTGGGCGCAGGCCAGCAAAGCCGCATCCACTGCACCCGGCTGGCCGGAAGCAAGGCGGATACCTGGTGGCTGCGCCAGCATCCCAAGGTACTGGGCCTCCAGTTTGTGGACGGCATCCGCCGCCCGGACCGGGACAACGCCATCGACATCTATATCTCCGACGAGCACGACGATGTGCTGGCCGACGGCGTATGGCAAAGCACCTTCCAGGTACGCCCCGAGGTGCTCACCGATGCGGAGAAGAAGGAGTGGATCGCCAAGCAGCGCGGCGTCACCGTGGGCTCCGATGCCTTCTTCCCCTTCGGGGACAATGTGGAGCGGGCCTTCAAATCCGGCGTGAAGTACATCGCCCAGCCCGGCGGCTCCATCCGGGACGACCATGTGATTTCCACCGCCGACAAGCACGATATGGTGATGGCGTTTACCGGAATTCGGCTGTTTCATCACTGAGAAGCGCGAGCGTAGGCTGGCAGGCCCGGATGGACTGGAGCGAGGATGAGCGATGGGGCCGCAGGCCCCAGAGACCAATCCGAGTCGGAAGGAAGCCGGGCCGTCAAGCCAGCCCAACGCGAGCGTGACAAGCATAGGAGGGTTTTATGAAGGTTTTAGTCGTAGGCTCCGGCGGCCGGGAACACGCCATCTGCTGGAAGCTGGCCCAGTCCCCCAGGGTGACCCAGCTGTTCTGCGCCCCCGGCAATGGGGGGATCGCCCAGACGGCGCAGTGCGTGGACGTGAAGGCCGCCGACGTGGACGGCATGGTACGGTGGGCCAAGGAGCACGCCATGGATTTCGTGGTGGTGGCCCCGGACGATCCCCTGGCCCTGGGCATGGTGGACGCCCTGGAGGCGGCGGGCATACCCGCCTTCGGCCCCCGGAAAAACGCCGCCGTCATTGAGGCCAGCAAGGCCTTTTCCAAGGAATTGATGAAAAAATACCATATCCCCACCGCCCGGTATGAGACCTTTACCGACCTGGACCAGGCCCTGGCCTACATTGAAGCCCAGGGCGCGCCCATCGTGGTGAAGGCGGACGGGCTGGCCCTGGGCAAGGGGGTGGTGGTGGCCGCCACCGTGGACGAGGCCAGAACCGCCGCCCGGGAGATGATGGCGGACAAAAAGTTCGGGGCCTCCGGCTCCACCGTGGTCATCGAGGAGTGCATGACCGGGCCCGAGGTAACCGTGCTGGCCTTTGCCGATGGGGAGCGGGTATGCGCCATGCCTGCCAGCCAGGACCACAAACGGGCCTATGACGGCAACCGGGGGCCCAATACCGGCGGCATGGGGGCCATCTCCCCCCCGCCCCAGTACACGCCGGAGATTGCGGCGCGGTGCATGGACGAAATTTTTCTGCCCACAATCCGGGCGCTCAAGGCGGAGGGCCGCCCCTTCCATGGGGTTATCTACTTCGGGCTGATGCTCACTCCGGAGGGCCCGAAGGTGGTGGAGTATAACGCCCGCTTCGGCGACCCGGAGTGCCAGGCGGTGCTCTCGCTGCTGGACAGCGACCTGATGGACATTTTCACCGCCTGCCGGGAGGGGAAACTGGACAGCGTGGACATCCGCTGGCGGGACCAGGCCGCCTGCTGTCTGGTACTGGCCTCCGGCGGCTACCCGCTGGACTACAAAAAGGGCTGTCCCATATCCGGGCTGGAGGAGGTCGGCAGATCCGCCATGGTGTTCCACGCGGGCACCAGGCTGGACGAAAGCGGCGGATATCTCACCAACGGGGGCCGGGTCCTGGGCGTCACCGCCCTGGGGGACACCTTGGAGCAGGCCATCGGCCGTGCCTACGCCGCCGCCAAACCCATCGCTTTTACAGATATGCACTTCCGCCGCGACATTGGCCGGGCATTTTAAACCCCGCAGCCAAACGGCAAAATAAAAAAGGGCCGCCGCGCCAGTGGCGCGGCGGCCCTTTTCCGTCACCGCAGACTGAACGCCGCGATGGCTGCAAAAAGCATAATGGTACAGATGGTATGCACCGACAGGGCGGTGGATATGTACTTCCCCTCCTCCCCCACGTCGGCAAACAGGGGGATGATGAAGGGGGCGGGCAGGGCATAGAGGATCATCAGCGCGACCTGCAGCCCCTTGTCATAGGGCACTATGCGGAACAGCACAAAGCTCACCAGCGCCAGCAGCCCCCCCATCACCGCCAGGCGGCACACCACCGTTACCGCCACAGGCCGCAGAAGGCTCTTATCCAAATCCAGCTCATAGCCCACCACCAGCAGCACCAGCGCGCTGGTGGGCGCGGTCAGCATGGAGATGGTCCCTGTCACCACCCCGGCGGCGGGGCCGGCCAACACCCATTCCCCTACGCCCAGCACCCCCAGGAGAATGCCCAGGGCCATACCGATGCAGCACTTGTTGGTCACCATATTCTTCACCAGGCCGCCCACTGTGGGCCTGCGCCCGTCGGTGAGGGAGAGGAAGCCCAGAAACGCCGTGTAGGCAAACACCGTCTGCCCCAGGTCCACCGCGGCAAAGCCGGACTGCTCCCCCATTAGCACACCGTACAGGGCGTAGCCCAGCATACCGCCCTCCGCGCTGGCCAGCAGAAAGGGGAAAAACTTCCCGTGGGGGGCTGCCAGCTTGCGCAGCGCGAAGCCCAGCCCCAGGGCCAGGGCAAACCCGGCGTACACCAGCACAAAAATCAGCGCCACCGACAGGGAGTATTTGGCGGTAAAGAAGGCGTTGAACAGCACCACCGGCAGGCAGATGTCCCCCACCACCGCCTTGAGCCCCGCCAGCCCCTTCATGTCAAAGATGTTTCCCCGGCGGCACACCATGCCCAGCGCCAGCAGCGCCACGATGGGCAGCACCATTTGAAGCACCTGCAATGCCATAAACATTCCTCTTTTCTCAATATATCAGATATTCTCCGCCCCGTGGGGCGGAGAATATCCCGATCAGCCACAAGGGGAGGGGAAAGGCCGCTGTCTTTCCCCTCCCCCGCGTTCAGTTCCTAGAAGCTGTACCAATAGACCCCAGCACACATCCTTGCGGCCCAAATTGCCGCCAGGCTGCGTTAAAAAATCTTGAAATACACAAAGTATTCCTGCGGTTTTTTGCCTTGCCACCGGCAATTTTTCCTCGCAAGTCTGCATACTTCGGCTATTGGTACAGCTTCTTACTTGTGAATCTCGTCCTGGAAGAACTCCAAAGCCTCCTTGTCGGTGGCCCCCTTGTGGACGATCATGGACACCGCCTGGGCCATGGCCACGGGATGGGTGCTCTGGAAGATGTTCCGGCCCATGTCCACGCCGTGGGCGCCCTTCTGGATGACGCCATAGGCCAGCTTCAGCGCGTCCGGCTCGGACAGCTTCTTGCCCCCGGCCACCACGATGGGCACCGGGCAGGCGGCCACGACCTCCTCAAAGTTTTCGCAGTCGTAGGTCTTGACCACCTGGACGCCCATCTCGGCGATGATGCGGGTGGCCAGCTTGAAGAAGCGGTCGGTGCGGGCCATATCCTTACCCACGGCGCACACGCCCATGGTGGGGATGGAGTAGCGCATACCGGCGCTGATGACCTGGTTAAGGTTATCCAAGCTGGACAGCTGGCCGTCCGCCCCGATAAAGGTCTGCACCGCCATGCAGTCGGCGTTCATGCGGATGGCGTCCTCAATGTCCACCGCCACCACCTCATGGCTCAGGTCATCCTGGAGCATGGAGGAGCCGGAGGTCACCCGCAGGGCCACGCTCTTTACAATCTCGGGGGGGACGCAGGTGCGCAGCGCGCCCCGGGTGCCCATAAAGCAGTCCACATAGGGGGCCAGCTGGGGCAGCAGCAGGTCAAGGCGCTCCAGCCCGGCGGTGGAGCCCATGAAGTAGCCGTGGTCAAAGGCAAACATGACGGTATTGCCGCTCTCGGGGTTGAAGATGTTGGCCATGTGCTTCTTCATGCCCCAGTCCAGGCTGTTGATGCCCTTGAGGAAAAAGCCCTTCTGATTGGCGAAGGGGATGTCTACGTGGTAGTCCTTGGACACCTTCAGACCTTCCAAATCAGCCATAAATATATCCTCCTTGTATCGGTGAATTGTCAGCGGCGGGAACATGTGCCCCCGCTCCCAAAGAAGCGCCGCAAAGCCAGCGCCCCTTTGGGAGCGGAGCGGGGCCGCGCCCCGCTCCGCCGTGGTTCTCAGATCACAACCGCAGACGACCTCTTAGAAGTCGTAGTTGTTCATGGTCTCGGCGTTGAAGACGGCGCGCTCGGGGAGCAGCACCACGCCGTTATTGGTGTCGGCGGTGGTATCGTCAGGATTCAGACAGTTGTTGGGCATGACCTCAACGGAGCCGATGCCGGGCACGTCGATGGTGTCGCCCACCTTCACGTCGTTGCCGGCGGCGATGTAAGCGGCCACATAGCAACCCAGGGCGCCCTGCACCTTGCAGTCCCACAGACCCCAGTTGTGCAGGATGTTGGCGGTGCAGTAGGGCTTAATGGCGTTGGGGGTGGCGAAGCCGGTGATGGTCACGTCGTCCTTGGTCAGGCCGGCCTGCTGCGCGGCCTCCAGCTGGCCGGGAAGGGCGGTGGAGTCGTTGCAGATGATCAGGTCGATGTCGGCATGGGCGGCCAGCACGGCCTTGCCGATGGTGACGGACTTCTCAGCGTCCTGCTCGGAGTAGTAGTTGTCGGGCTGGACGTTCTCCCAGTTGGGATACTTCTCCTTGATGATCTTCTCGCCCTCCACCTGCCAGGAGTTCTGGTCGGTGACGGTGGCCTGGGAGTAGTGCCAGCAGTACTTCACGGGGTCCTTCTCGGGGTCCACGCCGCGGGCCTTCAGACCCTCGACGGACAGATCCACCAGCATCTGGCCCAGCACCTCGGGGGTGCCCTGGGAGACCATCAGCGCACGGTCGCCGGGCTTGGAGTCAGAGTCCCAGGTGGAGACAGCGATACCCGCAGCCTGGGCGGCCTGGAGGGCGTCGGCCACACCGGCGGCGTCCACGGTGGAAATGCAGATGGCGTCCACGCCCTTGGAGATGGCGTCGTTGATGCACTGCACCTGGTCAGCCACGGTGGCGTTGGGGGAGCCGATGTAGTCCACGGTGATGCCCCAGTCCTTGGCGAACTCCTGGGCGCCGGTGTTGGCCACCTCAAAGAAGGCGTTGCCGCTGACTTTGGGGATGAAGGCCACGGTCTTGCCCTCGACGGAGCCGCCCGCAGGCGCGGGGTCATTATTGTCCTCGTTCCCGGGCGCCTTGCTCTCCTCCACAGGGGCGGAGCTCTCGGGAGCCTTGGACTCTTCGCCGGTCTTTTCGCCGCAGGCGGCCAGGGCGAAGATCATGCACAGGGACAGAAGCAGCGCTACGAGTCTTTTCACTTTCATGTTTTCATACCTCCATAGATATTTTATATTCAGGGGCGAAGCCCCGGAATATACCGTTCTCTTATTCCAAAGGCGCAGCCTTGGAATAAATTTTTCACGCGCCCGCCCTGCTCTTTTTTTTCGGGCGCAGCCTGCCCAGCCATGCGGCCACCGCCGGGTTCCCGGCCACGGCCCGGCCCACCACCACCACTACCAGCAGCACGCCGATGGGGATGTCCAGATACTGCTTATTGATGCCGAAGCACAGCGGCATGCCAAAGCGCAGCAGGGTGATGGCCACAGCCGCCAGGGTGGTGCCGATGACGGAGCCCTTGCCGCCGGTGGACAGGGTGCCCCCCAGCACGCAGGCGGTGATAATCATCATGGTGAAATTGCCGCCCAAATCGGACTTGGCGATGCCCAGCTGGGAGGTCATCACCACGCCGGTGATCCCTGCGGCCAGACCGGACAGGATGTAGGTGCTCATCACCACCGCCCGGGCGTTGATGCCGGAGTACTCCGCCGCCTGGGGATTGACCCCCACCAAAAACACCTTGCGGCCATACTTGCTCCTGTGGAGCAGCAGGTAAGCGCACAGGAGCATCAGCAGGAAAATAACGATGGGCAGGGGCACAACGCCGAACAGGGTGGTCTTGGCCAGGGCCTTGAAGCCGTCCGGGAAACCGCTGATGCCGTTGTAGGCGGCAGTGCCCGACAGGGTGGACACCAGCAGCGCCAGTCCCCCGTACAGGAAGGAGCCGCCCAGGGTGACCACCATGGCCTGCACGCCGCAGTAGGCCACGAAGAAGCCGGACAGCGCTCCGCACAGGGTCGCCACCACCACGCCCAGCACGGCGGCGGCCCATATGTTCATGCCGAAGCCCTGCCACCCCACCCCGATGACGATGGAGGTGAAGCCTACGATGGCACAGGACTGGATATCAATGCCCCCGGTGATCATGACGAAGGTGACGAAAATGGAGATGCACCAGATGGGCAGGTCGCCCACCGCAGCCATAAAGACGCGGTTCAGCGAGAGGAATTTCCCATTGGCCGCACCGAACACCCCGCACTCCACCAGCAGCAGCGCCAGCAGAAACAGGTTCCAGCGGAAATTTGGGCCGCTCCACAAACGGCGCAGGCCGTTTTGGACGCCCAGCTTGGAGGAAGTACCGCTCATTGCTCCGCAGCCTCCTTTCCGCCGGCGGGGGCGTTGGTCCGGGCAGCCAGGCGGGCATGCCGGTTGCGGACGGCGGCCCGGCGCTGTACCAGGGCGTCCACCACCACGATGGTGATGAGGATGACGCCGGTGATGGCGCTGTCGAAGTTGGAGGAGAAGCCCATGAACACCAGCAGGGCGCTGATGGAAGCCATGATGACCGCGCCCACTCCCGCGCCCACCACGCTGCCCACGCCGCCGGACAGGCTGATGCCGCCCAGCACGCAGGCGGCCACCGCCTTCATCTCATAGCCGTTGCCCGACTGGGAGGTGACCTGGCCCGCGCGGCTGGCGAAGAGGATACCCGCCACGGCGCACAGCATACCGCAGATCACGTAGGCCAGCACCTTGGTGCGGGTGGCGGGGATACCCACCAGCTCCGCGCCGCCGGCGTTGTCGCCCACGGCGATGAAATAGCGCCCCCGCTTGGTGCGGGTCAAAACCCCATGGATGGCCGCCGCCGCCAGCAGCACACAGAAGAAGCACACCGTCAGCGGGAGGCCGAACAGGGCATAAGAGGAGGCCCCCTTGAACGCAATGGGCAGATCGGTAACCTGCTTGGTGCCCACCTGGAGATACATCAGCCCCCGGAGAATTCCGTTGGTGCCCAGGGTGAAAATGAGGGACGGAATTTTCATCACCGCCACGCCCCAGCCGTTGATGAGCCCCACCACGGTGCCCATGAGAATGCCGATGAAAAACGCTAAAAACCAGTTTTTCCCGTCCTGGAGCATGGTGCCCACCACCGCGGCCACCAGGCCCAGGTTAGAGCCCACCGATACGTCGATCTCGCCGATAAAGATGGCAAAGGCCATGGCTACGGCGATGAGTATGTAGACCACCGAATCATTAAAGCAGTTGGCCACGTTCCTGCTGTCGGCCAGGAAAGCGGGGTTGATGATCCCCACTACCACAAAGAGGGCCGCCAGGAAGAGAAGGGCGGTCATCTCCCGGGCTTTCAGAACTTTTTTTACCGCGTTCATGCCCCTTTCGCCTCCTGTTCCACGATGCCGAAGGCGGCCGCCGTGAGATTGTCCTGATTGATATCTTCTTTTTGGAATTCCGCGTTGATCCGGCCCTGGTACATGGTCACCACCCGGTCGGCCAGCTCCACCAGCTCCTCCATATCGCTGGAGATGAGCAAAATGGACAGCCCCTGCTCCCGCAGCTGGTGGATGATGCTGTACACATCCCCCCGGGCGGCGGCATCGATGCCCCGGGTGGGCTCATCCAGGATAACGATGCCCGGGTTGGTGGCCAGTGAGCGCCCGATGACGATCTTCTGCTGGTTGCCGCCCGACAGGCTGCCCGTCAGCTGGTCGTGGCCGGTGACCTTGGTACGGAAGTTTTTCACGTACTTCTCCGTGATGTCATACTCCGCCCTGCGGTTGAGCAGCACCTTGCCCAGCGCGCCGCCAAAAAGGCTGGCGCTGGTGGTGTTGGCCGCCACATCGCAGATCTTGAACAGGCCGTTGAGGTGCCGGTCCTCCGGCACGTAGTTGAGACCCGCGGCGATAACCTGCCGGGTCCGCTTCCCCGTGATATCCCTGCCGTTGAGCAGCACCCTGCCCCCCAGCGCCTTATCCATGCCGAAAATGGTGGTGGCCATCTCGGTGCGCCCCGCGCCCACCACGCCGGCCACGCCCAGAATCTCCCCCGGCCACACCTTCAGGCTCACGTCTGAGAAGCCGTAGCCGCTGAAGCCGTCCAGCTCCAGCACTGGGTCCGCCCCGTAGTCCACCGAGGACTCCACCGCCGCCCGGGCCTGCACGCCCCCCTCGGCATCGGGGGGAAGCAGGCCCTTCACCAGATCCTCGCGGGTAAAGCCGGCCACCGGGCCCTGGATGGTGATGGCCCCGTCCCGCATGATGGCCACATGGGTGGCAATATCGAACACCTCCGCCAGGCGGTGGGTGATGTAAATGATGCCGATGCCCTTCTCCCGCAAGTCCCGCACCACTTTAAACAAGCTCTTCACCTCGTCGAAGGTGAGGGCGGAGGTGGGCTCATCCAGGATGAGCAGCCTGGCGTGGCGCAGGATGCCCCGGAGGATCTCCACCAGCTGCTGCTCGGCGATGGACAGGCTGCTGGCCTTCCGGCCCAGATCCAGGTTCCAGCCAATGTCCGCCATGGTATCCACAAGCTCCCGGTGCAGCTCCGCCTTGCCCCGGTCAAAGCCGATGGTGATGTTCTCCTCCACATTCATGTTCGGGAAAAGCAGCGGCTCCTGGGGCACCATATAAATCCCCCGGGCCAGGGCGTCGGAGGGCCGGTTAAGGGCCACCGCCCCGCCATTCATGGACATATGCCCCTTGTCGTGGCTGTAGATGCCCATGATAATTTTCATAAGGGTAGACTTGCCCGCGCCGTTGCCGCCGATCAGGGCCAGCACCTCGCCGGGCATCACGTCCAGATCGATGCCCTTGAGCACGGCGTTCAGGCCGAAGGACTTGTAAATGCCCCGCACCGAAAGCAGGGGAACGCTGTTCCCCGCGTTTTGGTTGGCTTCCATTCAAACTCCCCCATTCCTCTTGTCGCGATGCACAAATGTCCTGAGAAAACAGCTTTTGCTCTTGGCCCTATCATAGAGAATTTTTCTGCGTTTGTCAACAGCGCAGTGCCAATTCCCCCGTGAATTTTTTGGCAATTTTCGGCGAAAAACACTTGACCCCCAAGCGAAAAACCAGTCTTTTTGTCGGTCATGCACAATTATTGCTGGTGTTTTTTGGCGCTTTCCACGATTTTACGGAAAATAGCGGAATTCTCCCGCAATCATTTGACAGTGGACACAGGGCGGTGCTATACTATTGGCACAAGACATTTGCCGGACCAAAAAACTTTTGTCGAATTTTGAGGCGGATATCATGGACGAAAAGATCGACAGGCTCAGCAAGGCCGAATATGAGCACCGCCTGATGATCAAGGCGGTGTGGTACTACTATATAGAGAACTACACCCAGCAGAACATCTCCCACCTGCTGGGTGTGAGCCGCTCCAAGGTCATTGCCCTGCTGGAGCGGGCCCGGCAGGCGGGGGTCATCCAGTTCAACGTCCAGCAGGACAGCGGCCGCCGGATGGAGATGGAGCGGGAGCTGCTCACCCGCTACGGCCTGCGGGACGCCTTCATCGTCCCCGGCGCGTCCACCCTGCCCAGCCCCAACGAGAGCATCGCCCAGGCCGCCGCCATGTACATACTGCGCCGCGCGGCGGACAACGCCTTCATCAACATGGGCTATGGCGACACCACCAGCCGCATCCTCAACCACCTGGCCATCGCCGCCCAGCTCCCCTTGAATGTGGTCAGCCTGGCGGGGGGCGTAAACTGCTATCTGCCCAACACCAACTCCAATGTGTTCAACGCCCGGCTGTACCTCATCCCCTCCCCCCTGCTGCTCTCCAGCGCCGCCGTGCGCGACTCCCTGCGCCAGGAGCCCGATGTGGAGGAGATCTTCCGCATGATCCCCCTGTCCAGCATGAGCGTGGTGGGCATCGGCTGTCTCAGCGACCGGGCCACCATCGTAAAAAACGGCATCCTCAACAACAACGACTTCACCTTCCTGAAAATGCAGGGGGCGGTGGGCGACGTGCTCAGCCATTTCCTGGACAAAAACGGCCAGGTGGTGTCCCACGACCTGGAGGGGCGGCTGATGAGCACCCCCATGGACCAGCTCAGGACGCTGGAAAACGTGATCGGCGCGGCGGGCGGGCCGGACAAGGCGGAGGCCATCCTGGCTGTCCTCCGGGGGGGCTACCTGGACGTGCTCATCACCGACGAGGACACCGCCCAGCTGCTGCTGGAGGCGGAGCCGTAATCAAAATTATGGTGACAACCCAATTTTAATCTATTGTTAGGAGGTATCCCCATGGCGAAATACTTGATGGCGGTGGACGCGGGCACCGGCAGCGTCCGGGCCGTGGTCTTTTCCCTGGACGGGGAGCAGGTGGGCTGTGTCCAGCGGGAGTGGTCCCACCGGGAGGACCCGCGCTGGCCGGGCAGCATGGACTTCGACTGGGCGCATAATTGGGACCTGGCCCGGGGCTGCGTCCAGGGCGTGCTGGAGGAGGCGGGCATCGCCCCCGGCGATATCGCCGCCGTGTCCACCACCTGTATGCGGGAGGGCATTCTGCTCTACGACAAGGACGGCAGCGAAATCTGGGCCTGCGCCAACGTGGACGCCCGCAGCACCGACCAGGTGGGCCAGCTCAAGGAGCTGGACCCCGCGCTGGAGAAGGAAGTGTACTTAAAATCCGGCCAGACCTACGCCCTGGGGGCCCTGCCCCGCATTTTGTGGGTGCGGGACAACCTGCCGGAGGTCTATGAAAAGACCGCCGCAGTGGGCATGTTCAACGACTGGCTCATCTACAAGCTCACCGGCAGGCTGGCGGTGGAGCCCAGCAACGGCAGCACCACCGGCATCATGGACCTGCAAAGCCGGGATTGGCTGCCGGAAATCGCCGCCAAGTGCGGCCTGCGCACCGATATCTTCCCCCCGGTGGTGGAGTGCGGGACCAATTTCGCCCAGGTGAGCGCAAAGGGCGCCGCCGACACCGGCCTGCTGGAGGGCACCCCCGTGGTGGTGGGGGGCGGCGACTGCCAGCTGGGCGCCCTGGGCGTGGGGGCGTACAAGGCCAACCAGGCCGCCGTCTTCGGCGGCAGCTTCTGGCAGTATGAATTCAATACCGACTCCGCCTGCGCCGACCCCGGCTGCCGGGTGCGGGTGAACTGCGCGGCCCTGCCCGGCCTGTGGCAGTACGAGGCGCTGGCCTTCAAGCCCGGGCTTGTGATGCGCTGGTTCCGGGACGGCTTCTGCCAGGCCGAGGCCGAGGAGGCCCGCCGCACTGGCCGGGATACCTATGACCTAATGAACGAAAAGGCCGCAGATATTCCCGCCGGTTGCTACGGGATGCAGTGCTGCTTCAGCGACACCATGAACTTCATCGACTGGAGGCACGCCAGCCCCACCTTTACCAACTTCCTCTTGGAGCCTGAGCGGTTTAACAAATACACCTTCTACCGGGCCATTCTGGAAAATACCGCCCTGCTGGTGCGCAGCCATATCGAGCTGGTGAAGGATGCCACCGGCCACGAGCCCGACGAGCTCATCTTCGCCGGCGGCGCGGCCAAAAGCCCCCTGTGGAGCCAGATTGTGGCCGATGTCACCGGCAAGCCGGTGAAGGTGCCCGTGGTCAAGGAGGCCACCGCCCTGGGGGCCGCCATTCTGGCCGGCGTGGGCGTGGGTCTGTACGCCAATGTGGAGGACGCCGTGTCGCGCACCGTCAAGTGGGACCGGCAGTTCCAGCCCGACCCGTCCGTCAAGGCGGTGTACGATGAGCTGTACGGCAATTGGAAGAAGCTCTACCCCGCCCAGCTGGCGCTGTGCGCTCAGGGCGTAACCCGGAACATGTGGATTGCCCCCGGCCTGTGAGCCCTTGGCCGACTTTTGGATTGGAGGAGAATATTATGTTTATCATCAATGAAAATGAGCGGGAGTACCGTTTCGGCGAGAGCGGCCCCAAGTATCTCATGAAGGGCCCCCGGATGAACTTCGCCCTGGTGCGCTTCCGCCCCGGCGAGGACTTCCAGGCCCATTACCACAATATCATGGAAGAGGATTTCTTCATCCTGGAGGGCAAGGTGGATATCGTCGTGGACGGCGTGAAGCACGTGCTCGGGGTGGGCGACCTGATCCACATTGAGCCCGGCGAGGTCCACTACGTCAAGAACGCCTATGACGTGCCGGTGAAAATGGTGTCCACCCTGGCCCCCTATCAGGAGACGGACAAGGTGAACGTGGACAACCCCACATACTAGGGCTTGTTTGAAAATTACCAACATGCCCAAACGGCGGCCCTGATAAAAAGGACCCCGGGCGCTGATTGCGCCCGGGGTCCTTTTTTGTTTTCGCTCAGCTCAGCCGTCTGGTCCTGTCCGCCCGGATGTGCCCGCCCCTCACGGGAAAGGGCCCCGCGCCCGGGACTACCCGGCCCCCGGTCAGCTCCGTCCTGCCCGTCCCGTCCCGGTAGACGCACTCGTAGCCATAAAAGGCCCGCAGGATGCGGTCCGCCTGGCCAGCGTCCATGTCCGGCGTAACGGTCCAGTCCTGTTCCGTGGGCAGCGGCCAGTACTCCCCCGCCCCCTGGGGAGACGCCCCCGCCAGCACCTGGGGCAGTCCGCCCACCAGCGCATGGACCATGGCGGGGATTTTGGCGTATACCTTTTTCATATAGGTCTGGTGGTCCTCCCGCCCGTCCAGGGGAAAACGCTCCTGAAGCAGAATATCCCCCGTGTCGAATTCCGCCGCCATTTTGTGGGCGGTAACGCCGCCAAACTCCGCCCCCTCCAAAATCAGCCGGGGCATGGGCCACGACCCCCGGCCCACCGGCAGCGGGGTGGGATGGAAATTCACCATGGGGAAGGCGTCCGTGACGGGGGCGCGGTAGTAATACCCCGCGCACACCAGCAGCTCGCAGCCTTGGCCCGCCAGCCACTCCAGATCGTCCGGGGCGATCCGCTCCAGGGTATGGGGAATCCCCCGTTCCCGGGCGGTCTTGATGACGGCGGTGTTGGTCTCCGTCACATTGTCCACCGGACAGGTAAACAGCTTCAAAACCCGGCACCCCTCCCCCAGCAGCGCGTCCAGCACCGGCTTCAGCAGGTCAATACCCAGATAGGCGATCTTCACGGTGTTCCCCCTGTCTCTGTCAGCCGCCCGCCGCCATGTCCACCACCTGGTCAAACCCCGGCAGCTTTCCGGCGCTGAACTGGTGGGACACCACCAGCAGCGTCCTGTCCCGGATGGACAGCAGCAGGTCTTCAATACGCTCCGCCGTCTCCCCATCCAGATTGGCCAGCGGCTCATCCAAGATAAGCAGCTCGGTATCCCGCAGCAGGGCGCGGGCCAGACAGACCCGTTTTTTCTCCCCGCCGGAAAGATTGGCGCCGCCCTCATCCACCATCCGGTCCAGGGCATCGGGCCGGGCAAAGCGCCCCAGCCCCACGCCGGCCAGCGCCTCCAGCAGCCGCTCCTCCGGGATGTCCCGGTACATGCTCAGGTTATCCCGCAGGGTGCCGCGAAACAGCACCGCCTCCTGACGCACCACCGTCGCCCTGGCGTAGGGGTCGCCCGACTCGCCCAGCGGCAAGCCGTCCACGGTGATCTCCCCCGCGTCCGGCTGGTAGTAGCGCAGCAGCAGGTTCACCGCTGTGGTCTTGCCGCAGCCGCTGGGCCCCTTCAGCAGGTACCGCCCGCCCTTCTTGATGGTGAGGCTGAACCCCTCCAGCACTGTCCCCCGGCCCTCGTAGCCGAAACAGACTTCGCGAAAACGGATATCCTGGCGCAGCCTGGGGGCCGCGCCCCGCCGGCCGCCCTGGGGCGGCTCGGCAATAAACTCTTCCATCCTCCGGCAGGCGGGCCGGATAGCGAACAGCTGCCGCACAATCCCCGCCAGCGAAATGATGGGGTAGGAGAGCTGGTCGATCATGCCGATGGCCACAAAGAAGTCCCCGGCGGAGAAATCTCCCCGGAGCACCAGCCACGCCGAACAGGCCAGCACAATGAAATAGGACAGGTAGGACATCAGCGTGGTGATGAGCTGCGCCGCCGCCCCCAGCTTCAAATCGTCCAGCAGCTTTTCCCCGGCGTTCTGGTTGAGCCGCCGGAAGCGGGCTAGAATCTTGTCCTCCACGGCGAAATTTTTGATGAGTTCGAAGCCGTGGAGCCAGTCTGTCACCCCGGACAGCGCCTCTTCCGCCGCCTGGAGGAAGGCCGTCTGCGCCCGCTGGGAGCGCTTTTCGATGAGCTTGGGGATATACAGCGGCGTGGTCAGCAGCGCGATGGTGAGCAGCGCCACCCGCCAGTCCAGCAAAAACAGCGCCCCGCTGACCAGCACGATCTTAAAGGCGATCTCCCAGAACAGCGGCAGCATACAGAACCGCCGGGCACGGATGGCGTCCGCCTCGCCGGTGTACTTCGCCGCGTACTCCCCCTGCGTGCGCCCCTTGAAGGCCACGTAGTCCCGCCGCAGGACGCTCTCGAACACATCCTGCTTCAGGGCCGTGACGCAGCCCGCAGCGAACCGGTCCCCCAGCCGCCTGTAGAGGTGGAAAAACAGTATCTCGCCCAGAATAAAGCCCGCCAGGGCCAGGCCGTACCCCAGCGTCCGCACCCCCTGGCCCGCGATGGCGCTGTCCAGCACCTCGCCCTTGAAGAATTGCAGCGCCACCCCGAAGAGACTGGCGGCGAGCACACTAACCAAAGCCCCTATCAGCCAGGGGCGGTTTTGCCGTTCATATTTTTTCATTTGGACCTCCTATTGCAGTACGCGATAGAAGGATCAAATTTTATTTCCTTCTACCGGTTAGAAGGAAGTTCTCAATTTCACCATAGCCGTCCCCTTCTCTCCTTTATATGGGGTGGAAAAGGCGCCTTTCCGGCGCTCTTTTGTCAAGTCTTATTATATCAGCCGGGCCGGATGTTGTCAAATCCTATTCCCAAAGATCCCGCCCCGTTCCAGGCTGGAAAGCGCCCGCCGGACACTCCAAAAACTCGCGACAAAATACCAGGAAAATCCCCTGAAAATGATTGACAAACGGTGGTCAAGCCGCTATTATGTATCTCGCTATCCGTGAAGCTCTGAGAAGCGCGAGGGTAGACACATAGGCCCGGATGGACCGGAGTGAGGACAAAAGCCCAAGGCCCACAACGTGGGACTGGATTTTGTCCGAATCGGAGGGAAGCCGGGCCGTGTATGTGTCCAACCCGAGCGTGACAACAAAGCGCGTCTCAGAGACTACAAAAAGGGAGCTGACAAAACACTCATCATTTAGAAATGGGGGAGGATACATGTCCAAGGAGCTGATCCGCCTGCGGGACTGTGTGATGTCCTACGGCGACGAGGTCGTGCTCGACCACATCAATCTGTATATCAACGATAAGGAGTTCCTCACGCTGCTGGGCCCCAGCGGGTGCGGCAAAACAACCACGCTTCGCATCATCGGCGGGTTTTTGTCGCCTACCTCTGGGGACGTATTGTTTGACGGCGTGAGGATCAATGATGTCCCGCCCCACAGGCGGACGGTCAACACCGTATTCCAGCGGTACGCCCTGTTCCCACATCTCAACGTGTTTGAGAACGTGGCCTTCGGCCTGCGCATCCCCAGGACGGACGCCGCCGGGCACAGGATAAAAATCCCCGAGCAGGAGATCCACAGCCGGGTGATGGAGATGCTGGAGACGGTGAACCTCAAGGGCTTTGAAAAGCGCCCCGTGTCCGCCCTGTCCGGCGGGCAGCAGCAACGGGTGGCCATCGCCCGGGCCCTGGTGAACCGTCCCCGGGTGCTGCTGCTGGACGAGCCGCTGGGCGCGCTTGACATGCGCCTGCGCAAGGATATGCAGAACGAGCTGAAGCGCATTCAGCAGGAGATGGAGATCACCTTCATCTATGTGACCCACGACCAGGAGGAGGCGCTGGCCATGTCCGACACCGTGGTGGTGATGGACGGCGGGCGCATCCAGCAGATCGGCACCCCCGAGGACATTTATAACGAGCCGAAAAACGCCTTCGTGGCCGACTTTATCGGCGAGTCCAACATCATCGACGGCATCATGCGCGCCGACGGGGTGGTGGAAATCTTCAACCGCAAATTCCAATGCCTGGACAAGGGCTTTGCCAAGGACGAGCCGGTGGACGTGGTCATCCGCCCGGAGGACGTGGACATCGTGGAGGAGGCTGCGGGCCAGCTGCGGGGCACCGTCACCTCCGTCACATTTAAGGGCGTCCACTACGACACCATCGTGGACTTCTACGGCTTCAAATGGCTCATCCAGACCACCGATTACTGCCCGGTGGACAGCCGCATCGGCATCAAGATCGACCCGGACGGCATCCACGTGATGAAAAAGAGCCAGTACTCCGGCCTGTTCGGGGACTACTCCTCCTACTCCGAGGAGTACGAGGAGCTGGACGTGGTGGAGGACGAGTCCGGCGACGGGGAGGAGAGCGGCTCCCGGGAGGGCGGCCATGAGGAGTAAGCGCGGCTGGTTTGCCTTCCCCTACGTGATCTGGATGGCCCTGTTTGTGGTCGTCCCCATCATCATCATGGCGGTGTATGCCTTCACCGCCGCCGACCCCGCCACCGGCGCCACCCAGGCCACTTTCGGCAACTTTACCGGCATGGGGCTGTACCTGAGCGTATTCCTGCGCTCCTTCTGGCTGGCGGTGCTGGCCACCCTGGTGTGCCTGCTCATCGGCTACCCGGTGTCCTACTGGATGGCCAAGGAGGGCCCCCGGTTCCAGCGCCTGGCCATGGCCCTCATCATGCTGCCCATGTGGATGAACTTCCTGCTGCGCACCTACTCCTGGATGTCCATCCTGGAGAACAACGGCCTTTTGAACCAGCTGTTCCGGGCCGTGGGCCTGCTGGAGCTGCTGGGGCTGGACCACATCCAGATGATCGGCACCCCCGGGGCGGTGGTGCTGGGCATGGTGTATAACTACCTGCCCTTCATGATCCTGCCTATCTATTCCGTCATCGTCAAGCTGGACAACTCCCTCATCGAGGCCGCCCGGGACCTGGGGGCGGACGGGGTGCGGGTATTCCGCAAGGTGATCTTCCCCCTGTCCCTGCCGGGCATCCTGTCCGGGGTGACCATGGTGTTTGTGCCGTCCGTGTCCACGTTTGCCATCTCCAACCTTCTGGGGGGCGGCAACCAGATGATGCTGGGCGACCTCATCGAGCTGCAATTTTTGGGCGGGGCCTATAATCCCCACCTGGGCGCCGCCATCTCCATGGTGATGATGGTGATCGTCGTGGTGTGCATGGTCGTCATGAACCACTTCGGCGAGGGCGAGGAACAGGCGGTGATCATGTGAAAAGGCAAAGCCGCGTTGGAAGCCGCCTGTTCATCGGCTTGGTGTTCCTGTTTTTGTACCTGCCCATTTTCCTGCTCATTGTGTTCTCCTTCAACGCGGGAGATTCCAGCGCCGTGTGGCGGGGCTTCTCCCTGGAGTGGTACTCCGCCCTATTCCAGAACCGCCTCATCATGGAAAGCCTGTACACCACCCTTTTGGTGTCCCTGCTGGCCACGGCAATCGCCACCGCGGCGGGCACATTCGCCGCCATCGGCCTGTATTCCCTGTCCAAGCGCCGGCGGGACGCTTTGCTGGTGGTCAACGACATCCCCATGATGAACGCGGACATTGTGACCGGCGTATCCCTGTGCCTGTTCTTTGTGGCCTTTTTCCAGGGCTGGGGGGCCTTCGCCCAGTGGTTCAACAGCGTCCAGGGCGCGGTGGAGCTGCCCACCCGGCTCACCCTGGGCTTCACCACCATGCTGCTGGCCCACGTGGCCTTCAATATCCCCTATGTCATCCTCAACGTGGCCCCCAAGCTGCGGCAGATGGATAAAAACCTGGTGGACGCCGCCCAGGATCTGGGCTGCACCTGGATGCAGGCGTTCTGGAAGGTGATCCTGCCGGAGATCAAGCCGGGCATCGTGTCCGGGGCGCTCATCGCCTTCACCATGTCCATCGACGACTTCGTGATCTCCTACTTCACCGCCGGCTCGTCCACCTCCACCCTGGCCATGCGCATCTACTCCATGACCAAAAAGCGCATCACCCCCGAGGTCAACGCCGTGTCCACGCTGCTGTTTTTGTCGGTGCTGGCCCTGCTGGTGCTCAACAACGTGCGGGAGATCCGCCAGGAGCGCCGGATGGACCGGCAGGAGGTGCGCCCGCCCTCCTTCCTGGAGCGGCTTTCCATGCGCTTCCACCAGCCCTCCTGGAAGTGGGTCCGCCGGGGCCTTGCCGGGGCCATGGCCTGCGGCTTTATTCTGGCTGTCGCCCTGCTCAGCGGGGCCGCCTACTCCCAGCCGGTGGTCAACGTGTGCTCCTGGGGCGAGTACATTGACGAGGATCTCATCGCCCAGTTTGAGGACGCCACCGGCATCCGGGTGAACTACCAGACCGCTGAGAGCAACGAGGCGCTCTACTCCCTGCTGAAGAGCGGCGGCGCGGACTATGACGTGATCGTCCCCTCCGACTACATGATCTCCCAGCTCATTGAGGAGGGGATGCTGGAGGAGCTGGACTACAGCCAGATCCCCAACTTTGAGCTCATCGACCAGCGCTTCCGCAACCTGCCCTACGACCCGGAGAACAAATACACCGTCCCCTACTCCTGGGGCACCCTGGGGCTCATCTACAACGCCAACATGGTGGAGGAGGAGCCGGACAGCTGGGGGGCGCTCTACGACGAGCAATACGCCGGGAGCGTGCTGCTCATCAACAACTCCCGGGACGCCTTGGCCGCCGCCCTGTTCCATCTGGGCTACTCGGTGAACACCACCGACGAGCAGGAGATCCGCGAAGCCTTTGAGCTCATCGCCGGGGCCAACCGCCGTGGCGTGTTCCAAGGCAAGGTGATGGACCAGGTGTTCCAGAAGATGGAGGGCGGAAACGCCGCCATCGCCACCTACTACGCCGGGGATTACCTGTCCATGCTGGACAACCAGGCGGACGATGTGGATTTGCGCTACGTCATCCCGGAGGAAGGGGCCAACTGGTTTGTGGACGCCATGTGCGTGCTCAAGGACGCGCCCCACTACGAAAACGCCATGAAGTGGATCAACTTTATCGCCTCCACCGACGCCAACCTGGCCAACATGGACTATATCTGGTACGCCTCCCCCAACACCCAGGCGCTGGAGCAGTATCCCGCCTATTACGAGGAGCTGTACGGCGAGGAGCTTGATCCTGAGCTGTACGAGATCATGGCCGCCCCCGCCCAGGTGCTGGAGCGGTGCGAGATGTACCTGGTGCTCCCCCCCGCCACCCGGGCACTGTATAACGAGCTCTGGGTCCAGCTGGGCGCCTGAGCTGCAAAAAAACCGCCGGAGCGTTGGCGCCCCGGCGGTTTTTTGTGTCCGGCAGGGTTTGACTAATTGCCGATCCTGTTGTATAATACCTTGATTGTTTATTTCTGGGGGTGAGGCCATGTGGCGCGCTGAGCATTGGACGGATTACGAGCTGCTGGACTGCGGCCGGGGCGAGAAGCTGGAGCGCTGGGGGGACAAGCTGCTGGTGCGGCCCGACCCCCAGGCCATCTGGAACACCTCCCGGACCCACCGGGGCTGGACGCGCCCCGATGCCCGCTACGCCCGCTCCAGCACCGGCGGCGGCCAGTGGACCGGCAAGGGCGTCCCCCAGCGCTGGCAGGTTCACTACCGCGACCTCACGTTTCACGTAGGGCTGATGAATTTCAAGCATACCGGCGTGTTCCCCGAGCAGGCGGCCAACTGGGATTTTGCCCGGGAGCTGATCCAAAACGCGGGCCGCCCGGTGCGCGTGCTCAACCTGTTTGCCTACACCGGCGGGGCCACCATCGCCTGCGCGGCGGCGGGGGCGGCGGTGTGCCACGTGGACGCGGCAAAAGGCATGGTGCAGTGGGCCAAGGACAACGCCCGCTCCTCCGGGCTGGAGGACAGGCCCATCCGCTGGATTGTGGACGACTGCGCCAAGTTTGTGGAGCGGGAAATCAGGCGCGGCCGCAGGTACGACGCGGTGATTATGGACCCTCCCTCCTATGGCCGGGGCCCCTCCGGCGAGGTGTGGAAGCTGGAGGACAGCCTGTACCCCTTCGTGGAGCTGGTGGCCGGGGTGCTGTCCGATGACCCGCTGTTCGTCATTTTAAACTCCTATACCACGGGGCTGGCCCCATCGGTGCTCACCTATATTCTGCATACAATCATCGGCGGGAAATTCGGCGGGCGCACTGTGTCCGACGAGCTGGGCCTGCCCGTCACCGCCACGGGGCTGACCCTGCCCTGCGGAGCCACAGGGCGGTGGACGCGGTAATGGCGCGCATCGCCCGCTACGTCCTCTACATGCTTCCCGGCTTTGGCGCAGGGGCGCTGGCATACCTGCTTGCGCTCCGGCCCCGGCGCAGGCGTCTGGCCGCCGGGGGGCTGGCCTCCGGCCCCGCTCGGGAGGGGGCCGTGCTCCTGTTCTGGGCATACTGCGGCGGCATGGCCGCCCTCACCCTCGTCCCACAGCCCGGCTACGTGTCCGCCGCTCTGATGGGATACACCGCCCCTTATTTTGATTGGAGCGGCCTGTCCCGCCGGGCGAGCCTCATCCCCTTCTCCCAGCCGGACAGCCTGTTCAATATCCTGGGAAATATCGTCATGTTCCTCCCCTTCGGCCTGTTCGCCGCCCTGCTGTGGCGGGGCTTCTGCTGGAGGCGGGCCGCCGCCCTCAGCTTTGGCATCACCGCCTTTATCGAGTGCTGGCAGCTCTTTGTGGGCCGGTACTTCGATGTGGACGACATTATTTTCAACGCCCTGGGCGTGTTCGGCGGCTGGCTGCTGGGGCGGGCCGTCAAGGAGCTTTTCCCCCTCGCCTGCTCCCGTTTCCTCCCATCTTCCCATCAAGAGGTATAGCTTTATGGCCCAACCCATCCTCCAAACTGAAAACCTTGTCTTCCGCTACACCACCGGGGAGGGCGTGGCCCCCACGGTGCTGGACGGCCTTACCCTGTCCATCCGGCCCGGGGAATTTGTGGCGGTGCTGGGCCACAACGGTTCGGGCAAATCCACCTTGGCCAAGCATTTTAACGCCATCCTCCTCCCCTCCGGGGGCAAGGTCTATGTGGACGGCATGGATACCTGCGACGAGGCGCAGCTGCTGGATATCCGCCGCCAGGTGGGCATGGTGTTCCAGAACCCCGACAACCAGATTGTCGCCAGCGTGGTAGAGGAGGACGTGGCCTTTGGCCCGGAGAACCTGGGGATTCCCTCTGCGGAAATCCGGGAGCGGGTGGACGCGGCCCTGGCCGCCGTGGGGATGGCGGACTATGCCCGCCACGCCCCCCACCTGCTGTCCGGCGGGCAGAAGCAGCGGGTGGCCATCGCCGGGGTGCTGGCCATGCGCCCCCGGTGCATCGTGCTGGACGAGCCCACCGCCATGCTGGACCCCGTGGGCCGGAAGGAAGTGCTGGA
Source organism: uncultured Oscillospiraceae bacterium (assembly GCA_910587255.1). Lineage (GTDB taxonomy): Bacteria > Bacillota > Clostridia > Oscillospirales > Oscillospiraceae > Enterenecus. The sequence continues at coordinate 95,663 of CAJUKT010000048.1, forward strand.
CACCATCCGGCGGCTCAACCGGGAGCAGAATATTACGGTGGTGCTCATCACCCACCACATGGACGAGGCCGCCCAGGCCGAGCGCCTCATCGTCATGCACGACGGCCACATCGTGGCGGACGACAAGCCCGAGCTTGTATTCCAGAACGTGGACGGCCTGCGCTCCCTGGGGCTGGAGGTACCCGAGCCGGTGGCGCTGCTCTACGAGCTGCGGCAGGCGGGGGTGGACGTGCCCCTCACCGCGCTGACGGTGGACCAGTGCGCGGCGGTGTTGAAGGAGCTGCTGGCATAATTTCATAAAGTGGAGAGACTTGTTATGGAACAGATGTGGAAGGAAATGCTGCAAGCGGCAAGAGCCGTACAGAATGGAAGAAAAATATCTGATTTTGTGGACGCGGGTGGAGTTGCCGCCGCGATACTGTCGTCATCCGGCAAAATATACACGGGTGTCTGCGTGGACACCTGCTCTACATTGGGAATTTGCGCGGAAAGAAACGCGATTTTTAACATGATCACAAACGGCGAGCAGGAAATAGAACGGGTGCTGGCAATCATGTCAAATGGGAAATCAGGCCCTCCCTGCGGCGCCTGCCGGGAATTGATGGTCCAGCTCATGCCTGGCCGTTATCAGAACATTCAAGTGCTGATTGATCTTGAGACAGAGGAAATTGTCACGCTGGATGAACTTACCCCCAAATGGTGGATATAATCGGCGTTCCGTTCGATTGATTCCCCGCACACTATCTCCATCCAAGGAGTTTCTACATGGGCGCTATCATTGAAACCAAACAACTCACCCACATCTACAGCCAGGGAACCCCCTTTGAGCACACCGCCCTGGACAGCGTGGACTTTTCCGCCGCCCCCGGGGAATACCTGGCCGTCATCGGCCGCACCGGGTCGGGGAAATCCACCCTGATCCAGCACCTCAACGGCCTGCTCAGGCCCACGTCCGGGCAGGTGCTCTTTGACGGCGGGGATATCTGGGCGGGCAAGGGGCGCGCCCGGCAGGTGCGCTGCCAGGTGGGGCTGGTGTTCCAATACCCGGAATACCAGCTTTTTGAGGAGACCGTCTATCAGGATATCGCCTTCGGCCCCAAAAACATGGGGCTGGACGCCGATGAGGTGGACCGCCGGGTGAAGCAGTCCGCCCGGTTCGTGGGGCTGGAGCCCGCCGTCCTGGAGAAATCCCCCTTCGACCTGTCCGGCGGGCAGAAGCGGAGGGTGGCCATCGCAGGCGTCATCGCCATGGAGCCCCGGGTCCTGGTGCTGGACGAGCCCACCGCCGGGCTGGACCCCTCCGGCTCCGCCCGCATCCTGGACAATATCCGCACCTACCACCAGGAGAAAAACGCCTGCATCATCCTGGTCTCCCATTCCATGGAGGAGGTGGCCCGGGAGGCGGGGCGGCTGGTGGTCATCCACCGGGGGGCCATCCCCTTCTCCGGCTCCCCCGAGGCGGTCTTCGCCCATGGGGACGAGCTGGAGGCCATGGGCCTGGGCGTTCCCGCCATGACGCGGGTATTCGCCCGGCTGCGCTCCATGGGGGTGGATATCCCCCCCTCGGTGTACACCATCCCCCAGGCCCGGGAGGCCGTTCTGACCACACTCCACCGCGGCCTCCACAAGGCTGAGAACGGGGGCAGCCAGGCTGCTTCTGACGAAAAGGGGGCGGAGTAATGGCGCTGCGCGACATCACCCTGGGGCAGTACTTCCCGGGGAGCTCCCCCATCCACCGCCTGGACCCCCGGGCCAAGCTGCTGGCCATGATCTGCTATATCGTGGCTTTGTTCCTGGGCGAGTGGTTTGCCACCTATGCCCTGCTGCTCCTGGTGCTGGCGGCGGTGGTGAAGGTATCCACCGTCAAGCCCCGCGCCCTGGTGCGGGGGCTGAAGCCGGTGGTGTTTATCCTGGTATTCACCGCCGTGCTCAATATCTTCTACACCCCCGGCGAGCCGCTGGCGTCCTTCTGGATCTTCACCATTACAAAGCAGGGCGTCCTGCACGCATTTTTCATGGTGGTCCGCATCATCATGCTCATCACCTGCACCTTTCTGCTCACCTACACCACCTCTCCCCTGGCCCTCACCGACGCCCTGGAGAGCCTGCTGGGGCCGCTGAAGAAAATTCGCGTCCCCGTCCATGAGCTGTCTATGATGATGTCCATCGCCCTGCGGTTCATCCCCACCCTCATTGAGGAGACGGACAAGATCATGTCGGCCCAGAAGGCCCGGGGCGCGGATTTCGAATCGGGCAGCCTGATCCAGCGGGCAAAGGCGCTCATCCCCCTGCTGGTGCCGCTGTTCATTTCCGCCTTCCGGCGGGCGGACGAGCTGGCCACCGCCATGGAGTGCCGCTGCTACCACGGCGGCGAGGGGCGCACCCGGATGAAGCAGCTGCGCTACCGCCCCGGGGATGTGGTGTTCATCCTGGGCGCGCTGGCCCTGGCGGTGCTGACCGGCGTGCTGGGGCATTGGGGGCTGTGACATGGAACGCAACATCGCTCTCCGGCTGAGCTACACCGGCACCGCCTACCACGGCTGGCAGGTGCAGAAAAACGCCGTCTCCGTGGCGGAGACCCTGGAAAAGGCCCTGTCCTCGGTGGTATGCCATCCCGTCAAGGTCACCGGGGCGGGCCGCACCGACGCGGGGGTGCACGCCCAGGTATATGTGGCCAACTTCCGCACCACCTCCGGCATCCCCGTGGAGCGGCTCCCCCTGGCGGTGAATACCCGCCTGCCCGACGATATCTCGGTGTTCAAGGCCACGGTGGTGCCCGGCAGCTTTAACGCCATCGGCTCCTGCCTCAAAAAGGAGTACACCTATAAAATCTACAACTCCCGCATCCGGGACCCATTTTTCGTCAACCGGGTGTGGTTTTACCCCAGGCTGCTGGACGAGAAGGTCATGGCCCAGGCGGCCGCGCAGTTTGTGGGCACCCACGACTTTGCCGCCGTCCGCTCGGTGGGCACCGAGACCCGCACCACCGTGCGCACCGTCCACTATTTTGAGATCGAGCGGCATGGAACCGTCATTGACTGCCGGGTGTGTGCCGACGGCTTTCTCTACAACATGGTGCGGGCCATGGTGGGCACCTGCATCTACGCCGCCGAGGGCAAACTGGACCCGGCCGATATTCCCGCCATCCTCTCCTCCCGCAACCGCACCTTGGCGGGCCCCACCGCGCCGCCTGATGGGCTATATATGACTAACCTGTGGTATGAGGAAAACGTGCTTTGACCGCCTTCAGCCGTATCCCAGCGTCTGATGATTGGATCACGCTGTCAATCAACCTGCGTAAGGGAGCTTTTATGGAAGAGCAAAACCGGCAAAAACCCAAAATTCAGCCCCTCAACCCCAGCTCCAAGCAGCCGGAGGGGGGCGCGTCCCCCGAGCCTAAGCACAAGGCCCCCCGGTTCCTGGTGCGGCTCACCGCCACGCTGGTGGTGCTGGCGGTGGCGGTGGGACTGACGGCGGCGGTGGCTTTCCGCGACAGCCTGAATGTGGATAGCGTGAAGCGCTGGTTCCACTACCGCTCCCTGATCCGCAGCGACAGCGGCAGGGCCGAATCCTTCCCCTACGGCGGCGATCTCACCGACACCTTTGCCGTGCTGGACGGGGACCTGCTGGTGTGCTCCCGCAACGCCATCTCCCTCTACTCCGGCAGCGGCACACAGTACATCAACCAGTCCGCCGGCATGGAAAACCCGGTGGTAAATACGAACGGCTCCCTTGCCGTGGTGTATGACGCGGGGGGCTCCGAGCTGTATGTGCTGGGCCAGCGCTCCCTGGTGTGGGCGGCGGAGGGGCTGGAGTCCATCCTGTCCGCCCGGCTGAACAAAAACGGCCAGCTCACCGTGGTCACCCAGTCCAGCGGCTACCGGGGCACCGTGACGGTGTACGACGCCGCCTACGCCCCCGTCATGCGCATCAATTTGTCCTCCGCCTTTGTCATGGACGCGGCGCTGTCCGACGACGGCCACACCCTTGGCATACTCACCGTGGGCCAGGCCGACGGTGCCTTCAGCACCAGCCTGGAGCTGTACGATATGACCTACGCCAGCGGCGAATACAGCCCCGATTTCACCTGCCGCCTGGGGGGCGGCGTGGTGCTGGAAACCCGGCACACCGCCTCGGCCATGTGGTCCCTGGGGGACCGGGGGCTCACCATCACCGGCCACGACGGCCGGTCCGCCGGCGTGAGCTGGGCGGACAAGCACCTGCGGCGGTACACGCTCAGCGGGGACGGCTTCGCCGCCGTCCTTCTGGGTAAATTCCGGGCCGGCAGCCACGCGGAGCTGTGGGTGGTGGACAGCCGGGGTGAGCGCCGCATCCTGGAACTTAACGAGCAAGTGATGTCCATCTCCGCCGCCGGGCGGTATCTGGCGGTGCTCACCGGCGACCGCCTGGATATTTACACCGACCAGCTGGAGCTGTACGACACGCTGGAGGGCACCCAGGGGGCCCGGACGGTGCTGCTCATGCCGGACGGCTCGGCGATCCTCATCTCGGCGGACAGCGCCGGGTTCTATATTCCTTGACAGCTCCCGCGCCGGCGCGGGAAAGGAGGCGCTTTATGGACAAATACATATTCGACATTCTGATCGTGGCGCTGCTGGCCCTGTTTGCCTGGCGGGGCGCGGCCAAGGGGCTGGTGCTGTCCCTGTGCGGGCTGGCGGCGGTGTTTGTGGCCTTCTTCTGCGCCCAGTTTTTGTCCGACCAGTTCTGTGAGCCGGTGGGCGGCATCCTGCGCCCCATTGTGGCCCAGACCATCCGGGGGGCGGACGCGGAGCCCGTCCCCGACGACCCGGAGCAGGGCTATACTGTGGACGAGCTGCTCTCCTCCATCCAGGAAAAGGGGCTGTTCGAGGGCTTCACCGCCTTTTTGGAGCAGGGGGTGGCCTATGACAGCCTGGGCCACGGCCCCCAGTCCCCCCTGGACGCCCTGGCGGGCTACCTGTCCAAGGCGATTGCCCGGGCCCTGCTGTTCGGCGGCAGCTTTTTGACCATCCTGCTCGTCTGGTTCCTGGTCAGCCACGCCCTGGACCTGGCCTTCCACCTGCCCATCCTGTCCCAGGTGAACACGGCGGGCGGGCTGCTGGCGGGGCTGGTAAAGGGCGGGCTGCTGGCTGTGGTGCTGGTATGGCTGGGCCAGCTGGGCGGCGTGATCCCCATCCCCCCGGAAACCCCCGTGCTCTCCCTGTTCACCGTGGACAGGCTGTGGGAGCTGCTCAATGAGCTGCCCGCCTGACCCGCCCGGCTCCGGGCAGCCGTCCTTTCCCAAAAATGCGGCGGATTTCCCTGCCTGCGCGAAAATTACCACTCTAAAATTCATGACGTGTTCATATTTATCTGATATGGTACTGCCAAACTGCGATTAAGAACGCGAGAACTTGTTCTCCCTGAAAGGAGCGGCATCATGCATCCCACTCTATGTACCCGCTGCAAAAAAAACGTGGCGGTGATCTTTATCACCAAAATCGAAAATAATGAGGCAAAAAACGAGGGTCTTTGTCTGAAGTGCGCCCGGGAGATCGGCATCAAGCCGGTGGACGACATGATGAAAAAGATGGGCATCTCCGACGAGGACCTGGAGTCCATCTCCACCGAGATGATGTCCGCCTTCGGCGGCGCGGAGGAAGCGGACGGCCTGGCCTCCGACGGACAGGACGACAGCCAGGACGGCGACGGCGAGGAGGACGAGGGGCGCACCGCCACCTTCCCCTTCCTGAGCAAGCTGTTCGGCGGCCAGTCGGACAGCGCGCCGGACCGGGACCCCATGCAGCGCGGGGGCGCCGCTAAGGAGGACAAGACCGCCGCCAAGACGGAGCGGTCCCAGGCCCCCAAGCGCAAGTTCCTGGAAAACTACTGTATCTCCCTCTCCCGCAAGGCCCATGAGGGCAAGCTGGACCGCATTGTGGGCCGCGCCAATGAGATTGAGCGCACCATCCAGATCCTGAACCGGCGGCAGAAAAACAACCCCTGTCTCATCGGCGACCCCGGCGTGGGCAAAACCGCCATCGCCGAGGGGCTGGCCCAGCGCATCTACGACCGGGACGTGCCCTATAAGCTGCTGGACAAGGAGGTCTACCTGCTGGACCTCACCGCCCTGGTGGCCGGCACCCAGTTCCGCGGCCAGTTTGAGAGCCGCATGAAGGGCCTCATCGACGAGGTGAAAAAGCTGGGTAATATCATCCTTGTCATCGACGAGGTCCACTCCATTGTGGGCGCGGGGGACGCGGAGGGCTCCATGAACGCCGCCAATATCCTCAAGCCCGCCCTGAGCCGGGGGGAGATCCAGGTGATCGGCGCCACCACCCTCACCGAGTACCGCAAGTACATTGAGAAGGATTCCGCCCTGGAGCGCCGCTTCCAGCCCGTCGTCGTGGAGGAGCCCTCCATCGACGACTCGGTGGAGATTCTCAAGGGCATCGCCCCCTATTATGAGTCCTTCCACCATGTCGCCATCAGCCCGGATATCTGCCGCCAGGCGGTGGTGATGAGCGAGCGGTACATCACCGACCGGTATCTGCCCGACAAGGCCATCGACCTCATTGATGAGGCGTCCTCCGATGTAAACCTCCACAATAAGGATCTGGCCCGGCTGGCCGAAATCGACAAGGAGCTGGCCGACTACGCCAAGGAGATGGAGGTGGTCCTGGCCTCCACCGGCGCCCAAAACGACCCCAAGCTCCAGGAGCTGCAAAAGCAGGAGCAGAAGCTCCAGCGCCAGCGGGACACCCTGGAGATGGCGGTGAGCCGGGACGACGCCGAGGCCCCCAACCGGGAGGACCCCGCCTTCCAGGAGCGGCAGGACAACCGCCGCAGGCAGATTGCCGAGCTCCAGGACCAGCTGGCTGCCGTCACCGCGGAAAAGCAGGCGGTGCAGTCCGCCGCCAACGACAAGGCGTACCAGCGCCTGGCGGAGCTGAAAAGCCGTCAGGCCCAGCTCACCGGGGAGCGGGACATCCTGGCTGCCAAGGGCGATCCCCCGCTGACCGCCGCCCATCTGGCCCGGGTCATTGAGCTGTGGACTAAGATTCCCGCCTCCTCCATCCAGGAGCAGGAATTTGAGCGGCTGGCTAAGCTGGACCAGCGCCTCAAATCCCACATCGTCGGCCAGGACGGCGCGGTGAACGCCGTGTCCAACGCCATCCGCCGGGGACGGGTGGGCATCGCCGCCAAGCACAAGCCGGTGTCCTTCATCTTCGTGGGCTCCACCGGCGTGGGCAAGACGGAGCTCGTCAAGCAGCTGGCCGCCGACCTGTTCGCCTCCCCCGAATCCCTCATCCGGCTGGATATGAGCGAGTTCATGGAAAAGCACTCCGTCTCCCGCATCATCGGCTCCCCGCCGGGGTATGTGGGCTACGACGACGCGGGACAGCTCACCGAGAAGATCCGCCGCAAGCCCTATACCGTGGTGCTCTTCGACGAGATTGAGAAGGCCCATCCCGACGTGCTCAACGTGCTGCTGCAAATTCTGGACGACGGCCACATCTCCGACGCCCACGGCAAGGTGGTCAATTTCGAAAATACCGTCATCGTCATGACCTCCAACGCCGGCAGCGATATCAAGGGCGCGTCCCTGGGCTTTGACCGCTCGGCCAACCAGCTGGGCCGGGAGAAGGCCATGAAGGGGCTGGAGTCCTTCCTACGGCCCGAGTTCATCAACCGGGTGGACGAGATCGTATACTTCAACCAGCTCACCGAGGACAATTTCAAGGCCATCGCCCGCATCATGCTGTCCGAGCTGGACGGGGTGATGAAGGACAAGGGCATCGCCTTCTCCTATGACGAGAGCGTACTGGACTACCTGGTGAAGAAGTCCTACTCCGCCGCCTATGGGGCGCGCAACCTGCGCCGCCAGATCCAAAAGGACTTGGAGGACCCCATCGCCGCCAAGCTCATCCAACGGTATGCCGATCCCATCGCCCGGGTGGACCTGTCCGCCGAGGGGGAGCAGCTGAATATCGTCACCGACTAAAAAGCAGGGCGGCGGGGAATTTCCCGCCGCCCTGTCCGTTTTGCCGCGCATTTGGGGCAGGCTTAAGGCAACGCCGTTGGCGGTGCTGCCTTAAATTTCCCGGTGGCATCCTGCGCAGTTGTGTGATATGATATGGTCAAAGTAAGTCCGCCTTGCGCCCCTGCGGCAGCTATGGCGTTGATATCTTTGATGGAATGGAGGACTCCGCACCATGAGCATAGAATCCAACCCCGTCCAGGCCCCCAAAGGGGGCGCGGGGGCGGTTAAAATTGCCGCCGCCGTCCTGCTGTCCGGCTGCCTCATCGCCAGCCTGGGGCTCAATATCTACCAGGCCGCCGTCCAAAACCAGAAGGTGAGCGAATACATCGACCACGAGCTGGAGCGCCAGGCCGAAGAGGCAAAAAAGGAAAACGAATACATGGAGGACGGCTACCGGGTGGGTGGCGAATACGAAATCCGCTCCACCACCCACATCTCCGACGCCTACCTGAGCGGTGACAGCAGCCTGCTCAGCCCGGAGGACGAGGAGACCCTCTCCATGGCGGAGGCCGTGCTGTCCGAGGTCATTGAGGAGGGCATGAGCCGCTACGAACAGGAGGAGGCCGTCTATCTCTGGCTGGTGTCCAACATAGGCCGCAACTCCAGCGGCGTCATCAGCCGCCCGGGCATGAGCCGCTCCGCCTTCACGCCCCATGACGTGCTGGCCAGCCGCTCGGCGGTGTGCGTGGGCTACGCCACCACCTTCCGCCTTTTCATGAATATGCTGGGCATGGACTGCCGCATTGTCCACAACGAGTACCATTCCTGGAACCTGGTGCGGCTGGACGACGGCTGGTACCACGTGGACATCTACAGCGACACCCATGGCGTGCCCTACGGAAACTTCAACATGACCGACATGGTGGCAAAAACAGGCCACAGCTGGGATGAATCCGCCCTGCCCGAGGCCAAGAGCGTAACGTACACCCCCGCTGTCCAAAACAGCATCCAGGTGGACGGCGTTCTGGACGTTCCCGCCGCCCTGAAAGAGGCTTTGGACGGCCGGAGCCGCGCGCTGTTTTTCCAGTTCAAGCAGCCTCTCACCGACGAGGATATGGACATGGCAGAGTTTCTGGCCGTCGCCCTGGAGCGTGTGCTCAGCGGAATGCTGGAGGATAGCTACTACTTCCGGGCCGCCTGGTATCCCGGCGAAGGGGACAGCTATATCCTGGGCCTGCTGCTGGAAAGCCACAGGATCGAGGAGGAGGAGAGCGACGGTATTGATGCCGGCTCCCCCGAGGGCCAGGAGATCATTCGGGCCATCGCCGCCGCCTTTGACGTAGACCCGGTGGCGCTGGGCGGGCACCCCACGCAGAGCGAATTCCCCACCGACGCCCCCGCCGATGTGCCCGGGGCCGTTTTCACCCGGAGCGGCGCCGCCGCCATCCCCTGACCACCGGCTTGGGAGGTGCGCAGTATGGATTACATAAAAAGGGTTCTCTGTCTCGCCCTGGCGGCGGCGCTGCTGCTGTCCGCCCCTGGCTGCGGCGGCAGGGAGGACGACGGGCCGGATCTGGACCCGGCGGAAATGGCCCGGGCCATGATGGACGCGGACACCACCCTGCCCAAGATGGTGGAGCGCTCCAGCGGGGACGACGGCGGCGAGGACAGCTTCACCTACCTGTCCAGCCTGGACTATGGCAAGGTGGACGCCTACTTTTACGCCTGCGCCGACGCCGGAACGGCGGAGGAAATCGCGGTGGTCAAGCTCAAGGACAAAGGGGACGCCGCCGCCCTGATGGAGTCCCTCCACGACCACATCAAGTCCCGGCAGGGCACCTTCGCGGAATACGACCCGGAACAGCTTCCCCTGACCGAGTCCGCAGTAGTTACCCGGGAGGGGCGGTATGTGACCCTTATCGTATCCAAAAAGAGCGGGCTGGTGCAGCAGGAGTTTCAGAAATTTTTCCAGCAGGATGAGTAGAACTAGGCGCTGTTTGAAAATTGCCGCCATACCCAAACGGAAGGCCTTTTTCCGCCATACGTCGTTGATTCGACTTGTCTGGCGAAAAATCCCTTACCGCTGGGCACACCGTCAATTTTCAAACAGCGCCTAGTTTTCTCTAGAATTGATACTCTAAAATTAAATTATGGGATTTCTGATAGCAGCGTCTCTGACAGTACAAAACTGTCCTTATCAGGCTTCCATTTTAGAACATAATATGCCGTCAGCTAGTTCATAAATCCCGTCGTACTGTGGAATCAGGGCGGGGTTCGGTTTATGGCAGACGTGAAACACCATTGCCTGCTCACTTAATAGTAATTGCTCTATCATTGCTGAATTGCTTTGATCAAGCGCAGAGGTGACCTCATCCAATAAGTATATTGGGGGACGCCCAACCATTGCGCGCGCCAAAGCCACACGCTGCTGCTCACCGCCGGACAGCGAATCCATAATTTCCGGCGTTAGTTCTTGATTATGATACCTCTCCAGCAAATACTCCAAGTTCAGCTTTTTAATTACATCATCATAGACATCTTTGGAAATTGGCCTCCCCAAACAGATATTGTCCTCTAAAGTCGCGTAGAAGAGATAGGGGGTTTGAAAAACGGGGCAGACTTTTTCGTAATATGACCCATATGCTATAGATCTGATCTCGTGCTGATTGTAAAGAATTTCTCCTCCATATTGGGTATCCCCAATTTGGGCGATCAACCGAAGCAAGGTGGATTTCCCACTTCCGCTTTTACCAGTGATGAGATATTTTCGGCCGGCAGCAAAATGCGCACAAATATCATTTAGAATTGTGAGGTCCTCCACTTGATAAGAAATATGGTTAATGGACAGCTGTTTAAAATTTTCGGCTTGATTGGTTCGCACCGTCTTGTCTTCGGGTGTGCTATTGATCATGCGCTTATACTGCTCAAGAATTGGCAGTGATTCGTTGCGTCCGTGCCGCAGGTAGGCTAACACCTCAATGGGGCCGCTGATCACTTCAGCCAACTGTATTACAGCGACAAGGCTCCCAATATCCATTTCGTTTCTGGAAATGAGGTCAATGCCAATCATGAGAATTAAGACTGTTTTCGCCACCTGTAAAAAGATCGTAATTCCTTGAACGATCAATTGATGTTTCAGCAATACAGCTTCACTCCGCGCAATCCCATCATTCGCCGCACGAATAGTCCCTGCTGCGTATTGCTGACAACGATATGCTTTCACCAAGCGCAGGCCATTTAAAATTGATTGCAGCGTTGTATTATATTTGCCTAACATTCCTGAATAGGTTTTTCTGGCTTCGCCTCCCCGCTTTCTCATGGTATTAGGGAAAACTACAATCAGGATGCTGACACCAACAATCGTAAAAGCTAATATCCAATGAATAAACAGCAATGACAACGCAGAAAAGAAAATAATGCATGTACATTTAATAATATCTATTGTCCCCAAAAAATACTGCTCGGCCACGCTGGGGATATCGTTATTGATAAATGATGTAAATGCGGAAATTTCTTCTCTTTTTGAGCTGTCATGTGCAGAAAAAGAACGAAACGCATTTTCACGCATCTGCTTCTTCTGCTTGATCTTTAACGTGTCGCCCATGTAGTTATCCAGCCCGGCAAAACAAATCTGAAACAGGCTGACGGACAAAAATACACACAGCATGATTACGCGGTTAGAAGAATCTGTAAGAACAGACGTTATCAGACGTCCAGAAATAGTAGGTATCGCAACGCCGATCGCAGAGTAAACAATTCCCACAAGTAATGTGAATAGGAAAAACTTTTTATTCTTTCCCGTGAGCGAAAGAATATCTGTCATTGAAATGCGCCCTCCTTCATGGGTCTTAACCTCTTGAAATCAAGTAAACTACCTGATGTTCTCTGACCACAGCTGGAGGCTCCACGCTATATCATCGAAGCATCAGATATGCTTCGACAGAATCTGATATAGCATCCTAACCATACTATAGTAATTCATATTATTCCTTTCCCCAGGTGCCGTCAGCCCTTATATTCCTTTTCGGCCTTTTACCCAGTTCATATTGATTGCCGGTGCCTTAGAAGCTGTACCAATAGCCTCAGCACCCATCCTCGCGGCCAAAATCACCGCTGGCTTCGTTAACAAATCTTAAAATACACAAAGCATTCCCGCGATTTTTTGCCTCGCCACCGGCGATTTTGCCTCGCGAATCTGCACACTTCGGCTAATGGTACAGCTTCTTAGCTCACAGCCGCGCCCGGATGGCCCGCAGGAACTCCAGCCCGGTAACCTTTTGGGCGGGGGCCTCTCCCTCCCACAGCCCCACCAGATCGCCGGTCATCACGCCGCTCTCAATGGTGTCGATGGCGGCCCGCTCCAGCTTTCCGGCAAAGGCGGCCAGCTCCGGCAGGCCGTCCAGCTCTCCCCGCTTGGCCAGAGCCCCCGTCCAGGCGAACAGGGTGGCCATGGGGTTGGTGGACACCTGCTCCCCCTTGAGGTGGCGGTAGTAGTGCTGGGTGACGGTGCCGTGGGCGGCCTCATACTCGTAGTTCCCCTCCGGGGACACCAGCACCGAGGTCATCATGGCCAGCGACCCGAAGGCGGTGGATACCATGTCGCTCATCACGTCGCCGTCGTAGTTCTTGCAGGCCCAGATAAAGCCCCCCTTGGAGCGGATGACCCGGGCCACCGCGTCGTCAATGAGCGTGTAGAAGTAGGTGATGCCCGCCTGCTCAAACGCCGCTTTGTATTCTGCCTCAAAAATCCCGGCAAAAATATCCTTGAAGGTGTGGTCGTACTGCTTGGAGATGGTGTCCTTGGTGGAGAACCACAGATCCTGGCGGGTATCCAGGGCAAACTGGAAGCAGGAGCGGGCAAAGGAGGCGATGGATGCCTCCACATTGAACTGCCCCTGGAGCACGCCGGGGCCGTCGAACTGGTGGATGGTCTGGCGGTATTCCGCGCCGTCCGCACCGGTGAACACCAGCTCCGCCGTGCCCGGGCCGGGGACCTTGAACTCAGATGCTTTGTACACGTCGCCAAAGGCGTGGCGGGCAATGGTGATGGGCGCCTGCCAGTTCTTCACCACCGGGTTAAGCCCCCGCACCATGATGGGGGCGCGGAACACGGTGCCGTCCAGGATGGCCCGGATGGTGCCGTTGGGGGATTTCCACATCTGTGACAGCTTGTACTCCTCCACCCGCTGCTGGTTGGGGGTGATAGTGGCGCATTTGACGGCCACGCCGTACCTTTTGTTCGCCTGGGCGGCGTCGATGGTCACCTGGTCCCCCGTCTCCTCCCGGTGGGGGAGGCCCAGGTCATAATACTCCGTTTTCAGCTCAATGTAGGGCTCCAGCAGCTCTTCCTTGATCTGCTGCCAGAGGATACGGGTCATCTCGTCCCCGTCCATCTCCACCAGAGGGGTTTTCATTTGCAGCTTGTCCATTGATCATCTCTCCTTATGATGTGAAAGGGCGGGGGCGGAAATCCGTCCCCGCCGCGGTGTTTTGGGAATCAGGTGCTTCTCAGAAGCTGTACAAATAGCCGAAGTATTCAGATTTGTGAGCCAAAATTGCCGCTGGCAAGACGAAAAATCGCAGGAATACTTTGTGTATTTCAAGATTTTTCAACGCAGCCGGCGGCAATTTTGGCCGTAAAGCTGGGTGCTGAGGCTATTGGTACAGCTTCTCAATTCCAGGGGTCGTCCCTGGGCCCGGTGGGGCCGGTAGGGCCGGGGCCGGAAATGGTGGAGCGGGTGGACCAGTTGTAATCCGTGGGGCCGCTCCAGCCCGCGGGTCCCTTGGGGGCTGCGCCCTTGGCCCAGTCGTAGAATTTGGCCATAGCTCCCGTCCTATAGGGGCTCAGCCACAGGCTGAGGATGGTCCCTCCCAGGAACATGACCAGCATAATCAGCAAGCCCACCCCGGCGCTGGCGATCATCCCCCCAATATCGGAGACGCGGCCGTAGGCCACCTGGATCGAGATGGGGATGACCAGGGCGGCGATGCCCGTCAGCCACAGCGCAATGCTCAGCAACTCCCAGCCGATAAAGGATAGCTGGAGGACAAAGGCCCTGCCCACATTGTCCTGCATCAGCCGCCTGCTCTCCCGGATGGCGTCCATGCCGGACAGGTTCTGATCCAGCAGGGCATAGTCCGCCAGCGCGTAGCGCATGGTGACCCACACCACCCCGATCTCATAGGCTACCACACCCACGATCATAACCAGCACCGGCAGCACCACCATATCGGTGACGGCGGCGATCACCACCATCGCCACGATCACCACCACCAGGCCCACGCCCAGCAGCAGCGACCACAAAAACACAAATATTCCCGTGAGAATGCGGGTGACCAGTACACCGCCGATGCGGGGAAAGGCGCAGAAGAGCTTTCCCGCGTCCGGGTCCTCCCCCCGGACCAGGGCCAGGGCGTAGCCCTCATAGCCCACGCCCATCACGCTCTGCCACAGGTAGACGATGATGGACATCACCAGCCCCACCACCGCTATGCTGAACAGCACACCGGGCCCCCGGCTCATAAAGTCCATGAGCACCCGCTCCATGGCCTCGTCCATCTCATAGCCCGCTAATATGTAGGCCCACAGCCTCTCGCTGTAGCCGCCCATGCCCCCGCTGAGCAGGCGGCTCACAAAATTCACCATCCCCGTGCCCACCGACACAATGACGGAAAACAGCAGCGTCATCAGCATGGGCCTCGTCCTGGCGCCGCGCATGGCGGCCTTAACGCTCAGCTTCAGCTGCACGCGGTCATATTGCATTGCAATAACCCTCCTTCACTCTTTTCGCCGCCCCAGGGCGGCTGTCCCCTTCATTATAGCGCGGCTCAGCCTGAATTGCAACAAAAACAGCCGCCTGGGGGCCCGCCCTCCCTGCCGGGGCGTTTTATACAGCCAAAGCGCCCCTGATTTACACGAAATCAGGGGCGCTCTCTATTTTGGTATCCTAGGAACCGCCGTCAACCATCCGCGGTTTTCTCCCTTGACCCCGCAGAGTTCCTCACTGCTCCGGCGGACGATCCCCTTCGCCGCCGGCCGGGGCGCTCCCCGCCTGATCCGTGGGCGCGGGGCCCTGGATGATGATCGTCTTGTCCTCTCCTCCGGCCAGCCTGCCCCCCAGCATACCGGCCACCAGGGATTTCACGTCGATCCCCATGCTCTGGGTGATGCCTTCGGTGACCTGGGAGGTGCCGGTGATGATATCCTCCAGCAGCTTGGCGCTGTTTCCCTCGCCGTACATGGTGATCTTGTCCACCCTGGACAGGGGCTCGGCCACGTGCTTGGCAATCTCGGGCAGCGCCTGCATGACCATCTCAATGACGGCGGCCTCGCCGTACTTTTTCATGGCCTCCGCCTTTTTGTCGATACCCTCGGCCTCCGCCAGCGCCCTGGCCCGGATGGCCTCCGCCTCCGCCTTGCCCACGGCGGCAATACCCTCTGCCTCCTGCTCCTTGGCGTACTTCTGGGCCTCGGCGATCTTCCGCTCCGCCTCCGCCCGCTGCTCCTGCTCATAGCGGGCCGCCTCCGCGTCCTTCTGGCGCTTGAACAGCACGGCCTCCGCCTCCTGCTGCTGGCGGTAGCGCTCGGCGTCCGCCTTGGCGCGGATCTCCGCCTCCAGCGTCTGCTTCTGCACCTCCACCTCAACCTGCTTCAGCTCGGCCTGGCGCTGGGTCTTGGCGATTTCGGCGTTCACCGTGGCGGTCTCAATGCTCTTGCGCTGCTCCTGGCTCTGGATTTCGTAGGCGGCGTCCGCCTCGGCCTTCTTGCCGTCGGCCAGGATCTTCAGCTCCGCCCGGCGGATCTCCAGCTCGGTCTGCTTCTGGGCAATCTGCGTGTCCGCCTGCACCCGGGCCTCGTTGGACTCCCGCTCCGCCTGGGCCTGGGCGATGGCGATGTCGCGGTCCGCCTGGGCCTTGGCAATGGCGGCGTTCTTCTTGATGAGGCTGGTGTTATCCGCGCCCAGGTCCTTGATGAGCCCGTTCTCGTCGGTGACGTTCTGGATATTGCAGGAGAGGATCTCAATGCCCAGCTTGTCCATATCCTTGCTGGCCTTCTGCATCACCTGGTCGGAGAAGGAATCCCGGTCGGTATTGATCTCCTTGAGGGACAGGGTGCCGATGATCTCGCGCATATTGCCCTGGAGGGAATCCTGGAGGTCCCGGGTGATCTCCTCCGGGCGCTTGTTCAGGAAGTTTTTCGCCGCCAGCTTGATGCCGTCCGCCAAGGGCGAGATGCGCACCTTGGCCACGGCGTCCACATTCACGTTGATGAAATCGCTGGTGGGGACGGACTGCTCCGTCTTGATATCCACCGTCATCTGCCCCAGGTACAGCTTATCCAGCCGCTCAAAAATGGGCACACGGATGCCGGCCCGCCCGATGAGCACCTTGCTCTCCTTTTTGAGGCCGGAGATGATGTAGGCCTGGTCGGGCGGGGCCTTGACGTAACCGCTCAGAATGACGATGAGCACCACTGCCACAGGCACAATAATGTAGAGCGCGGTGAGAATGTTTTCCAGCACGGGGACTCCTCCTTTCAAATTACAACTCAAATGACAGTCCTGCGTTCTCCTATATGAAACAAGCCGGGACGGCGGCCCTTCCACAGGGTATGGGGCCGGGGCCGCATCCCGACGGCTTGGAATTGTCAGCCCTCCGGCTGCATGCCGCCCGCGGTGTCGCCGCGCATCGCCGCGAGCCGCTCCAGGGCGGCCACCTCCGCCTCCAGGCTCCGCCCGTCCCACTCCTGCCGGGCCCGCCTGTTCTCGGAAACCACCTGGGTAAGCACATTGACCACCCGCAGGCAGAGCGCCGCCTTGGCGCCCACATCCCCGCCGTCCCGCTCCGCCCGGGCCAGCTCTTGGAGGGTAAGCTCCAGCGTCTGGAAATAATCGCCCTCCAGACGGGCCCTGGCCTGCTCCTCCAGCCCGTCATAGTCCCGGAGAATCAACGCCCCCAGACCCTCCAGGGCGGTGCGCACGTAGGCGGTCTCAACAGGGGCCGCGGCCTGCCGGAGCCGCGCCTCTGCCGCGCGCCCGCCGCCGGCGCAGGCGTCGGAGCACAAAAAACGCCGCATCACAGGGGCGAGGCCGTCAAATTCCTGGGACACCGCCGCAAGCCGCTGCGCGTAGTCCTCAAAGCCGCCGCCGTCCTCCCCCTGCCGTGCCCTCATGGCAGGAAGCAGAGCCCCCTCAATTTCCAGCAGCTCCGACCCGATGGACGACAGCAGATCGGTATATTCATCCAGGACGCCCAGATCCTTTTCCTCCAGCGCCCTGGCCCCCTGGCCGGAGAACAGCCTCCCAACGGCGCCGGACACCTGTGCGGACTTATCCTTGAGCTCATCGCCGCACAGCAGCCGGATTCGCTCCATGGGAAGCCCTGTGATGGAGGCCGGGATGGCGATGTGCATAGCGGTCAGCGAGCGCCTGATCTCGCCGCACAGCAGCTCCAGCCGCTCCCGCCTTCGCAGCAGCGCGTGCCCGTCCTCATCCCGTCCCCCGCAGCGGCGCTGCCCCAGGGCGGGCTGGGAGGCGGCGCACTCCGCCGTGATCTCGAAGGGGATGCGCTTCTCCTTGCCCACTTTTTTCGCGAAAATAGTAAAGGCGGCAGTCATACTCAACCCCATCTCCCGGCAGGCCTGCTCCATGCTTTTCTTTGCCTCTTCGTCTATGCGGAAGTTAATCATCACCTGACCCATGGGCTCCGCCCCCTTTCCTTACCATGATATTATATCATTTGTAAAGCAAAATGCAATACATTTCTATACGTGCGCCCCCAGGTTTTTGCAGTAACTTCCATTTGGGCCGCGCAGCCGTCAAAAGAGCCGCCCCGGCCGGGGCGGCTCTGAGCTTGTGGAAAAAGCCTCGCAGAGTTCGCGCCCGCAGGCGCGAAGAAAATGAAATCCGTTTTCCCCGGCGACCTGTGCGTCGGGGAAAACACTTCTCGGCCAAACAGTGTGCGAGTTGGCCGCCTCAGGCGGACAGCGAGTGCGCGCATGAGGCCGCAGCTTTTCCCGTCGCAAAAGGCAAAGCCTTTTGCAACGGACTGAGAGCCGCCCCGGCCGGGGCGGCTCTCTCTGGCGCTTGTGTATTTACGTGCCTTCCCGGCGGGGGCGCTCCGATTCCTTGATTAACCGCCTGCACAGCACAATCAGACGCTCCGCCACGTCCACCGCCCGCTCCAGGGCGTAGATCACCGACGGGGTGAGCAGCAAAAATACCACGATCACCAGCCCCGACTGGAAATCCAGCGGCGTGAGCTGGAAGAAGCCGCCGAAGCCCAGCACGGCGATGACAAAGGCCCCCGTCATAGCCCCCAGCAGCGTCCAGCGCTTCCAATCCAGCGGGCGGGAAATATAGTAGAGCACCAGCAGCCCCACCTCGCCCATGATGACCGTGGCCAGGGTGGACAGCGTAACCCGCTCGAAGGCGAAGGCCAGGGTGAACAGCTCGATACCCACGATGAGCAGCACGTTGGTCAGCCCCCCCGGCAGGGCCCGGCGCAGCACGTTGGTCATAAACCGGCCCTTGACGATCTCATGGTTGGGCTCTAGCGCCAGCACAAAGGAGGGCGCACCGATGGTCAGGGCGCTGATGAGGGTGAGCTGGATGGGGATAAAGGGGTAGGGGAAGCCAGCGACCAGATTGATCAGGGACAAGAACAGGGACATGATGTTCTTCACCAGGTACAGCGCCGCCGCCCGCTGGATGTTGTTGATGACCCGCCGCCCCTCCTGCACCACCTGGGGCATGGAGGCAAAATTGGAGTCCAGCAGCACCACCTGGGCCACCTGGCAGGCCGCATCCGCCCCGGAGGCCATGGCGATGCCGCAGTCCGCGTCCTTCAGGGCCAGCACATCGTTCACGCCGTCCCCCGTCATGGCCACCGTATGGCCCGCCTTTTGCAGCGCCTTCACCAGCTTGCGCTTCTGGTCCGGGGTCACCCGGCCAAATACGGTGTACTCCCGCACCGCCCGGGCGTAGTCTCCGGGCTCCTTCAGCGTGGCGGCGTCCACAAAGCGGTCGCCCCCCTTGATCCCCGCCTCTATGGCCACGGCGGACACGGTGGACGGGTTGTCCCCCGAAATCACCTTCACCTCCACCCCCTGCTGGGCAAAGTAGCGGAAGGTATCCGGGGCCTCCGCCCGCACCGGGTTGCTGATCACCGCCAGGGCCAGCGGCTCCACACCCCCCACGATCCCCCCCTCCATGGTGGGGGCATTGGCGCATTTCGCCAGCAGCAGCACCCGGCAGCCCTGCTCCTGATAGGGGGTGACCATGTGCTCCAGGTCGGCGTACCGGGCCTTCATGATAAACTCCGGCGCACCCACCACATAGGAACCGTATCCCCGGAACACCACCGCCGACCACTTGTTGGCCGAGGTGAAGGGTACGGTGCGCTCCACCTGCCAGATGGAGGACTTATGGAAGTGCTGGGCCATGGCCCGGGCGGTGTCGTTGTCCGCGTCGATGGCCTGGTAATAGGCGTTGAGGATCTCCTCCACCCTGGTCCCGGGGCAGCGGTCCTCATCCAGCGCCACCACCTCCCGCACCGACATCTCCGGCTGGGTGATGGTGCCCGTCTTGTCCACACACAAAACATCCACGTGGGCCAGCGTCTCCACCGCGCTCATCTCATGCACCAGCGTCTGCCGCTGGCCCAGGCGCATCACGGACACCGCCAGCGCCACGCTGGTGAGCAGGTACAGCCCCTCCGGGATCATGCCGATGAGGGCGGCCACCACAGCGGGGACTGCCTGGGTGAACGCGTTCTCCTGCACCACCAGCTCGTTATAAAACAGGGCCGCCCCGATGGGGATCAGGGCGAAGCCGATGAAGCGGATCAGCTTGTCCAGCGACTTCATCATCTCCGACCGGCCCACCCCCTGATCGGCCTTGGCCTCCAGGGACAGCCGGGCGGCATAGCTGGCTGTGCCTACGCGGTCCAGCCGGGCCCGGCACTTGCCGGACACCACAAAGCTGCCGCTGAGCAGCTCGTCCCCGGGGTTTTTGGTGATGGGGTCCGCCTCGCCGGTGATAAGGGCCTCGTTCACCGTCACCTGGCCGGACATCACCGGGCCGTCGGCGGGAATCTGGTCCCCCGCGCCCAGCTCCACAATGTCCTCCCGCACCAGCTTGTGGAGGGGAACTGTGCCCAGCTGGCCGTCCCGCACCACCTTCACCCTGGCCTCGCTGAGCAAGGTGAGCTTTTCCAGGGTGGCCCGGGAGCGCAGCTGCTGGATGATGCCGATGACGGAGTTGATTACGGCGATGCCCAGGAACATCATGTCCCGGAAATTGCCCGACACCACCAGCAGCGCCGCCAGCACCACAAACACCAGGTTAAAAAAGGTCAGGGTGTTTTCCCGGATGATCTGGCCGGTGGACTTGGCATTGGAGGTCACAGCCTCATTGCCCAGCCCCCGCTCCAAAAGCTCGCACGCCTGGGCGGTGGTCAGCCCCACCTTGGGATCGGGAAAAATGCGCTCCGGCTCCCGGCGGTCCCGGGCGGGACGCTCCTCCCGCCGCCGGGAACGCTCCCTATCGTTATCGTTCCGCCCGCGCTTGGGCGGCGGGGCCTGCTGCGCCTGTGCTGAATGAGCCATAGATAAGCTCCTTTTTTGTTATAGTTTGGGGAATCATGGGATATCATACCACACAAAAGGGTTGGCGTAAACCGCCAACCCTTTAACGTTTTATGAATTTCGTAAAACCTATGGAGTGAAGCAGCTCTCAGACGCTCCAACGCACCTCGATGGTGAACACCCCGTCCTCCCATCGGGCGGCAACGGTATGCCCCATCCGCTCCGCCAGGGCTTTGACGATGGCCAGCCCCAGCCCGGTGCTCTGCCCCGTGCGCATCTTGTCGGCGGTGTAGAACCGCTCGAACACATGGGCGGCGTCCTCGGCGGTGAGCCCCTCCGCCCGGTTGGAGAAGGCGGACAGGATGACGCCCCCCTCCCGGTACAGCCGGACGGAGAGGGTGTCCTCCCCATGGCGCAGGGCATTAGTGAGCAGGTTGGAGAAAATCCGGGTCACCGCCCCGCTGTCCGCCCACACCGGGGGCAGGCCGGGGGCGATATCCACCTCCACCGCCAACCCAGCCGCCTCAATCTGCTCGTAGGCCGCCGCCAGCTGGTCGGAGAGCGCCCGGCTCAAATCCACCTTCTCCCGCTCCAGGGGCAGCTCGCCCCCTTCAATGCGGGACAGGTCGTAAAACGCCGCGATAAAGGTTTGCAGGGTCCGCGCCCTCCCCTCGATCACCGCCAGGTATTCCGCCCTCTTCTCCAAGGGCAGCCCCTCCCCCTCCAGCAGCTGCAGGTAGCCCAGGATGGAGGTGAGCGGCGTGCGCAGGTCGTGGGACACGTTGGCGATCTGCCTGCGCAGCTCCTGCTCTTTCCGCCGGTACAGCGCCCGCTCCTCCTGCCGCAGCTCCAACAGCTGGTTGAGACAGGACAGCAGCTCCTCCGCCCCGGCGCTGGGACAGGGCAGGGCCAGGCGCGCGGTGGTCTCGTTGGCCATCTGCTCCCGCATCCGGCGGGCGGCCCGGCGCAGCCCCTTTTCCAATATGGCCTGACGCACGGCGAGGCCGGCGCACAGCAAAACCAGCAGAATAATCAGGACGATCTTTATGGCAGCCACCCCTTTCACCGGTCATATCACTCTAAACATAATGAGAAACAGCACCAACAGCAGTCCCAGCAGGACTGCCTTGACATACCAGGGGGAGCGCTCCCCCCGGCCCAGCCACAGTCCCAGCAGAATCAGCAGGACGGGGCCGAAAATCCCCAAATCCGACCCAAACAGCAGCCTATAAAACTCAATGGGAAGCAAAGTAAGTGTTGTTTTCATGGAACCCCTCGCAAAAGAGCTTTAGCCGGGCCCTCCCGGCCCGGCTGAAAGCGGTTTCAATGTTTCTGCTTTTGCAGGATGCAGCACAGCCCGGCAAGAAAGGCCGCCGCGATTACAACACCAAGGGCGATGCCCATCCGATTTCCCCCTCGTCTCATTTGATCTCCTTCTTTCTAAAGCCGTACAGCCCGATGGCTGTACACACCGCCACCCAGAACGCGCCCACCAGCCACGCCTTGCCCAGGTACATCCAATCGCCCACCACTGCCTTGGCTCCATCCAGCATATTACGGGGGAAGTACCGGCATATGGTCAGCAGCGCATCCCCCACCGGCCCACCGGCGAGCAGGCCTGCCACATCAAAAATGGTCTCCAGTACAAACACGATGCCCACATAGAAGAAGGAGGACGCCATCTCTCCGTTCACCAGGAACAGACACATGCACAGCGCCGCCTGGGCTCCCACCCACAGGGGCAGGCCCGCCGCCAGGAAATAGCCCACGATGACCAGCGCCTCCGGCGCGGAATAGAAGGTTCCCGCCTCCATAGGCAGGCACACTGCGCACAGGGCGATGAAGAAAGCCATCATCACCACCAGATAGGCGATGGACAGCAGAGTCTGGGCGATGAGCTTACCCAAGTAAATCTGGGCGCGGCTCAGGCCGAAGGACACCTCGTTTTTCAGGGTGGAGTTTTTGTACTGCCCGGCGAACACGATGTCCCCGGTAAGCAGGCAGATGCAGAAACCGATGGTTCCCATCTCCACGAGGGTAACGACAGCCGCGCCGAAGGGGGTGACCAAGGAATGGCTGTTGTGGAAGGCGAACATGGAGGCGTACAGCGCCTCCAACGCCAACAGGACGCCTAGGGCAATATAAGTGTAGGGCCGGTGAAGCAGCTTATAGGCCTCGGCACGGATGTAGTTAAGCATGGCGTCCACCTCCGATCAGGTTGAGGAAGTACGCTTCCAGATCCGCGCCCTTCTGCTCCATAGCCAGCAGGGCCACCCCGTTTTGCGCCAGGGCGTAGGACGCCCGCTTGGGGTCGTCCAGGCAGTCATAAAGCTGGATTGCATTGCCGGGCAGCACCTCGAACTTATCCGTCCCCAGCTGGGTCTGGAGGATGGCGGCGGCCCGGGCCGCGTCGTCCACCTCCAGCCGCAGGCAGATGCGGCATTTGTCGTGGAGGGCCTCCGCAGAGATCTCCTCCAAAATCTTGCCCTGCTCCATAAACCCGTACCGGGTGGCCACGTTGGCCAGCTCGGACAGGATGTGGCTGGATATGAGGATGGTGGTCTGCCGCTCCCGGTTGAGGGTGCGCAAAATCTGCCGGAACTCCGCCACGCCCTCCGGGTCCAGGCCGTTGATGGGCTCGTCCAGGATGAGAAAATCCGGGTGGTTCATCAAGGCCAGTGCCAGCCCCAGCCGCTGCTTCATGCCCAGGGAGAATGCCTTGAACTTCTTTTTCCCCGTGTCCGTCAGATCCACCTGCTCCAGCACCTCGTCCACCACATGCTTCCCGGGGATACCCCGCTGGAGCCGGTAGTATTCCAGGTTCTCGTGAGCGGTGAGGAAGGGGGAAAAGGAGGGAATCTCGATCATGGCCCCAGTGCGGCATCGCTGGGGGCGCATGTTCTTCCCCGATGCGCCGAACAGCTCCATCTCGCCCCCGCTGGGCTCGGACTGGCCCGTGACCATCCGCATCAGGGTGGTCTTGCCTGCCCCGTTGCGGCCCACCAGGCCATAGACATCCCCCCGGCGCACCTGCATGTTCACCCCGTCCAGGGCCCTGCACGCGCCATAGGCCTTCTGGAGGCCGTAGGCCGCCATCACAGCCGTATTGTCGTTCATAGCGTTTCCGCCTTTCTGTTTGGATTGACCACATCATAACGCGGAAAGGCCAAAACTCCTCAAAGGAAGTCTAAAGAAATTCTAAATATCAGAAGCTGTACCAATCGCCGAAGTATTCAGATTGGCAAGTCAAAATTGTCGGCGGCAAGGCGAAAAACCGCAGGAATACTTTGCGTATTTCAAGATTTTTCAACGCGGCCGGCGGCAATTTTGGCCGCAAAGCTGGGTGCTGAGGCTATTGGTGCAGCTTCTCAATTGGGGGCAGCGCCCTCGCCCAGCTTGAACCCGATCCCCCAGACGGTCTTAATATAGCTTTTGTCCGGGTCGGCCTTGGCCAGCTTGGAGCGCAGGTTGCTCACATGGACGTTCACCGTGTTCTCGTCCCCCAAAAAGTCCTCCCCCCACACCGCCTCATAGATCTGGGCCCGGGAAAAGGCCCGCCGGGGATTTTCCATCAGCAGGGCCAGAATGTCAAACTCCCGCCCGGTCAGGGTCAGCTCCTCCCCATTCAGGCTGACGGCATGGCTGTCCCGGTCAAGGGTGAGGGAACCCGCGGTGAGCACGTCCGCCCTGGGGGCGGAAAACTCCCGGCTGCGGCGCAGCTGTGCCTCTACCCTGGCCACCACCTCCGCATTATCAAAGGGCTTGGGGATGAAGTCGTCCGCCCCCAGCTTGAGCACGTTCACCCGGTCCGGCACCCCCACCTTGGCGGAGGCCACGATGATGGGCATGGTCTTGCCCCGGCGGATACGGGCAATGAGCTCTTCCCCTGTCACGCCGGGAAGCATCAGGTCCAATACAATCAGGTCATAGTCGTATTTCTCCGCCCACAGCAGGGCCTCGCTGCCGGAAAAGGCAGAGCGGCAGGTGTAACCGGCGCCCTCCAAAATCGTGCACAGCAGGCGGTTGATGTCGGCGTCGTCCTCCACCACTAGAATGTTGGCGTTTTCCATGGCTGTTCTCCTATTAAATCGTGGTATTGTCACCTTCGCTTGGCCGTTCCAGCCGCCCCAGCCTCACTGCGCGGTCTCAATGATGACGGGGACACCCCGGCAGCTCACCCGGGCGTCCTTCACCTCCACCCTGCCGCCGTCAAACAGGTTCTCGTACCATCCGTCCGGCACGTCCACCCGCACCAGCGCCTTGCCCCCGCGCACGCTGAACACCCCTGCCAGACGGCGGCCGCCCTTGCGGTGAACGGCATACAGCACATCCCCGGGCAGGGCCTGCACCGTATACGCGCTGTCCGCCATCAGCGGGTGCTTCTTCAAGGCGCACAGCCGCCGGAACTGCTCTGAACGGTCGGGCCCTGTCCAGTCCACCGGGTCCTTGTAAAACAGGTTGGGAAGATGGGCGCAGCCCGCCTCCTGCCCGGCGTAGATGAACCCGGTCCCCTTCTGGAAAAAGCTGAAGGCGGTCCAGTTGAGCAGGGAGGGCCCGTCCGGCACCAAAAAGGCGGCCCTGGCCTGGTCGTGGTTTTCCAGGAAGCGCAGCTTGCTGTAATTGGCGGGATAGGTCACCTCCTGGCGGTTCACCGCCTCGGCGTAACGCGCCAGGGGAACCGCGCCGTCCAAATAGTCCCGGAACACGGGATAAATGTCATAGTCATAGCAGATGTCAAAGGCCTCATAGGTCTGGCAGTCGGACAGGCAGCCAAATCCCTCCGCCCGCAGGGCCGAGATGAAATCCGGGTCTACCGTCTCCGCCAGCCACAGGCAGCCGGGGCGGACGCTCTCCACCGCCGCCCTGGCCTCCCGCCAGAAGCCCAGCGGCACCAGCGGCGCCACATCGCAGCGGAAGCCGTCCACCATGGACGCCCAATATTTCAGCGTCTCAATCTGATAGGCCCACAGCCCGCGGTCCGTATAGTCCAGGTCGATGATATCCGACCAGTCCCCCACCCGGTTGCCGAAGGAGCCGTCCTCCTTATGGTAAAACCACTCGGGATGCTCCGCCGCCAGTACCGAATCCGGAGAGGTGTGGTTATAAACCACGTCGATGACGCACCGCATACCCAACCTGTGGGCCTCGTCCACCATGCGGCGAAAGTCGTCCAGCGTGCCGTACTCCGGGTTTACCGCCCGGTAGTCCCGGATGGCGTAGGGACTGCCCAGCACGCCCTTACGGGCCTTCTCTCCAATGGGGTGGATGGGCAGCAGCCAAATCACGTCCACCCCCAGCCCCCGGATGCGGGGCAGATCCCGCCGCACCCCCTCGAAGGTTCCCTCCGTGGTGTGGTTGCGCACAAAAATGGAGTAGATTACCTGATTTCTCCAGGTCCTTTCCGTGTTTTCCGCCATGGTGCGTTCCTCCTGCACAATGTAATCTCCCGCCGGGCGGAGCGGGCAGAAGCCCCGTCCCTTTCCCGGCGCTTTGCGCCGTCTATTATGCCAGATCGGAGGGGCCGCGTCAACTCTGAAAGTTTTCTATGATTCCCAGTGTGCGTTAAAGGGACAAGTGCCCCGCATCTGCTCCCTTCACGGATGGAATTGATTTCCCCTCCAAAACATGATAAAATCGTAGAGCATTTATGAACTGGAAAGGACGCGGGCGATATGATAGACAGACTGTTTAACGAGCTGTGCGCACTGGACGAGGTGGAAGCCCTTGCCCTGGGCGGCTCCCGTGCCGGGGCGCATTATGACCAGGCCTCCGACTATGACGTGTATCTCTATTGCCAAAGGCCGGTCCCGGAAGAAACGCGCAGGGCCATCCTGTCCCGGTATTGCTCCGTGATGGAAATTGGCAACCACTTCTGGGAGTACGAGGACAACTGCCGGCTCAGCAATGGGACCGACATAGATATCCTCTATCGAGATCTGGATGCGTTCACCGCCGATGTGGCGCAGGTGGTGGAGCGGTTTCAGGCCCGCAGCGCCTACACCACCTGTATGTGGCACAACCTGCTCACCTGTAAGGCTGTGTATGACCGGGACGGCCGTCTGGCCCAGGCAAAGGAACGCTTTTCCGTCCCCTATCCCCGCCAGCTGAAGGAGAATATCCTGGCCCGGGGCTGGAAGCTGCTCCACAGCGCCATGCCCGCCTATGACGCGCAGCTTATCAAGGCGGCGAAGCGGGGGGATTTGGTGAGCGTCAACCATCGGACGGCGGGGTTTTTGGAGACCTATTTTGACGTTCTGTTCGCGCTGAACGAGACAACCCACCCAGGTGAGAAGCGGCTGGTCCAGCTCTGCCGGGAGCGGTGCGCCCTGCTGCCTAATCACTTTGAGGAGAATTTGGAGAAGCTGTTTCGAGATCTGTACCATGCGCCGCAGCAGGTGGCGGAGGATATCCAGGCAATCGTTTCGGAGCTGGAAAAGATTTTCCAACCGTGACCGGCCGGGAGAGAGGGGAAGTGTGGCTATGATGGCAGAACCGAAGGTATTTCAGATGAGCTTTGCGAAAGTTTACGGCCTACTGGTGAGCAAGGCCGAGAAGAAGGGCCGCACCCGGGCCGAGGTGGATACCGCAGCCCGCTGGCTGACCGGCTACACCCAGCCGGAGCTGGACAGCCTGCTGGAATCGGCTGCCACCTATGGGGACTTCTTCCGTCAGGCTCCCCGCCCTAACCCGGACCGGGCATTGATCCGCGGTGTGGTATGCGGCGTCCGGGTGGAGGAGGTGGCCGACCCGCTGATGCGGGAGGCCCGTTATCTGGACAAGCTGGTGGATGAGCTGGCCAAGGGGAAGCCACTGGAGAAGGTGCTTCGGGCGCCAAAAGAGGACCAATGATGAACTGTTTGCGCCGAAAGAATGTGCGGCCAGCTATGCCGCCGGCATTGCCAGGTCTTTGGCGCTTTGCCAGGGCTGGAGCCGAAAAAAACAAATGAGGTGACTGTTATGCGGATGCGAAAAAAGAAAAATCTGTCCTCCCGGATGGATGCCTGCGGGGCGCTGCTGGTGCAAGACCCTGCGGCGGAAAAGGGGCGCTGGCGCGCACGCAAGCCGGACGCCGTCCGCCTGCGCCTGGAGCTGGGCTGCGGCAAGGGCCGCTTCACCGCCGAAACCGCCGCCGCCCATCCATCGGACCTGTACGTGGCGGTAGAGCGGGTGCCCGATGCCATGGTCATCGCCATGGAGCGCTGCCAGGCGCTTGGCCTTACCAACGTGTTCTTCATCGACGGGGATGCCGCCGCGCTGGAACAGTATTTCGCCCCCGGCGAGGTGGATCTTATTTATATCAACTTCTGCGATCCCTGGCCGTCGGTGAAGCACTCCCGCCGGCGCCTCACCCACGAGGGCTTTCTGCGGGGCTACCGCCGGGTGCTCCGGGAGGGCGGGCAGGTCCATTTTAAAACCGATAACCGCGCCCTGTTTGAGTGGTCGCTGTTCCAGTTCCCCAAGGCGGGCTTTACACTGTCCGAGGTAACCCGCAATCTCCATGAGCAAGGCGTTCAGGGCGTCATGACCGACTATGAGGAGAAATTCCACGCCCTGGGCACCCCCATCAACCGCTGCGTGGGTTCCATGGGGCCGCTGCCCGATGTGCCGCTGTCCGATGGTCTGGCCCGGCGTCTGCCCGGTTGGGAGCTCCGCCCCGTCACCGGGGCCAGCGTGGATGCCGTTCTGGCCCTGCTGCAAAGCGACCCGGCCTATTTTGACCTGGAGCGCCGCCAGCCCACCGCCCAATCCCTGCGGGATGACATCGCCCTGCTCCCGCCCCGCTGTGTGCCGGAGCAGAAGCGCTACCTCGCCCTGTGGAAGGATGGAGCACCCCAGGCAGTGCTGGACCTGGTGGAGGGCTACCCCCGGGAACGCACTCTGTATGTGGGCTTTTTCTTCCTCTCCCCGGCCCTTAGACGGCAGGGCACGGGCCGGGAAATTATGGACGCGGTGCTCCAGTCGGCGGGGGACGCCGGGATGGACAGCGCTCGGCTGGCCTGTCTGCTGAACAATGCCGCAGGCCACGCCTTCTGGCGCTCCCTGGGCTTTGGCGACCTGCGCCGGAGCGAAACCATTGGGGACCACTCCAGCCCCGTGTGGATTATGGAGCGGCTGGTATAACCGGCAGACCCGCCCAGGCCGCCGCCCGGACGGGTCTGCCCGCGTTTGGCTCCCAAGGATGATCGCAAATCTTTGCGGATTTTGTGCCAAGCCATCGGCGGATTGACGCAAAAAAAGCCTCTGCCCCGGCCAAGCGGCCCGGACAGAGGCTTTTCTGATGCACTTCTCGCAAGAACTCTACAGCGGCAGCAGCACCCCGTACATCATCACAAAATGGGCGATGGAACCCAGCAGAATGAACACGTGGAATACCTCATGGCAGCCAAACCGGGGGTTATCCTGTCCCGGCCATTTCAGCGCATACAGCACGCCGCCCACAGTGTACAGCACACCGCCCGCCAGCAGCCAGGCAATCCCCCGGGGGCCGATGGCCTGCCACAGGGGGTAGAGCGCGAACACCGCCACCCACCCCATGGCGATATAGACGGTGGAGGTCACCGCCCGGGGGCAGTTGATCCAGGTGAGGCTCATCACCAGTCCGGCAATCGCCAGCGCCCAGATGATGCCGAACAGCGTCCATCCCCACGCTCCCCGCAGCGCGGTGAGGCACACCGGCGTGTACGACCCGGCGATGAGGAAATAGATGGAGGCATGATCCAGCTTGCGCAGGGCCACCCGGCCCTTCACTGTGGTGTTGACACAGTGGTACAGCGTAGACGCGGTGTAAAGCGCCGTCATGGACAGCCCATAGATGGCGAAAGACACGATCTTCCACACATCTCCGGCCCAGGCTGCCGCCGTCACCAGCACCGCCGTAGCCGCCACGCCCAGCACCGCCCCAATCCCATGGGTGATGGCCGACCAGGGCCGCAGGCCGTCGTAGGGGTCCCGTCCCTTCTCCACCGGGCGGGCCCGGCGGCGGGGGACGCTCTCAAAGGGGTCCCGATATAGTACCTGTTCCATAGGAACACCACCTTTCTTATCTCTTAGTATAATACGAATCTCCCGCTACGTCAAGTCAAAAATTACGAAATATAATTATCGAAATTATATTTACAGGAAATACCTTATTCGTCCCATCAAACACATGGGGGATTGAATATTCGGGAAAAACGGAGTATAATACTGCTATACCAAGCCGATTGCCGCCGCGCCGGCTTTGAGGGGGACGACCATGGAAAACTCGTTGGGCCTGTATGTGCACATCCCGTTCTGCCGGAGCAAGTGCGACTACTGCGACTTCTATTCCCTGGCGGGCCAGGATGATCGAATGGACGGCTACCAGCGCGCGCTGCTCCAACAGATTCTGGACACCGCCCCCCGCACCAAAAAGCAGGTGGTGAACAGCGTCTACATCGGCGGCGGCACCCCCACCTGGTACGGCGAAAAACGGCTTCTGGAGCTGATATCCGCACTGAAAAAGCGGTTCAACCTTTCCAAGGATGTGGAATTCACGCTGGAGGCCAACCCGGACAGCGTTGACGAGAAAATGCTCCGCCGCCTGCGCCGGGCGGGGGTGAACCGGCTGTCCATGGGGATGCAGTCCGCCTGTGACCGGGAGCTGGCCGCCGTCCACCGCCCCCACACCTTCAAGCAGGTGGAGCAGGCCGTCAAGGCCGCCCGAAACGCCAAAATCAAAAATCTGAACCTGGACCTCATCTACGGACTGCCCGGCCAGACGGAGGAGAGCTGGCGCGCCTCGGTGGAGGCGGCCCTGGCTCTGGAGCCGGAGCACCTGTCCTGCTACGGCCTCACCGTGGAGGAGGGCACCCCCCTGGCCCGCCGTGTGGCGGAGGGCGAGTCTCTGCCCAGCGACGACGAGCAGGCCGGACGCTACCTCTGGACGGTGGCCCGCCTGGCCCAGGCGGGACTGGAGCAGTATGAGGTGTCCAATTTTTCCCGCACGGGCTACCAGTCCCGGCACAACCTGAAATACTGGATGGGCCGGCCCTATGTGGGGCTGGGCGCGGCGGCCCACTCCGACTTCGGCGGCTGCCGGTACTCCTTTGTGAAGGATTTAGAGGGTTACATCCGGGGCGTGCTGGGGGACGGCAAGCTGCTGGACGACATGGACGAAATCCCCCGCCGGGAACGGGGCAGCGAATACCTCATGCTCCGCCTGCGCACCACCCACGGCATTGAGGAGTGGGAGTACCGCCGGGAGTACTACATGAACTTCGACCCCCTGGCGGCCAAGCTGTCGGAATACGAACAAAGGGGCTGGGCCGTCCAGACAGGCCGCCGCTGGCATTTTACCCCGGAGGGCTTTCTATTATCCAACCGTCTCATCGGCGAACTGATGGAATTGCAGGAGGTAGAAACCCTGGAGGGCACTTTGGAAAAAATCCGGGGAGGCCGTCTTCCCGGGCGCGAATCGCAGCCGTCTGCGCCCCACAAGGCATAAAAGGGCCGCCCGCTTATCAAACCGATAAGCGGGCGGCCTCTTTTTTGTCAACGGCAGTTTTTACTTGAGCAGCGCGAAATCATGGGCCTCCCGGAGCCAGTCCATCAGTTCCCCGTCCAGCTCCGCCTCCCCCGCCACCGTTACATGGTGGGTCCAGCGGTTGGGATAGGGCTCCACAGCCACAGCAATGCGGGGGGACTCCACCCGGCGGGCCAGCCCAAAGGTGAGCAGCAGGCACCGCTCCGGCCAGCCCTTCCGCCGCCGGGGCAGCGAGGCAGCGGCGTACAGGCGCCGGTCATAAAAGCTGATCTGTGTCTTTTGCACCTTGACCCGGCTGTCGGGAAAGGCCGCATCCAACCGCCGGAACAGCGCTTGGTACACCGCCAGCTCCGCCGGCCTCCCCTCAAAAAAGGCCTGCACGTCCGTCTCATAGTATTCCGGCGTCTTCACAGGCGTCTCCCCTTACGGCTGACGCCCGGTGTCAAACCATTTGATCTCGTTGGCCGCCAAATCCAGCCGCTTCCCCTCTCCCCCGTCTGTCCAGATGGTGGTGGACTGGGGCTCATAGGTGTTGTTGACCACGCAGAACTTGCCGTTTGCCACAAAGGCGTGTACCTCCACATTCACGTTTGAGGAGAACCAGCGGTGAAGCTCCCCCTCCCCGTGGGCCGCCCACAGAATGGCCCGGTAGAGCAGACGGCTGTTTTCAAAGCTGTAGGGCAGGCCGGAGATATAGACGCCACGGCCCGCGCCGTACTCGTTCACCGCAAGATGGACCTCCCGGTCCCGCTGCAGGAGCACCTGTGCGCCCTCCAGGGCGTACACATCCCGGGCTCCATGGCCGAAGTCGGCCTGCCCGGCGCAGTCGGCCAGGATAAAGTGATCCGGGTGCTCCTCCCAGTTATACTTGTCGTAGCCCAGGGTTAGCCCGGTCTCCTTCTCCACCCCCAGCACGTTGGCCAGCTGGAGATAGCGCCCCTGGTACTGATGGCCGGAGGGCTCGCCCACGCCGATGACGCCGCCGCCGCGGTGGACAAACCGCTTCACCGCCGCAGACACCGCCGGGTCCTCCCAGACCGCGCCGCCGGTGTGGGCAGTATCGCCGCCGCCCACATTGATGAGCACATCCACCCCGTCCAATCCATGGGGGTCGGCCTTTATATCGTCAAAGCTAAGGAATTTCACCTCAAAGGGCGCGCCGGACAGGGCCTCGATCACCCCGGCGTAGGCGTAATTCTGCTTTTGATACAGGGCGTGGTGGACCATGTGGCACCCCCAGGACCGGGCCCGGCCCCAGGCGTTGAGCACCCCCACCGTTTTGACGCAGTATGGGGTAGTCCCCTTGATGTTGGCGTACAGCTCCCTGAACTCGCCGCATACCGACTCCACGTAGTCCAAAAACTCCGGGAATTGGCAGGCCAGCTTCAGATAGCCGCCGTAGCCGATGCGGTCGATGGGCTTGCGGAGGATGGCCCGCCGGGCGGTGACCCAGTTCTCCTTGGCCTCCCGCACCGGGTCGCCCCCCTCGTGGAAGGTGTCCGGGAAGAAATAGGGCAGGAACCGGCCCTCGGTGTATTTCACGCCGGGTATGTCGGAAATGAGCCGCAGGGTGGCCCCATTGCCCACCGATCCCACCACCGCATCCAGGCCAATGCCCTTGAACTCGTCCATATAGGGCTCGGTGCCGATGAAGTGGTCGCCCAGGAACATCATGGCCTCCCGGCCCAGCTCGTGGGTGATGTCCACCATCTCCTTGGCCAGGGCGGCCACCTCCCGGCGCTGGAAGGCCATAAAATCCTTAAACTCCTTGGAGGGGGTGCGGTACTGGTTGTTGTAGTACCCCTGGTCGATGATGAACTCAGGGCGGAATTTATAGCCCGCCTCTTTTTCAAAGTGCTCCAAAATGTAGGGGGATACGGAGGCCGAGTAGCCGTACCAGTCCACATATTTCTCCCGCTTCAGCTCATCGAAAATCA
The DNA here is from genome assembly GCA_910587255.1 of uncultured Oscillospiraceae bacterium. Taxonomy (GTDB): domain Bacteria; phylum Bacillota; class Clostridia; order Oscillospirales; family Oscillospiraceae; genus Enterenecus. The sequence goes on from CAJUKT010000048.1 coordinate 128,653, forward strand.
GGGTGAACTGGTGGAAGAAGGTGGTGTAGCGGATCACATCCACGTAGGGGTGGTCCGCGATGAACTTGCGCAGCCGTTCCATGGTGAATTTGTGGGTCTTGGGCTGGCGCACATCGAAGGTGATCTGGTGCTCAAAGTCGGTCCAGCCATTGGTAACCGCGTTATACATGTGCACGGGGTCCCAGATGATATAGGCCAGGAAGCTCACCGTATAGTCGTGGAACTCCTCGGGGGCATCCACCACCACACAGCCCGTCCCCTCCTCATAGCGCCACGCCGACGGCGGCAGGGGCCGGCCTGTGGTGCGGTCCACCACCTCCCACCAGCGCTTGATATCGTCCCGGGTGTTCACCTGCAGCAGCTCGCGGGAGATCCCCTTCATCAGCGGAATGGACAGCGCACCGCCCACAGCGGTGTGGAATCCTGTGGTGATGTAGCACTGCTGCACCTCATCCGGGTTGGCCTTCGCCCAGGCGTTGTCCTTCCGGGTGGTGTAGTAGGTGGAGTAAACCTTGGCGTCCACCCCTTTCAGGGCCTCCGGGTAATCGGTGCCGTCGCAGTCCCGGATGGCGTCCGCCCCCCAGCGCTTGAGAAGCTCCAGGGTCTCGGGTACCACGTCCACATCGGTGGGAATGGTAACCCGGCCGAATTTCTGTTGTTCTTCGCTCATTGATTCCTCCAGACTGGGGGTTATCCCTTGACGCCGCCGCCTGTCACGCCGGCAATGATCTTTTCAGACATGAAGATGTACAGCAGGAAGGTGGGCAGGAATACGATGATAACCGCCGCGAACATGCCGCCCCATTGGCCGGTATACTTCATGGCGTTGATGATGTTCAGCAGGCCCACGCCCACGGGAGCCATGCTCTCGCTGCTGGTGAAGATCAGGGCCATGAAGAACTCGTTCCACACGGACATGAAGTTGAAGATCGTCACCGTCACAATGGCGGGCTGCACCAGGGGCAGCATAATCTTCAGGAAGGTCTTGGGGGCGCTGCACCCGTCCAGATAGGCGGCCTCCTCATAGGTGCGGGACAGGGTGGAGAAGAAGTCCAGCAGGTAAATGGTGGTATACGGAACCCGGAGCAGGATGTACAGGACGATCAGCAGCACCCGGCCCTTGATCCCCCACTGCACGGACAGGGAGTAGATGGGCATGATGACCATGATTACGGGCACGCTCATGGCAACCACCAGGCCGATGCGCAGGGCCTTGCCGCCGGTGAACTGCCAGCGGGAGAGCACATAGGCCGCAGGGGCCGCGATAGCCAGCACCCCCGCGCAGGAGATAACCGAGTACAGCAGGGAGTTGGCGAAGAACACCGACACATTCTGGACATTCCAGGCAGTGGCGTAGTTCTCCCAATGGAAGCCGCTGGCAAATTTGAAGATCTCCCCCTTGAAGATCTCCGGGGAGGTGGACAGGCTGGCGCCCAAAATCCAGAACAGCATCACCGCAGTAAACAGCACCCAGACAGATACGATCAGATAACCGGGCAGAAGCCGCAGCTCTTTTTTCCAATTGATCTTTTTCACACTGCTCCCCCCTCTCTCAATATTCCAGATCGCTGCCCTTGAAGAGCTGCTCGGTAATCAGATAGACCGCTATGATAATCAGCGTCAGCACCACGCCTACCGCTGCGCCTGCGCCCGCGTCCCGGGTGGTGATGCCCTTTCCGCCGAACACCATGTCATATAGGTAAATCACCGGCACAATGGTGGACGATTCGGTATCAATGGGAGAGAACATCTTGGTCCACAGGAAGAAGGTGGTGGTGTTGATGCTCCAGAAGGTGATGGAGGTCTTGATGACGCCCTTGAGCAGGGGCAGGGTGATATCGAAGAACTGGCGGCCCTTGCCCGCGCCGTCGATGGTGGCGGCCTCGTAGAGATCCTGGGGGATGCCTTCAATGCCGCTGATGTAGATGAGCATATAGTAGCCCACGCTGCCAAAGATGAAGGAGCCGGTCATGGCCCAGAACTTCAGGTCGGTGCCCAGCCACTTAACCTTCTCGCCGCCAAAGAGCTGGACGATCTCGTTGAGCATGCCGTAATCATAGTTGAAGATGTACTGGATCCACATAGTTGCCAGGGCCACGGCGCTGATGATGTTGGGCATGTAGATGGCGGCCCGGAAGAACTTCTTCCCCCGGATGCCGCTGGTGACCACCACCGCCATCAGCATAGCCAGAAGCAGGGTGAACACCCCGCCCACAATCCAAATCAGCATCATGTTGCGCATGGAGGTCATGAAGCTGGCGCTGCCGAAAATCTTAGCGTAGTTCCCCAGTCCGTAGAAGCTCCAGTCCGCCGTGGTGGCGGTAACGCTCTCCACCTGGAAAAAGCTCATGACCACCGTGCGGCACACGGGGTAGACGAACATGATCACCAGGGACAGCAGGGCCGGCAGGCAGAACCAGAAGATCATCGCCTTGTTTTTTCTCATGGGTTTTCTCTCTCCTTTCTTGTTTGGGATAATCGGATATAAGAAGCAGGCGGCGCCGTTGAGGCGCCGCCTGCCAGCGCGACGGGTTGAGCTATGGCTTTTTGATCAATACAGGGCGTCCAGGGCGGCGCAGAAAGCGGCGCCGTCGGCGTACTTGCCCTCAAACAGCTCGGTGCACATGGACTTGATGGTGTCCTTCAGATCCGCGTTGACGGACAGGCTGGCACACCAGGTCATGGGAGACACGGCAGCCTGGAGGGTCTCGATGGTGCCGTTCAAATCGGCGGGAGCGGTGTTGCGGCTGTCGGCGGGGATCTGGTGAGCCTCGTCGGCCAGCTTCTGGCCATACTCGCCGGTGGTCAGGAACAGGATGAAGTCAAAAGCGGCCTGCGGGTTCTTGCTGTAGCTGGTGATGGCCAGGGAGTTGGCGCCCATATACGCCGCGCCGTTGTCCGCGCCGCCGTCCACAGCGGGGTAGTTGAACAGGCCCCAGTTAACCTGAGTACCGGTGTTGCCGTTCACCTCGGCGGTGACATAGTCGGCGCAGATGACCATGGCGGCCTGGCCGAAGCCGATCTTGTTCTGGCTGGAGGGGAACTCGTCGGGCGCGCCATCCGCCAGATAGCCGGCGTTGCGCAGGTCGATGATGTCCTGAGCGGCCTGCTCGGCGGCGGTGCCGCTCCAGCCGCCGTTCATGGTCAGCTCCTCAATCTTGGCTTCGCCCAGGTAGCGGACCAGGGTATGATAGAAAGCGAAATCGCAGTAGGCGGAGTCCTGGGCCAGGGGGCCGACGCCCGCGTCCTTCAGCTTCTGGCAGGCATCCAGGAACTCGGCCCAGGTCTTGGGCTCAGCGGTGATGCCGGCATTCTCAAACGCGTCCTTGTCATAGAAGATACCGCCGATGTTGGGCTGCTCGGTAATGGCGTTCAGATAACCGGCCCAAGCGATGGACTGGTCGTTGAAGCACTTGTAGCTGAAGCTGTCGTAGTTGGCAGCCTTGGCCATCTCGGTCAGGTCGTAGGTGAACTTGTTGTAGACAGTGCCGATGCGCTTGTAGTCGTCCTCGATGATGTCGATGTTATCCTGGGCCTCCAGGGAGGCGGCCAGCACCTTGTTCACGTCGCGGCCCTTGAACTCAATGGTGATCTTGGCGCCGGTCTGCTCCTCGAAGGCGGCCTTGGCGGCCTCAATCACGTTGGCCTGGGGCTCGCCGGAGGACCACATGGACCACATGGTCAGCTCCACGCCGTCGTACTGCTTGCCGGCGGGCTCGCTGCTATCGTCGGCAGGCTGGGAGGCAGGGGGATTGCTCGCGGGGGGATTGTTCGTCTCGACGGGCTTGTCGGCGCAGCCGGCCAGCAGGCCCAGCACCATGACGGCAGCCAAGAGAACGCTCAGGATCTTTTTCATTTCAGTTCCTCCATTTCCAAATATGTACTCGGATGCGGCGGGGTGCCTCCCCGCCTCTTACACTTTATAAGGTAAACGCTGCGCCAGCATATAACAATTCGATTGTTGCTTCAGTTTTTAGCTTTCTTGTTCTTTTTGCATTTTGTCAAAAGAGGAATTGCCTGTCCGCTCGGTTTTTTGGCAGATTTCATAATTCCATCCGCCGCTCTTTTCCTTTAAAGCAGACTTTAGCTATTTTTCTCCATTCCTCCCAAAATTTATTGTGGAGAGTTGCACAAAACAAAAAAAGAAGCTATAATGAGTTTTGACGGCCGCAGTGCGCATTTGTGCAATCTTGTGCCGGACGGGAGGGGCGCGCCATGAGTACCCATCAGTACATTTTGGCACAGTCGGATCGTGCCCTGGACGAGGGCACGGTCCGCAGCCGGGCCCGGCTGCGCTATGTGACCTACACCCGTTACAGCCAGGAGTGGACCTCCCAGCTCCACTCCCATACCTGCGGGGAGCTGTTTTTCATCACCGGCGGCCACGGCGACTTCCAGATCCGCCAGGACCGTTTTCCCGTGGCCGTCAACGACCTTGTGGTGGTCAACGCGGGCATCCCCCACACCGAGACCAGTCAGGACGGCAGCCCCATGGAATACGTGGTGCTGGGGGTGGAGGGGCTGGAGACCAGCGCCGACGCCAGCGGCTGCGTCCTCATCCGCCTGTATGCGGAGGAGGCCATATCCAGCAGCCTGCGCACCCTGATCCAGGAGACCCGGGAGCCCCGGGCCGGATGCGATGAGATCTGCCAGCACCTGCTGGAGGTCATTTTGCTGCGCCTGGCCCGCAGGGACGACTTCGCCCTGTCCGACGCCGTGCCCGCCGGGCCCCGGTCCAGCCGGGAATGCGGCCTGGTCCGGCGCTATATCGACAACCACTTCAAGGAAAACCTCACCCTGGAACAGCTGGCCGGGCTGGTGCACATCAATAAATACTACCTCTCCCATGCCTTCCGCAAGGAGTTCAATACCTCGCCCATCAGCTATCTCATCTCCCGCCGCATCCAGGAGAGCCGCTTCCTCCTGGCCGAGACCGACCACTCCCTGTCCCAGATCGCCCAGATCCTGGGCTTTTCCTCCCTGAGCTACTTCTCCCAATGCTTCCGCCGCCAGGAGGGGATGAGCCCCATGGAGTACCGCAGGCGCCGGCGCGCCGGGAGCAAATGAGCCCATCGCGGCAATAATATATAAATGTAACGCAAGAAATTCCATTCCCATCCGATTTCGGTTTGGGTATAATATCAGCAATCACCAGGAGGCATCCCCTCCCGGCGGGCAAATATAACATGATGAAGGAGCGCGTGGTCTTATGTCTATTCTGGTTTGCGGAGGCGCCGGGTACATCGGCAGCCACACCTGCGTGGAGCTTCTCAACGCGGGCTATGAGATCGTGGTGGCGGACAACCTTTATAACTCCTGCGAGGAGGCCCTGGTCCGGGTGGAGAAGATCACCGGCAAAAAGGTCCCCTTCGTCAAAACGGAGCTGTGCCGCGAGGATGAGGTGGAGGCCCTGTTTGCCCAGCACCCCGGCATCGACGCGGTGATCCACTTCGCCGGGCTCAAGGCCGTGGGCGAGAGCGTGTCCAAGCCCCTGGAGTACTACTCCAACAACCTCATCAGCACCCTGTACCTTCTCCAGGCCATGCGCCGTCACGGGGTAAGGAACTTTGTGTTCTCCTCCTCCGCCACGGTGTACGGCGACCCCGCCACCGTCCCCATCCGGGAGGATTTCCCCACCGGCGGCACCACCAATCCCTACGGCACCTCCAAGCTCTTCCAGGAAAAAATTCTCATGGACATCTGCGCCGCCGACCCCCAGCTCAACGTGGCACTTCTGCGCTACTTTAACCCCATCGGCGCCCACGAGTCCGGCCTGATGGGGGAGGACCCAAACGGCATCCCTAACAACCTGGTGCCCTATATCGCCAAGGTGTCGGTGGGCCAGCTGGAGAAGCTCCACGTGTTCGGCGACGACTACCCCACCCCCGACGGCACCGGCGTGCGGGACTATATCCATGTGGTGGACCTGGCAAAGGGCCATGTGGCCGCGCTGAAGAAGCTGGACACCAAATGCGGCCTGTTTGTGTGCAATTTGGGCACCGGCAAGGGATACAGCGTGCTGGACGTGCTCCACGCCTATGAGAAGGCCTGCGGCAAAACCCTGCCCTACGTCATCGAACCCCGCCGCCCCGGCGACATCGCCGTTTGCTACGCCGACCCGGCCAAGGCCAGGGACGAGCTGGGCTGGGAGGCCCAGCTGGGCATTGATGAGATGTGCGCCTCCTCTTACAAATGGCAGTCCACCAATCCCAACGGCTACAAGACCTGATCACGTACAGAGTCAGGAGGAGACGATAATGAGTATGGTACAGGCAGAGCAAGCCCTCCAGGAGGCGCTGTCCGCCTACGACTTCGGCGGGACGGTGGAGAGCACCTCCCGCTTCGGCGAGGGGCACATCAACGACACTTTCCGGGTGGACGCCCGGAGACCGGACGGGAGCGTGTGCCGGTCCATTCTCCAGCGGGTCAGCCCCGTGGCCTTCAAGGAGCCGGACAAGCTGATGGAGAACATCGTCAACGTCACGGAGCACCTGAGCCGGGAAATCACGCGGCTGGGCGGTGATCCCACCCGGGAAACCCTGTCCGTCCTGCGCACCCGGGACGGGGCCGCCAGCGTCACCGACAGCACGGGCGGCGTGTGGCGCGCCTTCCCCTTTGTGGAGGGCACCGTATGCTACCAGTCCGCCGAGACGCCGGAGCTGTTCGCCGCCTCCGGTCGGGCCTTCGGCCGCTTCCAGCGGCTGCTGCGGGACTACCCCGCCCACACCCTCCACGAGACTATCCCCCGCTTCCATGACACGGAAAACCGCCTGCAAAACCTGAAAAACGCCGTGGCCGCCGATCCCCTGGGCCGTGCCAAGGACTGCCGGGAGGACATCGCGTTCATGCTGGCCCGGGAAAAGGACTGCTCCGCCGCCCTCAGCGCCCTGCGGGAGGGGACGCTCCCCCTGCGGGTGACCCACAACGACACCAAGCTGAACAACGTCCTCATGGACGAAAAAACGGGGGAGGCCCTATGCGTCATCGACCTTGACACGGTGATGCCCGGGCTGTCCATCAACGACTTCGGCGATTCCATCCGCTTCGGCGCCAACCACAGCGCCGAGGATGAGCCCGACCTGTCCAAGGTAAACCTGGATGTGGGTCTGTTTGAGACCTATACCGCCGCCTTCCTGTCGGAGGCGGGGGACGCCCTTACCGAGGCGGAGATCCGCTATCTCCCCTGGGGGGCCAAGCTGATGACCCTGGAGTGCGGGATACGCTTCCTCACCGACTATCTGGAGGGCGATGTCTATTTCCACACCAGCCGCCCGGGCCAAAACCTGGACCGCACCCGCACCCAATGCAAGCTGGTGGCGGACATGGAGGAGCACTGGGACGAGCTCAACGCCATTGTGGAGCGGTACATTTCCAAGTAACGGCGCTAAAAAAAGGCGGGCCGGCTGTTGCCGGCCCGCCCGTTTTACTTTTCTTACCGCATCCCGCCCATCATCTGGTGGGCGCCCTTCAGTTTGAAGCGCTTCGTCTCGTCCTCCAGCACGTGGACCTGCTCGAACAGCTCGGAGCTGACGGCGGCGGATTCCTCGCTGCTGGCGGAGTTGGTCTGAACCACCGACGAGATCTGGCCGATGCCCTCAGACACCTGGGCCAGGGACCCGGCCTCTTCCTTGATGGCCTCCGCGATGGTGGCGATGGCATCGTTGGACTGCACCACCAGCTCCTGGGTCTTTTTCAGGGAGTCGGACACCTCGCCCACGATCTGGCTGCCCCGCTGGGTGGCCTGGATGGAGTTCTCGATGAGATCCTTGGTGGCCTTGGCCGCCTCGTCGGACTTCGAGGCCAGGTTGCGCACCTCATCGGCCACCACGGCAAAGCCCTTGCCCGCCGTACCCGCCCGGGCGGCCTCCACCGCGGCGTTCAGCGCCAGGATGTTGGTCTGGAAGGCGATATTCTCAATGGTGGCGATGATCTTGCCGATCTGCTCGGAGGCGTCGGCAATGTCCGCCATGGCGGACACCATCTGATCCATCTGGCCGCTGCTCACATTCACCTGCTGGCTGGTGAGCCGGGCGCTCTCCTGGGCGCCCGCAGCGGTCTCTGCATTGCGGTCGGCACTCTTGGACAGGTCATCCACCGTGGCGTACAGCTCCTGCACCGCGCTGGCCTGCTCCGTGGCCCCCTGGGCCAGGGCCTGGGCCCCGCTGGACAGCTGCTCGGCGTGGCTGCTCACCCGCTGCTCCGCCTGGACCACATTGCCCATGGCGTCGGACACCGCAGCGGTGAAGCGGTCCAGCGCAGTCTCAATGGACTGGAAGTCGCCGATGTATTGGGTGGAGGTGGACACGTCGAAATTGCCTTGGGCCAGCTCCCCCATAACCCGGTCGATATCGTCCACATACTCATGGATGCGCCCCAGGGACTGCTCCAGGGTCTGAGCCAGCTGGCCGAGCTCATTTTTGGAGCTGTATCCTATCTCCAGCGTCAGGTTGCCGTCCTGGAGAGGCCGAACCTTGTCGGTGATGAGCAGCATCGGCTTAATCACACATCTGAGCACATACTGCACCAGGCTGACCATACAGATCAGATTGATGACCAGGCAGATGCTGGTAATCAGGTGCATCTGGCTGACGGTGGCGCTCATGCTCTCGTTATACTCCGCGCTCAGCTCCTGGCCGCGGGTCACCACCTCGTCCAGCAGGCCGACCAGCGTGGTGAGGTTGGTCTGAATCGTATCCTGGTAGTACTGCTGGGCCTGGCTGCGGTTCCCGCCGTACATATCCAGCACGGTGCCCGCAGATGCGTGAAGCTCCTTATGCAGCGGCTCAATCTTCCCGCGCAGCGTATCCAGGGTGTCGTCATGCAGGCTCATCTCGCTGTACAGCCACTTGCCCAGCACGCAGCCGGTGTGGTCCAGGCTGCCGGTAAATTCTGTTCCGGCATACAGCGCGTTGCTCAGGTTGGCCGCCCATTTATAATGGGCCACCTCTGCCCGCTGGATGCTGTCCAGCATGGAGTTTGCCTGAATGCTCTTCTCCTGGGTGCCATCAATGCGCAGAATGTTCGCCGTGGTCACCACACTGAACAGCGTTATGGCCACAATGGCGCAGATGATGCGGATGCTGACAGATCTCTTGATGCTTTTACCCATGATGTTAAGTCCTCCTTCATTGATTTTGCCGCGGGCACAGCCAAGGCGCCGCAGCCCTCCGCCCGCGGCGGGAGGCGGAACTCATACTACGCCTATTATATCGGAGAATCCTCCCAATTGCAACAGTCAGTATGAGCATTCTGCGGCAGGAAAAATATCCCTGCCCCGTCTTATTTTCCGGGCATGACACAGCCTGCCGGGTTTCCCCGGCAAGCCGCGCACGATTATATGATTTTCTCAAATTCCCGCCGCCTCAGAAGGTGAGCACCTCCTGCTCCGGCTTTTCGGCGGGACTGATGGAAGCGGCGTACAGCACCGGGCCCTTTTCCCCCTCGTAGGCCCTGTGCGGCTCCATGCGGATAACCCCGCTCACATCCGCCCAGGCGCGGTTTTCAAAAGCGCCGAAGCCCTCCCCCCTGGCCACCAGGCCCAGGAAGGTGATGTCGTCTTCACAGCAGGTCATGGCAAACCGCCCCAAAACCGCATCCTCCGGGTACTGGGGCAGGTGGCACACCACCAGCCTGGCGCGGACGGTTTTCCCGTCGTACCGCTCCGGGTGCTCCATCGCGTCCACATACCAGATACCGAAGTCACCGTCGGGTATGTCGATGACCTCCTGCTCCAAATCGAAGGGGCATACCGTGTCATCGGCGTAGTCCTCGCTGGTGCCGTCGGTGTTCTCCAGGTAGATGCTGGCCCGGCGGTTGACCATTTTCAGGTTGCGCTGGCGCAGCGAGGCCCGCAGCGCCCCGTCGCAGCGGTTGAACACGATCATATCCGCATTGGTGAGCTTTTCCATCATGATCTGGCCCAGGTTTTTGGCGTAGGTATCGAAGCTGCCCGCCTCCACCATGGTCATGATCTGGTAGAGCACCCAATTATCCGGCAGCGCCTCCTGATAAAGCCGCGCCAGAGACCACATGCCGTTATACTCAATCAAAATCTGCTTGGGCCGGTGCTTTTTCTCCAGCTGCTTCAGATAGGCGGGAGTCAGCTCCCCCTCCTCCTCCACATGGACCACCGTCACATTCTTCAGCGCTCTGGGGTCGTATTCCACTTCCCCCTCCTCGCAGCACAGCAGCAGCGTGCGCTCCTGGATGGCAAAGCCGTCGCGCAAAATGCCGTTGATAAAGGTGGTCTTGCCGCCGTCCAGAAATCCGGCGAACAGGTATACAGGGATGTCCATGGATGGTACGCCCCTTTACAGCCCGAACAGGGCCGCCAGCCTGTCCTCTTTCAGATCCGCGCCGATGACGCACAGCCGCCCGGTATAGTCCGCCGGGCCGGTGCGCACCTCATGCTCCCCGGGGACATAGTCGAAATGGAGCCAGCTCCCGTCCCCCGCCGGGACGATGCCCTTGGCCCGCAGGATCGCGCCGCACTCACCCAGATCCAGCTGGTCCAGGATGCGCTCCAGCTCCTGCCTGGCAAAGGGCTTGACGCTCTCCCTCCCCCAGCTGGAAAACACCTCGTCGGCGTGGTGGTGGCCGTGGTGCTCATGGCCGCCGCACCCGCAGGAGCACCCCTCTCCATGGTCATGATGATGCTCATGGCTGCCGTGGTCATGGTGATGCTCGTGGCTGTCGTGGTCATGATGGCAGTGCCCATCGCGGCCCTCCCCATGGCAGCATGTGTGCTCCTCGTGGCCATGGTGGCAGTCGTGCTCCCCATGGTCATGACAGTGGCGCCCATGATCGTGGTGTGGGTGGGCGCATCCCGTCTGGATGCCCTCCAGCAGCTCCTCCTCCAGGGAGGTCTTCTCAATGGCGGATAGGATGGTCTTGCCGTCCAGCTGATCCCAGGGGGTGGTGAGGATGGCCGCCGCAGGATTCTTCTCCCGCAGCAGCGCCACCGCCCCCTCCAGCTTGTCCTGGGTCAGGTTCTGGGTGCGGGAGAGCACAATGGCGCCCGCGTGCTCCACCTGGTTGTTATAGAACTCGCCGAAGTTCTTCATATACACCTTTACCTTGGAGGCGTCCGCCACGGTGGCAAAGGAGTTGAGCCGCAGCGCCGGGTCCTCCTGCGCGGCCTTCTCCACCGCCGCCACCACGTCGGACAGCTTGCCCACCCCGGAGGGCTCGATAAGGATGCGGTCCGGGTGGAAGCGCTCCTCAACCTCGTGAAGGGCCTTCCCGAAGTCCCCCACCAGGGAGCAGCAGATGCAGCCGGAGGACATCTCGGAGATCTCAATGCCCGCGTCCTTCAAAAATCCGCCGTCCACGCTGATCTCGCCGAACTCATTCTCAATGAGCACCAGCTTCTCGCCCTGGTACGCCTCGGAAAGCAGCTTTTTGATGAGGGTGGTTTTGCCCGCCCCCAGAAAGCCGGATACGATGTCGATTTTTGCCATTTGGGTATCATTTCCTTTACTATCAGAATTTCTTTTTATTTTAACGCCGTGGGGTGGGAAAGTCAAGGCCCCCTCCCACAGGGGAGGGGGCCCAGCAGTGTCAATTTGTGCGGATGGGGTAGATATCATCCTCCCCAAATTGGACGTAGTCCACCTGGGCCAGGTCTATGGGCGCGGAGAATGCCGCATAGCTCCCCAGCGCCCACTCCGGCTCCCGGGTGAGCATACCGGCTGTCACCTGGAAATAGGGGTCCGACCTCTCCCAGTGCTCCTTTGTCACATAGATGGCGTTGCCCTGGGCAAAGCTGACCTCCGAGCCGTCCTTCATCACAACCCGCACATCGCCGGGGAACTGGGGCTTGACGCGCCCGTTTTCCTCCCGCACGTTGCTGTGGAACTGGAATTTAATTCCCAGCGGAGAGAGTTTCATCATGTCCATGCGGTTGACCTGCCCGCTCTCCGGGTCGCTCCACTCCGCCCCGGCGCAGTCAATGGCGGCAACCCGGCTCTCAAAATGCCCGCCGATGTCCAGCTTGAACTCCCCGCTGAATACCTGCGTATATGTCCACTTATCCAGATCCTGGTCAAAGTGCTCAACCCACAGCCCCCCCAAGATCAGCTGCTTGTCCCTGCCGTCGTTATATCGGATGCTTTGGAACGCCGCAGAGTAAATTGTCAGCACAATCTCCTTCACATTGTCTGTGGGGTCGGCGTCAGGCAGGGTCTCACAGCCATAGCCGAAGCCGGTCAGGCGCACTATCCCCGGGTCAAAGAGGGCGCATCCCCTTCCATAATAGGTTTCGTCCATTTCCTCCCAGCTGCTGTAGGCCACGCCCAGCCGGAGGAAGCCCTCTTCCTCCTCGCCGTACAGCACGTAATGGCCCTGAGTATCCCAGTCCAAATCGGGCAGCACAGTACCCTCGGGGGCCTCCACGCGCAGGTGCAGATAATAGCAGTCCTCGTCCGCCAGGGCGGAGACGGGGGTGATGGTGGCCCCGCCGCTGGTGACGCTGAACTGCTCGCTGCCGTCAAAGAGATGGCCCATACCGTTGAGGGTCTCCACCTGGGTGACGCTGAGGGGCTTTCCGCCCCACCCCTCGAACAGCCCCGCCATCAGGTCGCCCGCCCCCAATATCCGCGCCGCCGCGAAGGCGGTCATGGTGAGCGCGGCCGCTGCGGCAGCCGCCGCCAGCACCCGCAGGGGCGCCCTGTGCCACGGATTCCTTTTTATGCCTTTGGCGCGCTTCATGGTCAGCTCCTTGATCCGGGCGGACGAGAGGGGCGTTTCGCCGGACAGCTCCACGCTGCCGTCCTCATAACCGTCCAGCAGGTCCGAAATCCGTTTGTTCATCTCAGTTCCTCCTTTGTCAGCAGTTCCTTCAGTTTGTTCCGTCCCCTGTGCAGCCTGGTTTTGACGGCGGCCTCGCCCATCCCCACGGCGGCGGCCACCTCCTTCACGCTCTGGGCATAGTAATACCGGCGCAGGAAAATTTCCCGGTCCTGGGGCGGCAGGCTGTCCACCGCCCGGCGCACCAGCTCCCGCTCCTCCGCCCGCTCCAGCGCCCCGGCGGGGTCGTCCGGGCCCGGCAGGTCCAGCGCGTCCTCCTCCAGCGGGAGGGTGCGGCCCGCCTGCCGGAGCTTGTTTTTCGCTTTGTTCCGGGCCACCGCGCCCAGCCACGCCTTCACCCGGCCCGCTTGCAGGTCTTCCGGCTGTTCCCAGGCTGCCAGAAACACGTCGGACGCCACCTCCTCCCCATCCTCCGCCGTCATGGCGCCCCGAAGGACGCCCCAAACCACAGCGGATACGTAGGGGAGGTAGCGGGCCATCAGCCCCTCCAGCCCGGCAGGATCGCGGGCGCGCAGCTTGCGCAGAATGCTTTCTTCTCTCATTGAACGGCTCCTTGTCGGTGGGTAAAAGCTGCTTTCACCTATCATATCACAGTCCGCGCCGCCCAGGTTTCACAAATGGACAAAAAAACCGGCCCCTCCCGGTGGGAGGGGCCGCGCCGCTCAGCACAGTTCCAGCATTGCCTTCACCAGGCCCGATACCTTCTCGTGGGCCTCAGCCTGTTTTGTGAGGTGGGACGTGTCATATTTCGTCCCGTCCGCCCGGTACTGGGCGTCCACTTCATCCTGCCAGTCCCGGATGGCCTCCAGCCATTTGTCCAGAAACCGAAGCGGGTCGCCCGCCCAGTCCTCCGGCGACCAGTACCGGCTTATCAACACGCCTCCATTGGACTGCGCCGCACCTTGGCAGCAAACGGGAGGATAGGTGACCAGCTCCCCGTTGGCGTCCGTGTACCCCACAACCACCACGTCCGGGTCCGAGCGGAAAAACTCCTCCTGGGTGATGAGGCCCGCGTCCCGCAGCTCCCTGCGCAGGGCGGCCCATTCCTCCTTAGAGACGTTGGCCTCCCCCGCCTTCAGCCGGTTCAGCACCGCCTTAGAGGCAGCCGACAGCCGGTCATAGGCCGCCTTCAGCTCCCCGCCGCCGGCCTGATCCGCCTGGGCCGCCTGTGTCGCCCGGCTCAGCTGGGCGGCAAAGCCGGACGAAGCCGCCTTACCGGGAGCGGAGGGCCGGTCCTGCACCACAGCCCACATCCCATTCTCCAGCGTCGTAGTTCTCATGTTCATACCAGGATTCTCACTTTCCTGCGCATCCCTGCACCTGTTGAATTTGTGTGAATTCCCTACACTTGGTTATGATATCGGATGTTTTTCCCCACTGTATAAGGGAGCAGGAAAAATTTTGCGGGCGCAGCTCCCAAAAAGGAGCCGCGCCCGCCGTTTCACGCAAAGAAGGGGTTTTAAATCACCCGCATCCGAATGACGCCGGGCGCCCTGCGGATGTCCTCGATGATGCTCTCGTCCACCTGAGATCCCGCATCCACCATGGTATAGGCGTACTCGCCCTTGGACTTGTTGGTCATGTTCTCCACATTCACCCCGCAGGCCCCCAGCTGGGTGGTAATCTGGGCGATGACGGCGGGGACATTGCGGTGAATGACGCACAAGCGCTGAACGCCGGACCGCTCCATAATCACGTTGGGGAAGTTGACGGAGTTTTTGATATTGCCGTTCTCCAGGAAATCCCGGAGCTGGTCAGCCGCCATGACGGCGCAGTTGTCCTCGCTCTCCGGGGTGGAGGCCCCCAGGTGGGGGATGGCCACCACGCCGCCGGCCAGGGTGATCTCGTTGTCCGGGAAATCGGTGACGTACCGCGCCGCCTTGCCGGACTGGAGGGCGGCGATCATATCGGCGTTGTTCACCAATCCGCCCCGGGCCATGTTGATGATGCGCACGCCGTCCTTCATTTTGGCAATGGCCGCGGTGTTGACGGTATCCTTGGTGGCCTCCATATAGGGCAGGTGGAGGGTAATGTAATCAGAGCTGGCGTACAGCGTGTCCAGCTCCTTCACCACCTTGATGTGCCGGTCCAGCCGCAGGGCGGCGTCCACCGACAGATACGGGTCATAGCCGTACACATCCATACCCAGGGAGAGGCCGATGTTAGCCACCAGCGCGCCGATGGCCCCCAGCCCCACCACGCCCAGGGTTTTGCGGTAGAGCTCCGGCCCCACAAAGGCGGATTTGCCCTTCTCCACCGCGGCAGCCACGTCCACGTCCCCGGCCTGGGCCTGCTCCTTCACCCAGGCCGCGCCGCCGATCACATCCCGGGAGGCCAGCAGCATGGCGCACAGCACCAGCTCCTTCACCGCGTTGGCATTGGCCCCAGGGGTGTTGAACACCACGACGCCCGCCTCGGAGCAGCGCTCCACGGGAATGTTGTTCACCCCGGCCCCCGCCCGGGCAATGGCCCACAGCTTCTCGGGAAAAACATAGTCATGGAGCTTGGCGGAACGCACCAGGATGGCGTCCTCATTCTCCACCCCGTCGCCGGTCAAATAGCGCTCAGCGGGCAGGCGCTCCAGGCCGACCGGGGCAATTTTGTTCATAGTTTTAATATTATACATGGGGAAAACCTCGATTTATATTAGTTGTTTTTGTCAAACTCCCGGATGAAATCCGCCAGCCTCTCCACACCCTTCCCCGCAAACGCATCCGCATTTGCGGGGGCCCCTCAGATTTTACACCCGCAGGGCGAAATGAATTCACCCTGCGGCAAGGTTTTGCTTTGCAAAACACTTGAACGCGCCAAGCGCGGCCCGCTTTGCGGGCTGTCGGGCGTGGGTTCATCCCTGCGCTTCACCCTGGCTTCAATTCCTTTTATCGAACTCCCGGATGAAATCCGCCAGCCTCTCCACACCCTCCACGGGCATGGCGTTGTAGATGGACGCACGCATACCGCCCACGTTCCGATGCCCCTTCAGGTTGGTGAAGCCCGCCTCCGCCGCCTCCTTGACAAACTTGGCGTCCAGCTCCCCGCTGACGGAGCGGAAGGTGACGTTCATATCGGACCGGGAACCCGGCTCGGCGGGGCAGGTGAACAGCCGGGACTCGTCCAGTACGCTGTAAAGCAGCCCAGCCTTGCCGTGCTTGATCTGCTCCATGCCCTCCACGCCGCCTTTGGAATCCAGCCACTCCAGCACCAGGCCCAGCATATAAATGCACCAGCAGGGGGGCGTATTGTACATGGAGTCCTTGTCGATCATGGTTTTGTAGTTCATCATCAGCGGGGTATAGGGCAGCTCATGGCCCGCCAGATCCTCCCGCACAATGGCGATGGTCAGCCCCGCCGGGGCCAGGTTCTTCTGCGCGCCGCCGAAGATAATTCCATATTTGGACACGTCCACAGGCCGGGACAGAAAATTGGAGGACATATCGCACACAATAGGCACATCCCCCGTATCGGGCACATACTGCCATTCGGTGCCGTAAATGGTGTTGTTGGCACAATAGTAGAAGTAACTGGCCTGGGGGTCCAGCTTGAGCTGGTCCTGGGCGGGAATATAGGTGTGGATTTTGTCGCCGCTGTCGGCGGCAAGAGAAATCTCGCCGTACTTCTTAGCCTCCTTATAGGCCACGCTGGCGAAATTGCCGGTGACGGCGTAATCCGCCCTGCCGGTTTTTCCGATGAGGTTCAGAGGAACCATGGAGAACTGGCTGGAGGCGCCGCCCTGCAAAAACAGCACCCTATAGTTTTCGGGCACATGGAACAGCCGGATGAAGCTGGCCTTGGTGTCGTCAAAGATCTTCTGGAACACCTTGGAGCGGTGGCTCATCTCCATGACGGACATGCCGGAGCCCTGGTAGTTGGTGATCTCGCCGCCCGCCCGCTCCAGCACCTCCAGAGGCAGCATGGAAGGGCCGGCAGAGAAATTGTAGACGCGCTGTGTCCCCATATCTCTTCCTCCTTGATTATTCCCGCCCCTTTTCCAGGGCGGGGGATTTCGCCTGGCATTTTACCGCTTTAGCGTATTGTATTTATTATATGTGCTTCCCACCCGTTCTGTCAATGCCCAGATGGGCAAAAAAAGCCCCCCCTCTCAGGGGGGCTTTGGGTATTTTGTCCGCACAGGCCGCATTTTGCCGGGCAGGCTTCTATGCCCGGCATCCTCTCCCGGCCAAAACCGCAAAGCCGGGCCAATCGCCGGGGCGCTTTGAGCAGCGGCGTCCCCGCTTGGCTCACTCCTTGCAGCTCAGCATCCGGGCGGCGTTCAGGATGGCGATGACGGCCACCCCCACGTCTGCAAACACCGCCCCCCACATAGAGGTCTTGCCCAGCGCCCCCAAGACGAGGAACAGCGCCTTAACGCCCAGGGCAAGCACGATATTCTCCTTCACAATGCGCAGGCATTTGCGGGCGATATCCATGGCCCGGGCCAGCTTGGCCGGGTCGTCGTCCATGAGCACCACGTCGGCGGCCTCAATGGCGGCGTCCGACCCCATGGCTCCCATGGCAATGCCCACATCCGCCCGGCTGAGCACCGGCGCGTCGTTCACCCCGTCGCCCACGTAGGCCAGCACGCCCTTTGCGCTCTTTCGGGCCAGCAGCTCCTCCAGCCGCTCCACCTTGTCCCCGGGCAGCAGCTGGGCGTGCACCTCGTCCAGCCCCAGCCGGCCGGCCACCGCCTCGCCCACGGCCGCGCTGTCCCCGGTGAGCATGACGGTGCGGATGCCCCGGCTTTTCAGGGCCTTGACGGCGGCAGGGGCGGTGGGCTTGATCTGGTCGGCAATAACGGCGCAGCCCAGGTAGCGCACCTCCCGTGCCACATGGACCACGGTGCCCGCCTGTGCGCAGGGCTGAAACGCCACGTTCTCCCGTTCCATCAGCTTCTCATTGCCCGCCAGAACCCGTCTGCCGTCCACCAGGGCGGACACGCCATGGCCGGGTATCTCCTCCACCTGCGTCACCCGGGCCGGATCAACCTCCCCGCCCAGAGCCCTGCGCAGGGACTGGGCGATGGGATGGCCCGAATGACGCTCCGCCAGGGCGGCGGCCTCCAGGAGCTCCCGCTGGGTGACGCCGGGAGCGGGCTCCAGGGAGGACACCTCAAACACCCCTTGGGTGAGTGTGCCGGTCTTGTCGAACACCACGGTCTCCGTCCTGGCCAGCAGCTCCAGATAATTGCCGCCCTTCACCAGAATGCCCTGGGCGGAGGCCCCGCCGATGCCCCCGAAGAAGGACAGGGGGATGGAGATCACCAGGGCGCAGGGGCAGGAAATCACCAGGAAAGTGAGGGCCCGGTGGACCCACACCCCCCACTCCCCGAAGAGCAAGGAGGGGATCACCGCCAGGGCCAGGGCGGCAAACACCACGGCAGGGGTGTAATACTTGGCAAAGCGGGTGATAAAGTTCTCAGCCTTGGCCTTTTTAGCGGCGGCATTCTCCACCAGATCCAGAATTTTCGCCACAGTGGACTGTCCGAATGCGCGGGTCGTCCGGGCCTTCAGCAGCCCCGTGACATTGACGCAGCCGGACAGCAGCTCCCCGCCCACCCCCACGTCCCGGGGGGCGGATTCGCCGGTGAGGGCAGCGGTGTTCAGGGAGGACGTGCCCTCAATGACCACACCGTCCAGGGGCACCTTCTCGCCGGGACGGATGACGATGATCTCGCCCACCGCCACCTCGTCGGGGTCAACCTCAATGATCTGTCCGTCCCGCTCCACGTTGGCCGTGTCGGGCCGGATATCCATCAGCTGGGCGATGGACTGCCGGGATCTGCCCACGGCCACGCTCTGGAACAGCTCGCCCACCTGGTAGAACAGCATAACCCCCACCGCCTCGGCGGTCTCCCCCAGCACCAGCGCCCCGACGGTGGCAACGCACATGAGGAAGTTCTCGTCGAACACCTGCCCGTGGCCGATGTTGCGGATGGCCTTCCACAGGATGTCCCAGCCGATGGTGAAGTAGGCGGCCAGGTACAGCCAGATGGGGGAAATTGCGTATACGCCGCCGTCCAGCCGGCTGGTGAGCAGCGGAATGCCAAACGGCACCCGGACCGGCGGCAGCAGCGCCGCCAGCGCCAACAGCACCGCCGCCGCAATGATGCGGATGAGCATCTTTTTTTGTTTTTTGGTCATAGCATTTCACTCCTAACAACACTACTGTTGTCCCGCTTCGCAGGCGGCTGGACGCTCGGTCGCTTTCGCTGCGACTCGGATAAAAAACAGATTTGCTCCGCAAATCTTGGTTTTTCATCCTCGCTCCGTTCCAAGCTTCCTCGCAGCCACCTGCTCAGCGCTTCTCAAGAATCCCTATACCCTCGGGCACGCCGCCGGGAATGACCTCCAACGCCACCGGGGCCAGCTTCAGGCGCTCCAAGAATTCCCGATAAGTCTCCGGGGTAAAAGCGTGCTCGTAGTGAAAGCCCACGCCCTGATAAATTTTAATCATGGAGCCGTAGGCCGCCCCCGCTTTCCCTTGAAGGTAGGTGGGCAGGATGAGCCGTCCGCCGGGGGCGGCAACCCGCCACAGCTCCTGCACCGCAATTTCCGGCTGGGGCAGCAGGTGGAGCACGTTGGCGGCGATCACCGCGTCAAAGCTCCCGTCCGGGTCGGACAGGGCGGTGATATCCCGGTGGGCAAACTGGAGGTTGGACAGCCCCCGCCTGGCCGCTTTTTTCCGGGCCCGGGCCAGCATGGCCTCCGACTGGTCGGTGCACAGCACCGAGCCCGCCCGTTTCGCCGCAGCCAGGGAAAACTCCCCCGTCCCGGCGGCGCAGTCCAGCACGCGGGCCCCAGCGGGAACCAGCTCCCCCACACGGGCCCTGGCGGCGGTGTTTACCTTTCGGTTACTCCACTCAAACAGGTCGTACAGCCCGGCGACCCGGTCCCAGAAGGTCCGGCTCACAGCACGATCTCACAGTCAGGCTCCACCTTGCGGCAGACCTTCACCACGTCCTTCATGACGGCGTCCACGTCGTCCGCCTCAATGGTCATTTTCTGGGTGAGGAAGCTGACGGTCGCGCCGGTGACGCCGGGGAGCTTCTTGATGGCGTCCTCCATTTTGGCGGCGCAGTTGGCACAGTCCAGGTCAATGAGCTTAAAGGTCTTTTTCATGGTGATACTTCCTTTCATTCCTTAATGTGATCCATCCCTTGGGCAATGATCCTGCGCACGTGGCCGTCGGCCAGCGCGTAAAACACAGTCTTCCCCTCCCGGCGGAACTTCACCAGGCGGCTGTTTTTCAGCACCCGCAGTTGGTGGGATACCGCCGACTGGGTGAGCCCCAGCAGCTTGGATATGTCGCACACGCACAGTTCCGCCTCAAACAGGGCGTACAGGATTTTGATACGGGTGGAATCGCCGAACACCTTGAACAGCTCCGCCAGATCATACAGCGTCTCGTCGTCCGGCATTTCGCCCAGCACCTCGCTTACGGCGTCCTCATGGACAAACAGACAGCCGCAGCGCTCAATCTCGTTATGGTCAGTCATGGCACACCCCTTTCACGCCACAAATATATGAACATCTGCTCATATATTAACTCAAAATCCTACCGCTGTCAATA
Source organism: uncultured Oscillospiraceae bacterium (assembly GCA_910587255.1). GTDB lineage: Bacteria > Bacillota > Clostridia > Oscillospirales > Oscillospiraceae > Enterenecus. The sequence continues at coordinate 149,026 of CAJUKT010000048.1, forward strand.
CCCCTACAGAAAAATTTTAGACGCTGCCTGGAAATTGGCGGCGCGCCCTGCGGCCAGGAATCTATTCGCCGCACAGGGCCCGCCGTTTTGGTATGGCGACAATTTTCAAACAAACCCCAAGCGGCGGGGCGAAACCATTTGATCCTGGTTCCGTCCCGCCGCTTGGAGACATATGCTCTTTATTTTTCCCGCTCTAAGTAAACCATCACCGCTGCGCCCGGCCCCACATGGGTGCCGATCACCGCGCCCACCGGATGCACCTGGCTGGGATGGGGCCCAAAGGTCTCCCGGGTCAGCGCCATCAGGCTCTGGCACAATTCGTCATGAGCGGTATAGCCGTAATACACCGGCAGGCGCTGGTCAAAGGCCATCTCCTCCCCCACCAGCTTTACCAGGGCGGCCAGGCTTCCCTTAACGCCCACCCCTTTGCCCACCAGCCCCAGCTGGCCGTCCTTCAGGGTGATGATGGGCTTCACTTTCAAAAGCTCCCCGGCGATGGACACCGCCGCAGGCAGCCGTCCCCCCTTGTGGAGGTACTTCAGGGTGTCCACAATAGCCAGCAGCCTGACCCGGCTCTTTGCCCGCTCCAGCTCCGCCGCAATGGCGGGCGCGTCCATCCCCTGATCCCGGAGCAGGCATGCCAGGTCAATGAGCAGGCGCAGCCCCAGCACCGTCTGGGTGGAGTCCACCACATGGATGTCCTCATAGCCGCACATCTCCCGGGCGATCAGGGCGCTCTGGCAGGTGCCGGACAGGGAGGATGCCATGGGCAGGCAGACCACGCTGTCCCCCTTCTCCTTGGCCCGCTGGAACCAGGGCAAAAAGTCATCCGGCCCCGCCTGGCTGGTGGTGGGCAGCTCCTTCGCCTCGGCCAGCCGCCGGAAAAACGCCGCGTGGTCCAGCACATCGGGGAACTCCTCCTCCCCAAACTGCACCTTTAGGGACACCACCCAGATTCCCCTGCTCTGGGCCTCCTCCGGGCGGAAATCGGCGGTACTGTCTGTCAAAATATAAATGGCCATGATATGGTCCTCCTCATCACATTTGATTCTGCCTGCTTACCTCGTGAAAAAAGCTGTCCAGCCGGCGCAGGGATCTCAGCAGCGCTTCCAGCTCCCCCTCCTCCAGCTTGGTGGCGGCGCTGTCCGCCATGCGGGCGTGGAACTGGGCGTGAAGGCGGTTGGCCTCCTCCCCCTTGGGGGTAAGAAACACCCGGATCACCCTGCGGTCCCCCGGCTCCCCGCCCCGGTCCAAATAGCCCTTGCGCACCAGAGTGTTTACCGCCGTGGTCAGCGTGCTCACCCGGATAGCCAGCGCGTCGGCAATCTGGGTCATGGTGTTGCGCCCCGCCGCAGTAAGCCCCCCCACCGCCTCCAGCACGTGGAGCTCCTTTACCGACAGATCCCGAGCGCCCATACCGTTGAGCGCCTGCTCCTCATAGGCCAGGATCTGATTAAACACATGGACAAAGAAATAATTCAGCTCTTCCCGCTGGCTCTCGTTCATGGCCCCACCTCCTCCGAATTTCAAATATTCGGTTTTTAAAATTATTTGAATCTCGAAATAATATACCCCGAAAAAAGGGGCCTGTCAACCCCTTTTTTCCTGCGGCAGGGTAACGGTAAACGCCGTACCCTCCCCCGCCGTACTGCGCACGGCAATTTTTCCGCCGTGCCGCTCCACAATGGCTGCGGCGATGGACAGCCCCAGGCCGTACCCGCCCTTCTCCCTTCCGCGGGCGGCATCCGCCCGGTAAAACCGCTCAAACAGGTGGGCCTGGTCTTCCGCCGGGATGGGCTCCCCCGTGTTGTGGACGGTGAGCGCCGCCTCCCCGCCCCCCTCCAGCGTCACGCGCACCGTCCCGCCGGGCCCGCAGTATTTGCAGGCGTTGTCCAGCAAGATGGCGCACAGCCGCCGCAGCTCCTCCCCGTCCCCTGTGACGCCCACGCCGGGGACCACACTGCTCTCCAGCACCAGCCCCGCCTCAAAAGCCAGCGGCTCAAAGGACATCACGCACCCCTCGCACACCTGGCTCAGCTCCACCCGGCCCCGGGGGCGCTCCCGGTCCCCCGCGTCCCCTCGGGCCAGGAACAGCAGATCCTCCACCAGCCCCTTCATCCGCAGGCCCTCGTCCCGCAGGTGCTCCACCCACCGGCTCTGGCTGCGAATGGTGTCGTCGGGATGGCCCAGCAAAATGTCCGCATCCGCCAGCAGCACCGTCAGAGGCGTTTTCAGCTCGTGGGAAGCATCGGCTACAAACTGCTGCTGTCTGCGCCAGCTCTCCTCCACCGGGCGCACCAGCCAGCGGGAGAGCAGCACGCTCACCACAAAAAAGCCGGGCAGCGCCGCCGCCAAAATCAGCGCGGCGGCCAGCGCCTGCCGCCGAACCGCCCCCCGCTCCCAGTCCATACCGGCAAAGGCCAGCTCCAGCCGGTTTCCCCCGGAGCGGATCAAAAAACGCAGACCCAGCCCCTCCAGCCGACCGGACTCCCGCCCGGCGGCCAGCGCCTCCTCCACCGCCCGAACCACCGTCTCCTCGTCCAGCACGGCGTTAAAGCCCAGCGCCAGCCCTACCCGGCCCCATCGGTCCGCCACCGCGTAGAAGGCGGGCAGGCCCGTGCGCAGCTCATCATCCTGTCCCAGGCCGCCGAAGGGGCGCAGGGGATCCAGCGCCGCCTCTCCCCGGTCCAGCACGGCCTGCAGCACCCGCTCCGTCTCCTCCCGGTACTGCCGGGCGGCAGAGACGGTCTGAACCGCCAGCGCCGCCGCCAGCATCCCTGCCAGCAGCGCTGTGATGATGAGAATAAATTTCCAACGCAGTTTTTTCAGCATGGCGCTCCTCCCATGTCCCGTCCACAGCAGGTTTTCCTCAATCCGCCGGGCCCCGCCGCCCGAGGCGCTGGACGGCGCAGCCCCGTCCGCCGCATTCAGCGCCGGCCCTATACTGAGAAAGGATCGGAGTTTTTTGATGATATTTTAGTATACCATCCCGCCCCCTGCAAATCAATTCCCGCCGTCTTGTCTGGGGCGGGAAAATTTGCCGCAGAAAAAAATTTATTGTTTTTTTGAAAAAAACTCTTTACAAAGTGGATGAAGTATGTTACCGTACTAACAGTAACAATTCTTATTAGCAATTTACAAGAGGGGAGCCGTCATGAACAACGTCCGCCAAAGTAAAAAAAGGGACGCCATGCTGGCTCTGCTGCGGGGAACCACCTGTCATCCCCCGGCGGACTGGGTATACCACCAGCTCAAAGCGGAGTATCCCGACCTGAGCCTGGGCACCGTCTACCGCAACCTGAACCAGCTGTGCGGCCGCGGGCTGATCCGGCGGGTCGGCCCGGTAAACGGACAGGAGCGCTACGACGGAACCCTCTCCCCTCATTCCCACTTCATTTGCAATCGCTGCGGCGCCATTCTGGATCTGCCCCAACGTTCTCCCGGGCAGGACTGGCTGGAGACCGCCAGCGTGCAATATGGCTTCCAGGCGGAAAGCTGCGAGTTCATCGTCCGCGGCCTGTGTCACGAATGCACGCACGCGCAGCCCGACGCACAAATTTAAACATTGGAGGAAAATTATCATGAAAAAATGGATCTGCCCTGTCTGCGGTTACGTCTACGAAGGCGAAAATCCCCCCGCCGAGTGCCCTGTCTGCCATGTCGCCGGCTCCAAGTTCACCCTTCAGGAGGGCGAGATGAAGCTGGCCGCCGAGCATGAGTACGGCATCTACGCCAAGACCGTGAAGAACAATCCCGACATCAGCGACGAGGACAAAAAGTACATCCTGGAGCAGCTCATGGCCAACTTCAACGGCGAGTGCTCCGAGGTGGGCATGTATCTGTGTATGGCCCGCATCGCCGCCCGGGAAGGCTATCCCGAGGTAGCCCTGTACTGGGAGAAGGCCGCCTATGAGGAGGCCGAGCACGCCGCCAAGTTCGCGGAGCTCCTGGGCGAGGAGCTGGAACCCAACATGAAGGCCAACACCGCCAAGAATCTGGCCTGGCGTGTGGACTGCGAGTTCGGCGCCACTCAGGGCAAGTTCGACCTGGCCGCATGCGCCAAGAAGAACGGCCTGGACGCCATCCACGACACCGTCCACGAGATGGCCCGGGACGAGGCCCGCCACGGCAAGGCGCTGAAGGGCCTGCTGGAGCGGTACTTCAAGTAATCCGGCACACAGGAGGATATATCATGGACAAGTACGCATGCCCCTGCGGCTATGAGTATGATCCCGCGGTGGGCGATCCCGACAACGGCATCGCCCCCGGCACTCCCTGGGAGCAGGTTCCCGACAGCTGGGCCTGCCCCGTATGTGGGATGGGCAAAGACGTGTTCGAGAAAGCCTAAACAGCGCGTTTCATCGAGGGGAGCAGGAAAACCTGCTCCCCTCTTTTTACGCTTTTGCAGCCTCCTTGTGGGAATTTTTGTGGATAGTTCCCCACCGCTGCCACTGATATTTTGCCACAATGGATATTCAGTTCTTCTGCCTACAAATTTTCGGCACTCTGAGCCCTTTCGTCCCAGGGCAGACCTATACCGCGCTGCCCCGGCTGTTGCTGAGGGGTATCACAACGCCCCAAAATTGACCGCACATCACACCTTGAAAAGAACCGCCAAATCATGTATGCTAAGGGAAAATTGAGCGCTTGCACCATTGCCTGCTGCCAAAGGAGGCCGTCCCATGCCCCGTGTTCTGATCATCGAAGACGATACCGACATTAACAACTCCACCGCCCAATATCTGCGGCGGCAGGGATGCGGCTGCGTCCAGGCCTATTCCGGCACCGAAGGAAGGCGCCTCTGGCAGGAGGGCGGCTTTGACCTGCTGCTGGTAGATCTGATGCTGCCGGGACTGTCCGGCGGCGAGCTGATCGCGGAGATACGCAGATCCGCCCAAACGCCTGTCATTGTGCTGTCTGCCCGAGCAGAGCTGTCCGACAAGGTGGAGCTGCTGAGCTTGGGGGCGGACGACTACCTCACCAAGCCCTACCAGCTGGAGGAGCTGTGGGCCAGAATTCAAGTCCAGCTGCGCCATGCCAGCGCCTCCCTTGTGCGCGAAATCCTGCGCTACCGGGACTGGGAGCTGAATTTTGACGAGATGACACTGACGGCAGCGGGCCAGCCGGTAAATCTCACCGCCCATGAGTTCAAAATCGTAGAGCTGCTGACCGGCCAGCCTAAGCGGGTATTCACCAAGCAGCAAATTTATGAGGCGGTGTGGGGAGATGCCTACGCCGTGGAGGACAAAACCATCACCGTCCACGTCAGCAACATCCGGGCCAAGCTGCGCCCCAGCGGCACAGACAGCTACATCCAGACCGTGTGGGGGATAGGATTCAAGCTGTCCGAGCGCTAGAGCCCCCCGTGGGCATTGTCAACAGGCCCAATGGAGGGGAGCCCTTCCGCCCTGCGGCGGCAGAATCCCTCGTCGCCGCAGGGCACATCGTCAATGTTCAAACAGCGCCTAAACTTTGCTCTTTCTTTACCATTCCTTTGCGATGTTTGGGCACTTGCCTGTTAGACTGGGCCTGCAAACAAAAAAGGAGGCTTTTGTATGACGGTGATACAGACATCGGGCCTGTCCAAGCGCTACAAGGATAAATGGGCGGTGGACCACCTGGATTTGCAGGTGGAGCAGGGGGACATCTATGGCTTCATTGGCCGCAACGGCGCGGGCAAGTCCACCACCCTGAAGCTCCTGTGCGGCCTGATCCGGCCCACCCAGGGAGAGGCCACGATATTCGGCAAGCCCATTCGGGACGGAGTGGTCCGTCGCCGGGTGGGGGCACTCATTGAGCAGCCGGGACTTTACCCCGACCAGAGCGGGCGGGAAAACCTGCTGCTGTACGCAACGCTGCGGGGGCTGGACAGCCCGGAACGGCAGGTGGATGAAATCCTGGAAACGGTGGGACTCTCCCCCAAGGAAAAGAAGCCGGCGAAGCACTACTCCATGGGCATGAAGCAGCGGCTGGGGGTGGGGCTGGCCCTGCTGGGCGGGCCGGATCTGCTTCTGCTGGACGAACCCATCAACGGCCTGGACCCGGAGGGCATCCGGGAGATGCGGGAGATGCTTTTGCGGCTGAACCAGGAGCGGGGGCTGACCTTGGTTATCAGCTCCCACATCCTGGGGGAGCTGAGCAAAATCGCCACCCGGTACGGCATCATCCAGGAGGGCCGGATGGCGGAGCAGATCACCGCCGGAGAGCTCTCCCAAAAGTGCGCCGACTACCTCCACCTGCGCTGCGACCAGCCCCAGAAGGCCGCCGCCCTGCTGGATAAGGAGCTCTGCCTCAACCGCTGGGAGATGCGCCCGGAGGGGGAAATCCGCATTTACGATGCAGTAGACAGCAAAGCGGTGGGCCGGATACTCACCCAGGCGGGTATCTCGGTGGAGGAGATGGGCCTGCACCGGCAGGATCTGGAGAGCTACTTTTTGGAGCGGATGGGAGGATCGGACCATGTTTAATTTGCTGCGTATGGACCTGCGGCGGCTGTTCAGGACCCGGAGCTTTTACATTATGCTGGGAGTGACGGCGGCGTTTTTGATGATGACGGTAGCCATAGTGTCCGTCGCAATGGACCAGGCGAAGCTGGATGCGCTCGAAAGCACCGGACTTGTGGTGACCGGCGGAGACAGCGAGGATATGATGGAGCTGCTGCACGGCATGAACCAGCTGGACTTTCTTCACGAATGCCTGGGCAGCGGCTTCCTGCTGGCGCTGGCCTGCATCGGGGTGACCCTGTTTGTCAACGGCGATTTTTCCAGCGGGTGTGTGAAAAACATCTGCTTTGCCCGTCCCCGCCGGTGGGAATATGTCTTGTCCAAAATTCTGATCGCCGGACTTTACACCGCCGCCATTACGATTCTAGGCGTTCTGGTCTCGTTGGTATGCCCTATCTTTATGGGGCTGCACCTGGAAACAAGCTCTTTTACCGAAATTCTTCAGTATGCCTTCTGGATGTGGCCTCCCACCTGGGCTTTCAGCCTGCTGGGGCTGGCGCTGGTGCTGCTGACCCGCAGCTCCACCCTGAGCGTCATCATGGCGGTGGTTGCCGGGGGCGGCTTGATGGCGGCGCTTCTGCAAAGCCTGTGCCAGGGCTTTGGATGGCCTGACCTGACGCAGTATCTGCTCAATATGGTTGTCCGCTCCCAGTGCGCACCCATGCCGGACGGGGACCGGATCGCCATGATCCTGGGCTGTTCCCTGGGCTGGGCCGCGCTCTACGCCGCCGGGAGCTTTATTACCATGGAAAAGCGGGATATCTGAGAAGCTGTACCCATAGCCGAAGTATTCAGATTCGCGAGCCAAACTTGCCGGTGGCAAGGCGAAAAATCGCGGCAATACTTGGTATATTTCAAGATTTTCAACGCAGCCGGCGGCAAGTTTGGCCGTAAAGCTGGGTGCTGAGGCTATTGGTACAGCTTCTGAGAAAAAAGACCCCCCGCCCACAGGGCGGGGGGCTTGAGCAATAGGAGGAATTCCCATGCTGCCTGTCCTGATTTCTGCCCTTGCCGCGTTGGGCCTTGCCCTGCTGCGCCTGTGGGGCTGCCACCGCCAGATGGCAGAGATGGCCCGGGTGTTGGAAGAGACCCCGGCGGAGAGCAATCTGCGCTTGACAATGGAGGTAAACAGCGCCACGGCGCGGCGGCTGTGCCGGGCAATGAACGCGAGGCTGGAGGAAGGGCGGCGGCTGCGGACGCAGGCGCTGAACAGCGAGCGGGAGCTGCGCTACACCATGGCCTGCATTTCCCACGATATCCGCACCCCCCTGGCGGGTGCCATGGGCTATTTACAGCTGCTGGAGGAGGAGCCGGACCGCCGGGAGGAGTATCAGCCCATTGTGAAAAAGCGGCTGGAGGAGCTGGACCGGCTGCTGGACCAGCTGTTTTTGTACACCCGCCTGCTCAACGCCTCCATCCCTTTGGAGTGCGGCGAGACGGCCGCCCTGCCCCCCCTGTGGGAGGCGCTGGCGGAGCTTTACCCCCAGCTGGAGGCGGCAGGGATTGCGCCTGAGCTGCGCTTTGACCAGGAGGATATGAAAATCCGGGCCGACCCGGCGGCACTGGGCCGGGTGTATCGGAATCTGATCCTCAACGCCCTGCGCCACGGCGGCGGGGGGCTGGCCGTTTTCGGGCAGGACGGAACAATCCGCTTCACCAATCCCCTGCTCCCCGGTTCCAGGCCCGACCCGGAGCACCTGTTTGACCGCTTTTATCAGTCCAGCCCTGCCCGGAACAGGGGCGGGGCCGGCCTGGGGCTGGCCATCGTCCGGGATCTGATGGAGCAGATGGGCGGGGAGGTGTCCGCCGAAATCAAGGGGGACGAGCTGGAAATCAAGCTGGTGTTCTCCCAATAGCCGAAAAGCGGGGGGGCGGCGGTTCATAGAACCGCCGCCCGTTCAAGCTGCCGCGTCCGCCGCAGCTCAGCCCGCGTTGAGCTGATCCAGCACCGGCTGGACCACCACCATCTTTTCCGCCACCCAGGCCCTCCAGTTCTGCTCCAGGTCCCCGTCCTTGAGAATCAGCTTGGCGTACTCGTCCGCAAGGTCCATGGTGGCCTGGGACTTCTCCCTGGAGCTGAGCGTCTCATAGTCGTATTCCCGGGGCAGCAGGGTGGTCTCGTCGCTCAGCTCGTCCCGGAGCTTGTAGAAGCGCCGCACGGCGTCCTGGATCTCCGTGCTGTAGTTGGGGCTGACCAGGGCGAAGTCGTCCGTCAGCACCACACTGCCGAAATAGGAATCCTTGGAGGGGTATTTCCCGGCCATGACCGACAGGTGTTCGCCCTGAATGGCCGGGTCCAGCAGGGAGACGTAATTCCCATTCTCATCCCGCTCCCAGTCTATCCCCTCAAAGCCCATGTTCACCAGGTTCTGCCCCTCTTCGGTGGCGCAGAAATCCAGAAGATCCATGGCGCGCTCAAATTTTTCATCGCTGATGGTGGGATTGAAGATAACCTGGCCCCAATAGTTGGCATCCTCGCGGTAGTGGTATTTCCCATCCTCGCCCACCAGCTGGGCCAGATGCAGCACCTCATCCGGGTCAAGGCCCTGGGCGATCAGGCCGTTGCGGATGTAGGTGATGAGAATGGCGTGGCCGTCCTCCAGCGCAATGCCGGAGGTTCCCTGCACATAGAACTTCTGGGAACCCTCATAGCGGGTGAAGGTATAGAACTCAGGGTCAATGACCCCTTCCTGGTACATCTGCTGGTAGGTTTTCAGCGACTCCAGGGTGCGCTGGTCCGCAGGCGCCCACTGGAACAGGCCGTTTTCGTCCTGGTAGTAGCCGTCCCCGATGTTGCAGGCCTCGGAAAAGTCCGTGGTGGGCCACAGCTTTGCCAGATCGTAGGTGCGGATGCTCAGGCCCACCAGGCTGCTGCCCACATTGCCGGGGTCCTTCTCCAGGAAGGTGCGGGCAATTTCCGCCAGCTCCGAGGGGGAGTACGTGTCCTTGATCTCCAGGCCGCAGGCCTCCAGCCAGTCCTTGCGCATGTAGAGCAGGGCATGGTAGCTCAGCCGCTCGCTGGGACGGTTGGTGGAGAAGACCGGCCTCCACAGGCAGTAGGTGCCGCCCAGCTTCTCCTCGGCGATGGCGGAGATGGGCACATCGTCCTGGGTTTTGGCCAGGTTGGGCCAGCGCTCCTTCCAGTCGTCGGGGAAGCGGTAGATCGCGTCCTGCGCGGCATAGGTTTCAATCTCGCCATAGGGATATTCCGCGTGGGCCACATCGGGCATGTCGCCGGAGTTGATCCAGACGCGCAGCCGCTCGTCCCAGTCGGACACGTCAATGGTGGTGGCGATGATATCAAAATCAATGTTATAGGTGTCCAGCCAGTAGCGGCCCCAGTCGTCCCCGCTGTAGTCCCCCCCGGACTTGATGCCCGCCATCAGCCAGGTCAGGGTGAGATGCTCGTCATAGGTCTTTTTCCCCCCGGAGGCGTCCGGCGTGCCGGGCACCGTGGAGGCGGGCGCGGGACCGGCGCTGTCGGACGGGCCCTCCTGCGCCGGAGCGCACGCCGCCAGGCCCAGCATGAGCACAAGCAGGGCGCTCAGCAGCGCGCACAGTGTTCGGGTGAACTTTTTCATAGTGATCTTCCTTCCTTTTTGTGTTTCTGAACGGGGCTTTTACGTCTCCCGGACAGGATGGTGTCAGGACTTGATCGCGCCCACCATGACGCCCTTGGTGAAGTGCTTTTGCAGAAACGGGAAAATGCACATGATGGGCAGAGTGGTGATGATGACAGCGGCCATCTTGATCCCCATGTCGAAGTTCCGGGCCGCCGCCTCCATAGAGCTGGTGCTGCTGGAGATATTGGACTCCATCACAATGGAGCGCAGCACAACCTGCAGTGGAACGATGTCATTGCTGCGGATAAAGATCAGAAGCTGTACCAATAGGCTAAAACCGCTTGAGTAAAGTGCTGAAAGCAGCAATGGTGCAAACAGCTTGTGCAGAACGGACAGACACTTCATAGTCTTTGGAAAGACGGCGGGAATTGTTGATCCAGGCCAAAGAACGC
>CAJUKT010000049.1 GCA_910587255.1 uncultured Oscillospiraceae bacterium
GTGCGTGTCCACCGACCGCCCCGCCTACCTGCGGTACCTGCACCAGACCATGGTAACCGGCCAGGCCGCCGGTACGGCCGCGGGCCTGTGCGTGAAAAAGGGCGTCACCCCCAGGGAATTGGAGGGCAGCGTGTCCGAGCTTCAGGATATGCTGCTCAAGCAGGGCGCGGTCCTCTTCGAGTGCCCTGAGCGCTGACAGGCAAACAGGCCGCCTCCCAATCAGGAGGCGGCCTGTTCTTAACTCACGGCCCAGCCGCTATAGAAAGCTGGTTTTCCCCGGCAGCTGCGCCCGCAGAAAACGGACAAGCTCCCGTGCATCGTAGTTGGATATATCCTTACGCAGGACGGCGCACAGCGTCAGGCACAGCGGCTGCGAAAGCGCCAGGGAGCACACCTCGGGCGCAAACGCATACTGCGCCACCTTCTCCATCACCAGCGAGGCCCAGCCGCGCTGCAAAATGTACTGCTTAATGGTGCTAAGCTGGGTATTGGCGAGATAGACCGGCGCGTCCGGCAGGACGGATTTCAGCCAGTCCGTGTGGTACGCAGCCACCAGGGGGTCTGAATTGAGCTGTACAAAGGTCAGCTTTTCCGCTTGCTCCAGGCAGACCGCCTCCTCCCCGGCCAGCGGGTCTGTCTTCGGCACCAGCAGCACCTGCCGGTCGTCAATCAGCGGAATTACGGTTAAATCCTGCGGCTTTCGCTCCAGCGGCAGCGCCAGCCGCAGAATCCCCACATCCAGCGCGCGGCCCTTGATCTGGCTCAGAATGTCGGCGGTCTTGATTTCGCAGATGTCCACACACAGCCCGGGATGGAGCGCCTCGAACTGCATGATAACCTCCGTCAGCCCATAGATGCTCAGCACCGGCACCCCGCCCACGTGGATGGTATGATTGCACGTGCGCTGCGTTTGCGCGGTATAGGCCAGCAGGTTATCATATTCCTCCACCATCCGCGTGGCATAGGGCAGCAGCCTCCGCCCCACCTCGGACAGGCGGATCTTCCTGGTGGTGCGGACAAACAGCTCGCTCCCCAGCTCTTTTTCCAGGGCAATAATGCTTTTGGAAATGGAGGATTGCGAAATATACAGCTCGTCGGCGGCCGCTGTAAAGTTCCCGCAGCGGCAGATCGCGACGAAAAAGGACATCTGTTGCAGAGTCATAGAGCCGTCTCCTTCAATCGGAACAGTCAAAAATAAGAAAGGTGTGAGAAAATTGAACCATCAAAAAAGAGTCATCGGTTTGTTCACAGGCATTTTCGCGGCCGTCATTCTGTACGCGGCGCCCATCGCCGGGCTGTCGCGCGAGGGACAAATCTGCCTGTCACTGACCATCATGACCGTAATTTTTTGGGCCTGCCAGGTGGCCCAGCCAGGGTATGTCTCCGCCCTTTTGCTGGCGCTGTACGTGGTTTTGGGGGTCGCTGAGCCCCCGGTGGTATTTTCCGCGTGGACCGGCACCACGATTTATCTCATCATCGGCGCCTATCTCATCGCATCGGCGGTGAAGAACTCCGGCCTGGGCGAGCGAATCGCCTATTGGTTCATCGTTCGGTTCATGCACTCGTATCAAAGCATTTTCATCTCTATTTTCGGCTTGACCTTCGTTTTGAGCGTTATCATCCCCCATCCCTGGCCCCGCGCGTTTTTGATCATGTCCATCATCCGGGAGGTGATCGAAAACGCCAAAATCCCCCGTAAAGACGCGGTTCCCATCGGTTACGCGGTATTCGCCACATCCGTGCCCGTCTCTATGATCTTCCTGACCGGGGACAGCTCCATCAACCCGCTGGCGGTGCAGTACGCCGGCGTGGAGCTGGGGTGGTTCGGATGGCTGAAGCTGATGGGGGTCCCCTGCGCGGCCGCGTCAGTTCTCACCTGCGCGGCCCTGCTGGCGGTATTCCGGCCCAGCCAGCCCGTGTTGGTCGACAAGGAATCCGCACGGCAGAGGCTGGCCGCAATGGGAAAGCTGGGCAGGCAGGAGCTCCGCGCCATCATATGGCTGTCGGCCGCGGTGGTTCTGTGGGCGACGGACAGCATCCATGGCATCGACATCGGCTGGGTCACGCTGATTATCGCCATGCTCATGTCCATGCCTCTGGTGGGGGAGCTGCTGCCCGCCCAGGCATGGAGCGAGGTGCCCGTTCACGTGCTGCTGTTTATCACGGCGGCCATGGCAATCGGCAGGGTGGGCGCGGCCACAGGAATGAACGCCTGGATCGCGGACACGGTTTTCCCCGGCGCGGCGCCATCCAACCCATTTCTGTTTGCCGCCCTGATCGCCGCAGTCTCTATCGTGATCCACATGCTGCTGGGCAGCGTAATCGCGGTTATGGGCGTGGCGATCCCCGCCATTCTGGCCTTTACGGCACATACATCCTTAAATCCCCTGGTCCCCGCCCTGTGGGTGCTGAGCGCAATTAACCTGCATTACGTATTTCCATTCCAGAACATGAGCATCCTGGTGGGGTGCGGGGAGGAAAACGGGCTGTATACACAAAGGGAGACCATCCGCTTCAGCATTCCCCTTCTGGCCATCACACTGTTTGTCATTGTCGTTGTGGAAACGCTGTGGTGGAAGGTCCTCGGGCTGCTTTGACAAAACGCCCGGGCGCTGTTTGGAGCCTGGCGGAAATTTGAATTGATGCGGCGGGACAGCGCCGCCGGAACCAGTATAACAGATGGGAGATAGAAAAGAAAGCAGGGAGTGCGAAGCAATGGCTAAAAAGTTGTCCCCCGGGGGATTCCGGCCGGCGGCAATTTTGGCCGCAAAGCTGGGTGCCGAGGCTATTGGTACAGCTTCTTAAAAATGGACGGGACACCTTGAGCGGCTTCATGCGCTGTCCAAAGTGTCCCGTCCATTTCGCGGACCTTTCAGCCCTGTCTCCATCAAAGCTCCACCACATCCATGGCCGCCCGCTCCACACACAGGGCGTTCCGGGTGTCCAGCACCAGAGACAGCTCCGCCACGCCGTTCACGCCCACACGGGGATTGAGCACAGCGGCGTATTGCAGCGTCTGAAGGCTGCCCGCCATCCGCTCCAGGGAGAAGCGCAGCGGCTGCGCCTCGGTAAACGCCCCGCAGGGTGTCTGTCTGAGGCAGATGATCCCCTCGCCCCTCGCCGGGGGCATCGCATATGCGCACAGCGTGCACCGAACTGCGTACGCCGCCCGCGTATCCAGCCGGATTTGGGTGGGATTACACGCATTCCAGCGGATGCACTCTCCACGCCGGGCCTGCTGCCGCCAGGACAGGCGGCAGCCCGGACTCCACAGCAGCCCTGCCTGCCGCTCTGCCAGATGGAGGGCACATTTTTCCCCTTTCTCCGGCCAGCCCGGCGGCGGGCATACCCCCGGCCCGCAGGCGGGGGGCACGGTTGGCGGACAGGGTTCGCATACAGGCGGTCCGGGCGGGCACGGCCCGGGGGAGGGGCAGGGGGGCGCCGGGGGCGGACACACCGCCAGCACCTTTTCCAGCTTGCTTTTCAGCAGCATCTGATTCTGCGCCACCACATCCAGCAGGGAGGCGACGCTCTTGTTTACCACCAGCACGTCCTGGGGCGTAGCGCAAGGCTTTGCCCCCGGCAGAGTGCCCAGGATGTACTGCAGCTTTTCGCCCTCGGCGTTGATGATGTGGCTCAAAGCCAGCTCCTCCATGGCGATGGAGGCAATAATCATGGTTAGGGCCTCTTCCCGGGTCAGGTCTGCCCCATTGGGGGGAAAAGAAGGCATAGACATATTTAAGATACTCCATAGCGCCGCCCGGCTTGGGGCCGGGACGGGTTGTGCGGCCGGGAAGGCCCTGCCGCCGTTCCATCCTATGCGGCTGGAACCGCCCTGTTCCGCACTCACCCGCCGCCGGTCGGGGACATAGAATGCCGTGGACGCTTTGCCGGGGAGGGCTTCTCTCCTGCGCCGCCGCTTCGGTGCGCCCCGGCCTGCGTCTAGGCGCTGCTTGAACCTTGACGGTGTGCCCGGCGGAGAGGGATTTTTCGCCAGGCAAGGCGGTTGGACGCGGAAATACTTTGTGTATTTACATTAAACCAACGCCATACGACGGAACAAGGGCCGTCGTTTGGGTACGCCGGCAATGTTCAAACAAGCCTCAGGGTTGAAAGGAGACACACTTTTATGTCTATGCCAAGTTTTCCCAACGTTGACCCGCCCATCCAGCGGGAGGATGCGGTTAACCAGATCCTCTCCTCCATCGCCATGGAGGAGCTGGGGCTGAGCCATATCCTCAACGCCGAGGGCGAAAAGCTGCAATATATTCTGGGCACCATTCCGGGCCTCAGCGGCCCCACCGCCACGGTGAGCGATGTGCTGGCCGCCAACGAGAGTGTCCGGGGCCTGCTGGAGACCGCCGTACAAAACCAGATATTTTTAAAGTCCAAGATGCAGGGCGCGCTCACCGCCTCCCCCATGCAGGGGCCCACCGGCCCCACCGGCCCCACCGGCCCTGCGGGCCCCGCAGGCGGCCCCACCGGCCCCACTGGGGCGACCGGGGCCACAGGCGCCACAGGCGCGGCCGGGGCCGCAGGCGCCACAGGGCCTGCTGGCGCTGAAGGCTCCGCCGGCATCGCCGGTCCCACCGGCCCCACAGGCCCCACCGGCGCAACCGGCCTCACCGGCCCCACCGGCCCCACCGGGGCGGACGGCGCAACCGGGCCCACCGGCCCCACAGGCCCCACCGGGGCGGACGGCGCTGCCGGCGCCACAGGCGCCACGGGAGCTGCCGGGGCGGCGGGCGCCACGGGGGCAACCGGCCCTGCCGGGGCGGCCGGCCCGGCAGGAGCCACGGGTGTTACCGGCCCCACCGGCCCCACCGGCCCCAACGTCACCGCCACCTCCGCCTTTGCCGCCAACACCCAGGGCAGCAGCATTCTGGTGGCGCTGGGCGGCACCCTGGTGCCCCTGCCCGACAGCCAGCTGCTCTCCCCGGATATCACAGTCGACGGGACCAACACCGTGTTTACGGTAAACACCACCGGGCGCTATCAGCTCTCCTATGACATCAACATCACCGCGGCCCTGGGCAGCGGCACCCGCCTGCTCATCAACGGCGCGCCCAACCTCGCCTCCACGGTGGCCCCGGTGATCTCCCTGAGCCACTTTTCCAACGAGATTCTGCTGGATCTGACCGCTGGGAACACCGTTTCCCTGCAAATGTTCGGCATCGCGTCGGCGGCCACGCTGCTGCCCGGTTCCGCTGGGGCGTCCCTGACGCTGCTCCGTTTGAGCTGAGGAGGGGTGCTTTATGTCTCAGCCCACTTTTCCCCAGATTGATCCCCCGCTGTCCCGCGAGGGAAGCCTGAATCAAATCATCGCCTCCATCGCCATGGAGGAGCTGAGCCTGAGCCACATCCTCAACGCCGAAGGCGAAAAGCTGCAATATGTCCTGGGCACCCTGCCCGGACTGGATGAGGCGGCGGCCCTTGAGGAAGTCATCCGGGTCAACCAGAGCGTACAGGACACCCTGTCCGGCATTGTGGAGCAGCAGATGGTGCTGTCCGCCAAGCTGGCCGCGGCTCTGAAAGCCCCGGTCCTCCCCGGCCCCACGGGGCCCACAGGCGCCATAGGCCCCACGGGGCCTGCCCAGGGCGTCACCGGCCCCACAGGGCCTACGGGGGCCACCGGCCCCACCGGGGCGGACGGCCTCACCGGGGCCACAGGGCCGGACGGCGCGGCGGGTCCTGCCGGTGCCACAGGCGCCATAGGCCCGGACGGGGCGGCGGGCCCTGCCGGGGCAGCCGGCCCCA
>CAJUKT010000050.1 GCA_910587255.1 uncultured Oscillospiraceae bacterium
ATGCTCCAGGGTGCTGGGCCGAAGGGTAGCGGACATCTGCCCCAGCCACTGCTCCAGCCATTCCGCGAGGGCCATCCGGCTCCGCTCCGTCAGGTCGACGCCCTGGTAAATGTCGATGTTCTGGCGGAGCTTCGCGGTCAGATCCTTCTGGGTGCCGGCGTAGAGATAGCGGAAAATGGAATCACCGTTTTCTTTGTGGCCCACCACGATGCGGCCCTCCCAGCGGCCATCCTCCCGCTTGCGCACCATACCGTCGCCGGATGGCCTGCGCTTTGCCATTTGTTATTCACCTCCCGTTTTAATGTCGCCGTCATTGGTATCCATGCACTCCATCACGATTTTGGCGCCCAGCCGAAAACCCAGAATGAAGTTTTCCATGGCTGTGATGCTGTCGATTTCCTGTTGTGATTCGATGAGTTTTGCCAAGACTGCTTGTCCGGCCTCATCAAGCCGCTCCGTGAGTTGGTTTTCAAACCGGGCCACTCGGTCTGTTGCCCGCTTCAGTTCCGAATTGGGCGCCATGTCCTGTTCGTTGGGTGCTATATTGCCGTAATAGAGATCTTCCAAAGCGTTTCGCATTGTTCTCGCCTCCTGTAGCGACACACCATACCACAGGCCGGCGGGAATAGCCATGGCAAACAAGAAAAATTATCAGTTCAGACATATTTTTTCGCTTGTGCTGGCGGTCCTTTTCTTTGTAGACACTGGTGCAATTTGCGTTTTGCAAAGACCTCTTGCACACAGTCCGGAAAAAGTATATAGTGAGCTTAAGAAATTCACCAAGGGATGGGGTTGCGTGGCTATGATTTCACCAAAAAATGTCCGTGTCGCCGCTGAAAAGCGAGAAGATGAAAACCTGCGCTTTCGAACCTTTCTCAAAATCCACGCGGATCCAAATGAGTTAGATCGGCAGTTTTTAGCGCTCCATAGGGAATTGTTTGACGGATATGATTGCTGTCAGTGTGGGAACTGCTGCCGGGAGTACAGTACATCTCTTTCGGAAGATGAAATCGTCAGCATCTCCGCTTACCTTGGCATGACGCGGCAGAAATTTTTGGAGGACTGTCTGATCCGGGGCCGGGATGGTCTGGAGCTGCCTGCCCCCTGCCGCTTCCTCGACATGGACGGCAGATGCCGGCTCCAGGAGTGTAAGCCGGAGGAATGCAGGGGCTTTCCATACACAGATCGGCCCAACCGCATGATGAGCCTGCTTAGTGTGATCTCTGCGGCGCGGGTATGTCCCGTGGCCTATGAGATTTTGGCGCGGTTGAAGGAATTGTATCACTTTAGGAAGCACAGAAGATAAAAAGGCTGGCGCAGTTCGCAGTTCCTCACAGCGGCGCACAAAGGGGCCGACACCGCGTTTCATACGCGCGAGGGGTACGGATGCCATCTGCTCTATGAAAGGGGCACAAACCGTCGACAGGGGCTAACACGGGGAAACCAATTGGGCGGCGCTCCGCAGGTGTGGAGCGCCGCCCGCTTTTGCTTGAGAACGCCTATTCCGGATAGCGTGTGTAGAGGGCATATCCAGGCCGTTCTTCCAACCACCACTTGAAGTACTGCCCGCCCCAGCGGGCATGGTTGTTGAGACCGCTCTCGGTGACCTTGATGTACTCGTCCGTTTTACTGATTACAACTACCACGTGGCCGTTGCCGCTGTTGTCATAGCGGATCAGGTCGCCGGGGCGGATTTGCTCCCAACTTGGGTTGTCGACCCTCCGCCATGGGAGATCGCCAAACGCAGCGTCGGAACACAGTGTGGCCCAGCCGGAGCAGTGGGTACCCCGGTGGTAGGGCCCGCCGCTGGTGGATTGGTAGGGCGTGGGGAACTCTGTCCCGGTGGGATAGATTTCCCGGAGCTGTGCCAGGGTGGCCTGCACACTTTCCTCGGTGGGGCCGGACGGAGCGGCTGAGGTTTCCCCCCGGTAAGGCTGGGTGCTGTCGATGTAGACGGAGTTAGTAGCGGCATCGTAGGTCACGCCAAAGTCCACCGCCCTGCCGATATCCCGGAGCCGGACATAGTTGTTGCCGCCAATGCTGTAGGCGGTGAGGGCCGTTTGCTGACCGTTGATGTAGAATGTCTGGCTGCTGGGTCGGGCGGTGAGATAGTCTGCTGCCTGGGTGGCGGGGCCGCTCAGGGCAAGGCCGGCGAGGATGCCGAGCCCCATAAAGACTGCTTCCCGTTTTCTGTTCATGCTGTGACGCTCCTTCCGATTTTGTTGTGCGTTTCGCAAACACAACCATGCCGAAGGAGGGCCGGGAAGTCAAGAACAATTAGGGCGACAGCACGGAGAAAAACAGCGGTACAAATGAAGCATATTATACAACGGAGACATCTCTTTGTGTGCCTGACTGCCTCTTACTGATTACAGCGTGGAAGATTTTTCCGGGTCAACCTTCAACGGGGCCTCTTTCCGAAATTCTGTCTTGTAGCAAAGAGCTTTTTGAGGTATACTGGTTATAGCCTGATTCGAGGGAGGTTTTTCTGTGAGTCCATCTGCGATTGAACGTTCCATCCGCACCGCCGCCGCTTCATTAGAGATGGAAGGCTTTGCGGTTGAGTCCGACCATGTTGCACTCTGCCGGAAAATGCTGGCTGGCGAAATCACGATGGAAGAATATCTTGCTAACGTCACGCCTAAAGAGGCAGGGTGAGTATGGCATATAGTATCGAGGCATCCTCCAACGGCTGTTATGAGGGCACTACTTGTTTGATCAACAAGCTGGGAATTCGGGACGAGGCGTTGCTGGCGCAAACCGAGAGCGCCTATACATTTGCCAGAGCAAGTTATCTGGAACTCCATCCCTTGGTAGGAGATTTTGACTTGGCGCATTATCAAAGCATTCACCGATTCTTATTTTCTGACCTGTATGAGTGGGCCGGTGAATTGCGCCAAGTCGATTTGTCGAAAA
>CAJUKT010000051.1 GCA_910587255.1 uncultured Oscillospiraceae bacterium
ATGCTCCAGGGTGCTGGGCCGAAGGGTAGCGGACATCTGCCCCAGCCACTGCTCCAGCCATTCCGCGAGGGCCATCCGGCTCCGCTCCGTCAGGTCGACGCCCTGGTAAATGTCGATGTTCTGGCGGAGCTTCGCGGTCAGTTCCTTTTGGGTGCCGGCGTAGAGGTAGCGAAAGATGGAATCGCCGTTTTCTTTGTGTCCCACTACGATGCGGCCCTCCCAGCGGCCGTCCTCCCGTTTACGCACCATACCGTCGCCGGATGGCCTGCGCTTTGCCATTTGCTATTCACCTCCCGTTTTAATGTTGCCGTCGTTGGTATCCATGCATTCCATCACGATTTTGGCGCCCAGCCGGAAACCCAGAATGAAGTTTTCCATGGCGGTGATGCTGTCGATTTCCTGTTGTGATTCGATGAGTTTTGCCAAGACCGCTTGTCCGGCGTCATCAAGAAGTTCCGTGAGTTGGTTTTCGAAACGGGCCACCCGATCTGTCGCCCGCTTCAGCTCCGAATTGGGCGCCATGTCCTGTGCGTTGGGTGTGATGTTGCCATAGTAGAGATCTTCTAAAGTGTTTCGCATTGTCCTTGCCTCCTGTAGTGACAAACCATACCACAGGCTGGCGGGAATATCCATGGTCAACGGTGAGAGTTATCAGAACAGACACATATTTTTGCGGCGTGCTGCTGGGCTTCTCTTTGTATACACTGGTGCAATTCATAATTCGCCACAGCCCTCTTGCGCATGGCTCGGAAAAAGTATATAGTGGATATAAGAAATTTGCCGGGAATGGGGTTTGCGACTATGATTTCGCCAAAAGATGTCCACGCTGCCGCTGAGAAGCGGGAGGATGAAAATCTGCGTTTCCGAACCTTCCTCAAAATTCATGCAGATCCGGACGAGCTGGATCGGCAATTCCTGGCGCTCCATCAGGAATTGTTTTCCGGATATGATTGCTGCCAATGTGGGAACTGCTGTAGGGCATACAGCACATACCTTTCGGAAGAAGAAATCAACAGCATTTCGGCCTATCTCGGTATGACGCGGCAGAAATTCTTGGAGGATTGCCTGATCCGGGGCCGGGATGGGCTGGAATTGCCTGCCCCCTGCCGGTTTCTTGAAATGGATGGCAGGTGCCAGATCCAGGAGTGCAAGCCAGAGGAATGCAAGGGCTTTCCATACACAGATCGGCCTGACCGCTTGTGGAGCCTGTATAGCGTACTCTCCGCAGCGGAAGTATGCCCCGTGGCCTATGAGATTTTGGAGCGGTTGAAGGAATTGTATCACTTTAGGAAGCACAGAAGATAAAAAGGCTGGTGCAGTTCGCAGTTCCTTACAGTGGCCCGCAAGGGGGTCGACAGCGCGCTTTACCTATGAGAGGGGTACGGATGCCACCTACTCCGTGGGATGGGCACAAACCGCCGCACAGGGGCTAACACGGGGGAAACCAGGGTGGCACCCTGCGGACGCAGGGCACCGCCCATTTGTGACTGTGAGTGCTTATTCCGGGTAGCGGGTATACAGCGTATACCCGGGTTGCTCCTCCAACCACCACTTGAAGTACTGCCCTCCCCAGCGGGCATGGTTGTTGAGACCGCTCTCCGTGACCTTGACGTACTCATCCGTTTTACTGATCACAACTACCACATGGCCATTGCTGCTGTTATCGTAGCGGAGCAAATCCCCGGAGCGGATCTGATTCCAGCTTGGGTTGTCCACCCTCCGCCATGGGAGATCGCCAAACGCGGCGTCCGAACACAGCGTGGCCCAGCCGGAGCAGTGGGGCCCCCGGTAGTAGGGCCCACCGCTGGTGGAGCGATAAGGCGTGGGGTACACTGTCCCGGTGGGGTAAGTTTCCCGGAGCTGCGCCAAAGTGGCCTGTACACTTTCTTCTGTAGGGGCAGACGGTGTGGCGGGAAGTTCTTCTCGGTAAGGCTGGGTGCTGTCGATGTAGACGCTGTTGGTGGCGGTACCATAGGTCACACCGAAGTCTACCGCTCTGCCGATGTCCCGGAGCTTGACGAAATTGTTCCCATGGATGTGGTACGCTTCAAACCACATCTGCTGCCCGTCCACGTAGAAGGTCTGGGTGGTGGGTGTGGCGGTGAGCTGCTGGGCGGAGGCGCTGGTGGGGCCGCTCAGGGCAAGGCCAGCAAGGATGCCGATCCCGATAAAAATTGCTTCCCGTTTTCTGTTCATGATGATTCCCCTTTCGGTTTGTTGTATCTTTGGCAAACACAACCATGCCGAAGGATCGCCCGGAAGTCAAGAACAATCAGGACGGCGGCGTGGAGAAAAGCAGCGGGCCAAACGAAGCATATTGCACAAGGGATGAGACTTCCCTGCGTGTCAGGATGCTCTCTTACTGATTACAGCATAGTAAATTTTTCCGGCTCAATTTTTAACGGGACGTTTTTCAAAATTCCATCTTGTAGCAAAACGCTTTTTGAGGTATACTGTTCATAAACTTAACCCGGGGGAGGTTTTTCTGTGAGTCCATCTGCAATTGAACGTTCCATCCGCACCGCCGCCGCTTCATTAGAGATGGAAGGCTTTGCGGTTGAGCTTGACCATGTTGCACTCTGCCGGAAAATGCTGGCTGGCGAAATCACGATGGAAGAATATCTTGCTAACGTCACGCCTAAAGAGGCAGGGTGAGTATGGCATATAGTATCAAGGCATCCTCCAACGGCTGTTATGAGGGCACAACTTGTTTGATCAACAAGCTGGGAATTCGGGACGAGGCGCTGTTGGCACAAACTGAGAGCGCCTATACATTGGCCAGGGCAAGTTATCTGGAACTCCATCCCTTGGTAGGAGATTTTGACTTGGCGCATTATCAAAGCATTCACCGATTCTTATTTTCTGACCTGTATGAGTGGGCCGGTGAATTGCGCCAAGTCGATTTGTCGAAAA
>CAJUKT010000052.1 GCA_910587255.1 uncultured Oscillospiraceae bacterium
GTGCGTGTCCACCGACCGCCCCGCCTACCTGCGGTACCTGCACCAGACCATGGTAACCGGCCAGGCCGCCGGTACGGCCGCGGGCCTGTGCGTGAAAAAGGGCGTCACCCCCAGGGAATTGGAGGGCAGCGTGTCCGAGCTCCAGGATATGCTGCTCAGGCAGGGCGCGGTCCTCTTCGAGTGCCCTGAGCGCTGAGATAAACGGCCATCCTGCCATCAAACTGGCGGCAGGGTGTTGAAACAAATCATCGGAAGGCGGGGCGGCTTGCCCTGCCTTCCGATGATTTTGTAAAGGGGCCTTCTGCGGCGGTTTGCGCTTACCCCCGGAGAACTCCCGATAGCGCACGGTTTTTGAATATCATACTATATGACGGAAGGCCGCTCCACGCAGGTGTGGAGCGGCCGAGCTTGTGGAAAAAGCCTCGCAGAGTTCGCGCCCGCAGGCGCGAAGAAAATGAAATCCGTTTTCCCCGGCGACCTGTGCGTCGGGGAAAACACTTCTCGGCCGAACAGTGTGAGAGTTGGCCGCCTCAGGCGGACAGCGAGCGCGCGCATGAGGCCGCAGCTTTTCCCGCCGGAAAAGGCTTTGCCTTTTCCGGCGGACTGGGCCGCTCCACGCAGGTGTGGAGCGGCCTTTTTTTGCAAAAGCCGTGCAATAATCCGCCCAGGAGGGGTACAGTAAGGGAGGTTCTTAAACAAAAACAGGGGGAATTTCAACATGATCTACGGCTATATCCGCGTCAGCACACGGGAGCAGAACGAGGACCGGCAGCTCATCGCCATGCGGGAGCTGTCCATCGCGGAGGGGAACCTCTTCATGGACAAGCAGTCCGGCAAGGACTTTGAGCGTCCCCAGTACCGCCAAATGGTGCGGAGACTGAAAAAAGACGACCTGCTCTATATCAAGAGCATAGACCGCCTGGGGCGCAACTATGGGGAGATTCTGGAGCAGTGGCGGATTTTGACCAGGGAGAAGGGGGTGGACATCGCGGTGCTGGATATGCCGCTGCTGGACACCCGGCGGGGCAAGGACCTGATGGGGACGTTTCTCAGCGACATCGTCCTTCAGGTGCTGTCCTTCGTGGCGGAAAACGAGCGCGCCAATATCCGGCAGCGCCAGGCGGAGGGCATCGCGGCGGCCAAGGCCCGGGGCGTCCGATTTGGCAGGCCGCCCCGCCCGCTGCCGGACAGCTACCACAGCGCCTACCGGCGCTGGAAGGCCGGGGCCATCACGGGGACGGCCGCCGCCAGGGAGTGCGGAATGGCGCTGGCCACCTTCCGATACCGGGCTGAATTGTATGAAGCGGCAGAAAGAACTTGAAAGGCCATGCATTCTGCAACAATGTGTACTTTTCTGCAATAAGAATGTGTACTTTCCTGTAAATTCCAGCTTTCTTGTTACATATAGAGGATATCATAAAAATGGCCGGTTTTCAATACTTTGGCGGAGAATTTTTAAAGACAAAATTGCTTACAGAAAAGTACACGTTTTTGTAAATGAATCGGGTTTTGGAAAACTGTATGATGGGTGGTTGTGATGTGGAGACATGGGCCGGGAGAACCAGCGCTGCTGGAGCGCGGCGGGAGCAGGCGGAGCTATCTGCGCTGGAAACGGATTCAGGACGTGGCGCTGTCGCTGCTGGCGCTGGCGGTTTTGTGGCCGCTGCTGCTGATAATCTGCCTGCTGGTGGTGGCGGATGACCCCCGGGGCGGCCCCATCTTCCGCCAGGAGCGGGTGGGCAGGGGGGGCCGGAGCTTTCAGATGTACAAGTTTCGGACCATGTGCGTGGACGCGGAGGCGCGGCTGGAGGAGCTGTCGCCGCTTAACGAGATGAACGGCCCCATCTTCAAGATGCGGGAGGACCCCCGGATTACCCGGGTGGGGCGTTTTTTGAGAAAGACCAGCCTGGACGAGCTGCCCCAGCTGCTGAACGTGCTCCGGGGGGAGATGTCGCTGGTGGGGCCGAGGCCGCCCCTGCCCCGGGAGGTGGCCCAATACACCCTGTACGAGTGGCAGAGGCTGAGCGTCACGCCGGGCCTCACCTGCTATTGGCAGGTGAGGCCGGACCGGTATGCGCTGTCCATGGGCCAATGGGTGGCGCTGGACCTCATGTACATCCAGGAGCGGTGCCTGCGTCTGGACTGGCAGCTGATGCTTCAGACGGTGGGCACCATGGTGCGGGGTAGCGGGCAGTGACCGGCAGGATCTAGGAGGCGGAACAATGGGCAAGCAGGCGGAAAAAATCAATACGACCGAAAAAAAGGAGGGGCAGAGGCCCCGGAAGCGGAGCCGGGTGCGGGTGCTCCTGTGGGCGGCCCTCACTGTGGGGCTGCTGGTCCTGGGGGGGCGCATATTGCTGTCGGACGAGCTGGAGACCACCTTTTACCACCTTTACTCGCCCAAGACGGCTAACGGGGAAAATATCCGTGTGGTTGTGCTCTCCGACCTGCATAACCGGGAGTTCGGCCCGGGAAACGGGGCGCTGGTGGAGCGGATCGCCGCCCTGCGGCCCGACCTGATCGCCATAGCGGGGGACATGGTAAACGCGGACGAGGAAGGGCTGGACGTGATTTTGACCCTGTGCGGCAGGCTGGTGGAAATCGCCCCCGTCTACTACAGCCCGGGCAATCATGAGAGCAATCTGATGTATGAAAAGGGAAGCCCGCTGGAGAGCCTGCTGACGGACCTGGGGGTACACGTCCTGGTGAACCGGGCGGAGGCGGTGACCATCCACAAAACCCCCCTGCTCATCGGCGGGCTGACCACCTCTGTGGAGGGCTACGAGGAGTATGGCGCCGCTTTTTTTGAGGAATACGAGAAAAGCGGCGGGTTCAAGCTGCTCATCGCCCACTATCCCAGCCTGTTCTACGACTGCCTGGCGGACGGGGCGGTGGATCTGGGCATATGCGGCCACTACCACGGCGGGCAGATCCGGCTTCCCGTTGTGGGCGGGCTGTACCACGGGGACACGGGCCTGTTTCCCCAGTACAGCGGCGGGCTGTACCGGCTGGCCCGCGGCACAATTTTCGTGTCCAGGGGGATGGGCGGGCACAGCGGCTTCCCACGGGTCAACAACCGTCCCGAGCTGGCGGTCATCGACATCAACGGCCGCCAGGACCCGGATTGGTCCTGACAGGGGAAAAGGAGTGGATACGGCATGATCTTTGTAAGCATGGTGGGGCTGGTGCTGACGCTGTGCCTTGCTTTTGTATATCTCCGGCTGGCTTGCCGCTTTTTCAAGGTAAAGGCGGCCCTGCCGGCGCTGAAGCTGAAGGACGGCCTGGGCCGGCTGGCGGGGACCAGGGTGCGTCTGGCCGCCTTGGGGACGCTGTTTTTTCTGGCGTGGTTTGCCAGCCAGCTCAGCGTCAAGCTGTGGGCGCCCGATATGCTCCTGGTGTTCAATTACGAGGAGGCGGCCAGGGGGCAGAACCCCAACGTCACCCGGTTCAACGAATCGGGCATCCTGTCCGAGTCCATTTTGGAGCAGGTCATTCAGCGGGGCGCCTTGGAGCTTACCGCGCAGGAGCTGGCCGGCCTGCTGGCTATCTCTACCCCGCTGGACGCGGAGAAGCTGGACGGCGAACAGGAGTCCTCGCTGAAGATTTCCTCGGAATACTGGATTCACTGCTCGGAGCGGGCGGCCCTTTACCACATCCAGCCCAGGACGGTGCTGAGCCTGCTGGCCGACGTGTACTGGGAGGACTTTGTACGCAGCTACGGGGAGAACGACAGCGTGCTGGACCTGTCCTTCGACGAGCTGGAGGGGATGGAGTACCTGGACGTGAAGGACTTTTTGGAGATGCAGGCGTATAAGCTGAAAAACTACCTGCCCACCTACAGCAGCCAGAGCAGCAGCTTCCGCGCGGCGGACGGCGGGGAGACCTTTGCCTCCCTGTCCCAGAAGATCGACAATTTTGTGGAGATCGAGCTGGAGCGCTACAAGGCGTTTGTGCTGGAGAACGGGCTGTCCCTGAACCGGGGGACCTACCAGGCCAGGATGCAGTTCGCCAACCGCCTGTTGGACACCGAGCGGATGAAGGACATGGCCGCCCATGATGTGCGCATCGAGGCCATTGATATGTATAACGCCTACATGACCCGCTTTGTGCTCATACCCACCTATGATGTGGACCGGGAGTTCTACATGTCCAAGACCAAGGTGGGCGTGGACTATTTCGCCGACGAGGCAAAGGAGCATCTGGAATCCGCCGCCGGGCTGCTGGAGGAGATGGAGCACAACGCCTACGCCTCGGCGCAGGTGGGCGGGGGCCGCGGCTCTTCGGAGGTCCGCGCCCAGGCGGACCGGCGCGTCCAGGAGCTGAAGGAGGAGCTGAACGGCCTGTCCGCCCAGTGCAGGGAGCTGTGCGCGGCCTATGTGCGGGAGCGGCGGGACGGCTATATTCAGGTGGGCTTCAGCCAGGTCCCCGTGCTGAGGGAGGCGGCGGGCGCGCTTGTGATGACGGCGCTGTTTGCCGCACCCCTGGGGGGGCTGTACATTCTGGAGCCGTTCTACCGGGAGTATCTGGACAGCCGCCCGCCCAGGGCCGGGCGGAGGAAATGGCGCGGCAGGCGGGACAAAGGGGGGAGCGCGGCATGAAGGAGCTGGACGTATTCCGCTATCTGAAAAAATACCGCGCCCTGATCGCCGGCTTCTCAATCCTGGCGGGCATTGTGTTCCTGCTGGTGGCCCAGCTGCGCATCCAGCAGTACACCGCCGCCACGGTGATCGAGTACACCGGGTCCCGGGCCGCCGAGGGGCTGTCCCCGGACAACACGCCCATTGACACCACGGAGATCTATTCCACCAACCTGGTGGCCCAGGCCATGAAGGCGCTGGATATCGGCTACGCCCAGGCCACCACCGACGATATCCGCATGGGCATCCATGTGGAACCCATCATCACCGAGGAGGACCTGCGGATTCAGCAGGCCAAGCTGGACAACGGCGAGGAGGACTATGAGCTCAACCCCACCCGGTATCTGGTCACGTTCAGCTGCGGGGTGGGCAGCGGCAAGGACTTCCCCCGCAAGGTGCTCAACCAGATTCTTCAGGAGTACGCCGCCTACTATGGCAAAACCCATGTAAATACCTCGCTGGCGGCCAACCCCGTCAGCGATATCACCGGCAAGGGGTACGACTATCTGGAGATGGCGGAGGTGATGGACGACACCCTGACCGGCATGGTGGACCACCTGACGGACAAGGTGAACTGGAACGGGGAATTCCGCTCCAGCCGGACGGGCCTGAGCTTCCAGGACCTGAA
Organism: uncultured Oscillospiraceae bacterium; assembly: GCA_910587255.1. Classification (GTDB taxonomy): domain Bacteria; phylum Bacillota; class Clostridia; order Oscillospirales; family Oscillospiraceae; genus Enterenecus. The sequence goes on from CAJUKT010000052.1 coordinate 5,266, forward strand.
GGATGAGTTCAAGTTCCTCAAGCAGGTGGAGGTGCGGCAGCTGTTCTCCCAGATCCTGGAGGGGAAGATCACCAAGGACCGGGATGTGCTGCTGGACAAATACCGAAACCGAAATAACGACCTGGCCATCTCCAACACGGCGGCCTCCTTTGAGATTGAGCAGATCCGGGGCATTATCCGCTCCTATGAAAACGCCATGGGGGAATTCGGCGCAGCCTCCAGCGTGGTGGGTGAGAACAGCGAGACCTATCTGCAAAACAACGTGCTGCCCAATGTGTACGACGAGCGGGACCAGGACCCGGACGGGAACTGGACCTCCGTGGACCGCACGGCGGAGTACGACAAGCTGCTGATGAAGTACATCGAGGACCGCACCCTCTACGAGCACGCCCTCATCGACATGGACTACAACGACTATATCCTCAGCGTGTTTGCCGGGGCCCCCGCCAGCTCCTCCCAGGCCGCCCAGGATCGGGTCCAGGAGGAGATTCAGCGCCTGGCGGAAAAGATCAACAGCCTCCAGGCCGTCTATTATGAGACCAACGATGAGTATAACGAGTACCTGGGGGCGCAGAACATCGTGATGCTGTCCAGCGTGAGGGTGACGGAGCGGTTCCCCATCCTGATTTTCACCGTGCTGGTGGTGATCATCTTCGGCGCGCTGGGCTGCGCCGGCGCGGCGGTATTGGGCAGGATCGAGGACTTCATCGAGTACTACGCCTTCACCAACAAGGTGGACGGCCTGCCCAACCGGGCCAAGTGCGACCAGTTCATCGCGGCCCGGGAGGGGCGGCCCATCCCGGAGAGCTTCGCCTGCGTCGTGTTCCGCCTGGCAAACCTCCAGACGGTAAACGCCCGGATGGGCCGGGAGGCCGGGGACCGGATGATCAAGGACTTCGTGTCGGTGCTCACCTGCGTGTTCCCGCCCTCCGGCAGCCTGTTTGTGGGCAATAACGGCGCGGGGCAGTATCTGGTCTTCGCCGAGTCCCTGGATAAGGGGCAGGTGAGCGCCGCCCTGTCCCAGATGGGCGTCATGCTGGAGGAAAAGTCCGGGAACAGCGGCGGTCAAATTGAGCTGCGCCACGGCTTTGCCTGCGCGGGGGAGGAGAAGTGCCGCTACATCCGTGAGCTTTTGTCCATCGCCATGAAGCGGGTGGGCAATGCCCGGCCCGAGCGGGCGGGCGAACCCGTGCCGTGGTGAGCGGCCCGGCGGAAGGGAGGCGCTGAGGATTGGTTCCCGCGATCTATACGGCCCTGGCCACGGCGATGTTCTTTTTGCAGGACGCCTATTTTTCCATCGGGGGCATGGAGCTCAGCCTGAAAAACCCCTGCGCGCTGGGGATCGTGTTTCTGGCGCTGCTGAATTTCATTGCCACCGTGCGCCTGGGGCGCTTCATGCTGCTGGTCCGCCACGCCCTGGTTCAGGCCCTTCCCTTTCTCATCCCCCTGGTGTTTTCCGCAGCCATCTGGGTGTCCACGGGGGCGGACAGCGCGGCGGTGGTCAACGGCGTGGGCATGATCGTCCCCCAGCTGCTCTCGGTTCTGGTTGCCGCCGCCACGCTGTACCTGTTTGGGGGAAAGGGGATCTGGTACTGCCTGGGGTCCATGTGCGCGGCAAACTTTCTCAGCGTCCTGGTGGTGGTCCAGGAGGGGGGGCTGGGCCAGTTTTTGCAGGAGTTCTACCAGCTGCTGATCACCTTCAGCGGCGAGACCGGGCCCTTGATGGTGCGTCTGGAGAGCCACGATATCACCTTTGCCTTCGGCCCGCTTCTGCTCTACCTGCTGCTGAACTGGAAGCGCTCCCCCCGCCCGCTGCTCTGGCTGGCGGCGGTAACCTTCTTTTTCCTGGTGGGGCTGAAGCGGATCGCCATCCCCGCCGTGGCGCTGGGCTTTGCCGCGGCGTTTCTCCTGCGGCTGCTGCCGGAAAAGGCGTCGCGGCAGGCGGCGCTGTGCGCCGCTGCGGCCATGATGGCGTTCAGCTTCCTGTACATCGCGGGGATTCGGTACGGCCTGTTCCAGTACCTGGAGGAGCGGCTTCAGATCAATACCATGGGGCGGGTGAATATGTTCGCCAACCTGGAGCCCTATTATGACATGTCGTTCACCTTTATGGGCAGGGGGACGGGGTTTGAGCGCTTTGTGGACTGGGCCTCCGGCGCGGTCTATCAGACGCCCCGCCAGGACCTCATGCCGATTCACAACGACTTTCTGCGCATGTATCTGAACATCGGCTTCGTGGGGTATTGGGTGTGGCTGTGGGGATGGCTGATTGTGCGCCTGCGCTACTGGTTCCGGCAGGGGGGCAGGGACGCGGGCTGCCTGTTCCTGGGCGTATGCGCCTACTGCTTTGTGCTGTACGCCACGGATAACAGCATCTACTATCCCTATACGCTGCTTGCCTGTGCGCTGGCCCCCATGGCCCAGGGGCTGGACGGGCAGGCCCGGGCGGCCCTGGAGGAGCAGTGCGCCCAGTGGAGCCGCCGGGGTGGGGAGGCGCCGCCGCCCCGGACCGATTCGAAGACAGGAGATGATCCGGCATGAGGCGAACAAGGCCCAGGCTCTGCTTTGCCGCTTCCTCCGGGGGGCATCTGGAGGAGCTGCTGATGCTCCGGCCCCTGATGGAGCGGTATGACAGCTTTATCGTCACGGAAAAAACGGCGTATGCGGCGGCGCTGAACGGCGTGAGGTGCCGCTACCTGCTCCAGGTCAACCGAAGGCAGCGCTCCTGCCTGCCCAGAATGGCGCTCAACGCGGCGCACTCCCTGCTGATCTGCCTGGCGGAGCGGCCGGATGCGGTGGTGTGCACCGGGGCGCTGGCCACCGTTCCCCTGTGCCTGCTGGCCCGGGCGCTGGGGGCCCGGCTGGTGTTCATTGAATCCTATGCCAAGGTGAACACCCCCACCCGGACGGGACGGCTGCTCTACCGATTTGCCCATCGGTTTTACATCCAGTGGCCGGAGCTTCAGGAGCACTACCCGAACGCCCTGTACGCCGGCGGCGTGTTTTGAGGGGGCGCCATGATATTTGTGACGGTGGGGTCCCAGAAATTCCCCTTTGACCGCCTGATCAGGCAGGTGGACCGCATGGCGGAGGACCGGACCATCACGGGGGAGGTGGTGGTCCAGACAGGGCACAGCGGCTATGTTCCCCGCTTCTGCCGGGGCCGGGCGTTTTATGACCGGGAGGAGTTTGGCGCCCTGCTGGAGCGGTGCGATATCCTCATCACCCACGGCGGCGCGGGCACCATGGTGGAGGCGGCCAAGCGGGGGAAAAGGATTGTTGCGGTCCCCCGGCTGGCCCGGTACGCAGAGCATGTGGACGACCACCAGCTGGAGTTGACGGGACGCTTCCACGCGCTGAAGCTGGTCTATGCCTGCCCGGAGACGGAGGGGCTGGCCGAGGCCCTACGGTGGGTCCGGGGCCATCGGCCCGCGCCGTTTTGCTCCAATACGGAGGCGTTTTTGGCGTCTTTGGACGGTTTTCTCAACTCGCTGTAAGCACGGAGGTATCCCATGAGAATATTGGTAATCGGCCCCAGCGAGACGGGCTCCCGGGGCGGGATGGCCGCGGTCATCCGGGGCATCCGGGAGGGCGAGGCGCTCAACCGGGAGTTTGAGATCGACACCTTTCCCTCCTACATAGACGGCAGCCTGCCCCGGCGGCTGCTGTACTGCATCTTCGCCTATTTCCGCTTTCTGCGCTGCTATAAGCGCTACGACCTGTTTCACATACACACCGCGGAAAAGGGCAGCGCGTTTCGCAAGGCGCTCTATCTGCGAACAATAAAGCGGGCGGGGAAAAAGGCGGTCATACACGTACACGGCGCGGAGTTTCTGGACTTTTACGACGGGCTGGGCCCCCGCGGAAAGGGGATCATCGTCCGCTTCTTCCGCCGGGCGGACCTGGTGCTGGCCCTGTCGGAGCGCTGGCGGCAGGAGCTGGAGAGGCGGTTTGAGACCGGGACCTGCCGGGTGCTGCACAACGGCGTGGACCCGGAGGAATGCCGGGGGGCGGTCTCCGACCCGGCGGAGCACCCCAATTCCTTCGTGATGCTGGGCCGCATGGGGATGCGGAAGGGTTCCTATGACCTGGTGGAGGCGGCGGCGCTGGCCGCGCAGCTCAACCCGGCGCTGCGCCTGACCATGGCGGGGGACGGCGAGGTGGAGCAGGTCCGGGCCAGGGTGGCGGAAAGGGGGCTGGAAGACCACGTTGCGGTGCTGGGCTGGGTGGACGGCGAAAAAAAGCTGGAGCTGCTCAGAAACGCCGCGGCCGTGGTGCTGCCCTCCTACCACGAGGGCCTGCCCATGGCCATCCTGGAGGGGATGGCGGCGGGCAAGGCCATCATCAGCACCACCGTGGGCGCCATTCCCGAGGTGGTCACGGGAGAGAACGGCACCCTGGTGGAGCCGGGGGACGTGATCGCCCTGGCGCAGGCCCTGCTGCAATACGGCGGCAATGTGGCGGCGCTCAGGCGCATATCCGCCGGCAGCAGGGCGCGGGTGGAGGCGCTGTTCAGCGTGCAGGAAATGCACCGAAGGCTGGCGGAGTACTACCGCCAGGCGGCGGGAGAGGGGGCGGGGGAATGGAGCTGATCAGCGTGGTGGTGCCGGTGTATAACGCCGGGCCGTATCTGAAGCGGTGCCTGGACTCCCTGGCGGCCCAGACCTATCCCCGCTGGGAGGCTATCCTGGTGGACGACGGCTCCACCGACGGCAGCGGCCAGGTGTGCCGGGGATACGCGCAGCGGGACGAGCGGTTTCAGTATGCGCGCCTGCCCGCCAACCGGGGGCCGTCCGCCGCCCGGAACGAGGGCGTGGGCCGGGCGGCGGGGGCGTTCATCTCCTTTGTGGACGCGGACGACTATGTGGAGCCCGGCCTGCTGGAGGGGCTGCACCGCAGCCTGACGGAGAGCGGCGCGGATATCAGCGCCTGCGGGGCCGACGGCATCCGGCTGGAGAGCGGCCCGGTCCGGACCTATTCCAGGCAGGAGGCGGTGTGCTGCCTGGGCAGGGGCGCGCCCTTCAACCACGTGCCCTGGGGCAAGCTCTACCGCGCGGATCTGGCCCGGGCATGCCCCTTTGACGAAAGGGCCTTTTACAGCGAGGATCTGCTGTTTCTCTATGAGGCGGTCAAGCGCTCGAACGGGGTGAGCTGCATCCCCGATGTGCTCTACCACTACGTCTGCCGGGAGGGGGGCCAGATGCAAAGCGGCATGAGCGCCCGCAAATGCACCGCCCTCGCGGTGCAGGAGACGGTGTGCCGGGACGCGGCCGCGGCCTTCCCCCAGGCGGAGCCCCACTTCCGGCGGCTGGCGCTGGAGACCGACCGGTGGCTGGCCACGCTGACGGTGAAGCTGGGGGCGGAGGATGGGGAGGCGTCCGCCTATTTGAAGCTGCTGCGGGATGACGCCCGCCGCCATTTCAGCTGGCGGGCGCTGTCCCTGTTTGCGTCTAAAAAGGACGCGGCGGCGGTGCTTGCGCTGTGCATGGGCGCGCCGGTGTTCCGTGGGATTGCCGCGGCCTTCCTGGGCCTGAAGCGGCTGGGAGGCGGGTGAGGGCATGGAGGGAGCATATCCGAAAATCAGCATCATTGTGCCGGTGTACAATGTGGAGCCCTATCTGGAGCGGTGCTTGGACTCCATCGCCGCCCAGACCTACCCCAACTGGGAGGCCATTCTGGTGGACGACAGCTCCACCGACGGCGGGGGCGGAATCTGCCGCCGCCGGGCGGCCCGGGACGGACGGTTTCAATACGCGGCCCTGCCGGATAACCGGGGGCTGTCCGCCGCCCGCAATGAGGGCGTGGGCCGGGCGGCGGGGGAGTTGGCCGTCTTTATCGACTCCGACGACTGGGTGGAGCCTGGACTGCTGGAGGCGATGTACCGCAATTGGCGGGAGACCGGGGCGGATATCTGCGCGTGTGGGAACGAGGGGATGGGGCTGGAGGAGGGCCCCCCCGCCGTCTACTCCGCAGAAGAGGCGGTGGAATGCCTGGCCCGGCGCGCCCCCTTCCTGTGGACGGCGTGGGGCAAGCTCTACCCCATGGGGCTGGTGAGGGAGACGCCCTTCCGGGAGGAGGCGCTGTGCAGCGAGGACCTTCTGTTTTTCTATCAGCTGCTCCAGCGGGTGGAGCGGGTCAGCTATATCCCGGACCGGCTGTACCACTATACCTGCCGCATGGGCAGCCTGGTCAACAGCGGCGTGAATGAAAAGCGGTGCGCCGTGCTGCCGGTGCTGGACGGCATCTGCGCCGGCGCGCCCGCCCGGTTTTCCCCCAAGGCGGTGCGCTGCTGGGAGCTGGTGGCGCTGGACACCGGGGCGCGGCTGGCCATGCAGGCGGTGGAGGGCGGCGCGGACGGGCCCGTGGGGGAGTATCTGAAGCGGTTTCAGGGCCACATCCGCCGTCATTTCAGCTGGCGGGCGCTGTCCTGCTGCCGGGAGAAAAAAACTGCGGCGGCGGTGCTGGCGCTGCGGGCCCACATTGGGATATTCCGGGCGGCGGCCTGCCTGTACGGCCGGATCAAGCCGCCGAAGGCGGGGACGGAGTGAGGGGATCGGATGGACACGGCGAAGGGCGTGGCGAAAAACCTGAAGTTTATCCTGGCCAGCGAGCTCATCCTGGCCGGGCTGAAGTTCGTGTCCCGCCGGGTGTTCGTCATCGCGCTGGGGAAGGAATACCTGGGGCTGAACGGGCTGTTCACCGATATCCTGTCCATGCTCTCGCTGGCGGAGCTGGGGTTCGGCGTGTCCGTCACCTACAGCCTGTACCGGCCCGCGGCCCAGGGGGATACGCAGCTCATCAAGTCCCTGGTCCGGCTCTACCGCCGGGTCTATCAGGCGGTGGGCGGGGCGGTGCTGGCGGTGGGGCTGGCGCTGACCCCATTCCTGGGCGTTTTTGTGAAGGAAATGCCGGAGGGCATCCCCGACATCCCGCTGCTCTATGCCCTGAGCGTGGTCAACGCGGGCGTGTCCTATTTCTGGTCCTATAAGTCCACGCTGCTCTTTGTGTACCAGAGGAAATACATCGACGCCGCGGTGCGCGCCGCCGTGGCCCTGGCCGCCGCCGGGGCGCAGGCGGCGGCGCTGCTGCTGACACACAATTATGCGTATTACCTGGGCATCGCCATCGCCGCCACCCTGGTGCAGAACGCCGTGGTGTCGGCCTGGACGGATCGGCTGTACCCCTTCCTGCGGGAGCGGGATGTCCGGCCTGTTCCGGCGGAGGTGCTGGGGGAGATCCGCCGGAACGTGGGGGCTATGGTCCTCCACCGGGTAGGGGCGGTGGCGGTGTTCGGCACGGACAACCTCCTCATCTCCAAATTTGTGGGCATCGAGATCACCGGGCTGTACTCCAACTATGTGATGATCCGGGGGCTTTTGAATATGGTAATCAGCGCCCTGTCCAACGCCGTCATGCCCGCGCTGGGGAAGCTGAGCGCCACGGCGGAGGTGGAGGAAAAGCGGACTGCCTTCCGCCGCCTCAACTTCTGCGCGGCGTGGCTGTTCGGGTGGATGAGCATCTGCCTGCTGTGCCTCTACGACCCGTTCATCGGCCTTTGGCTGGGGGAGGGCTATCTGCTCCCCCCGGAGACGGTGGCGCTGATCGTGGCGAATTTTTACGTGACCAGTATGCGGGTGCCGGTGGCAAACACCAAGAGCGTCATGGGGCTGTTTTGGGACGAGCGCTATAAGTCGGTGCTGGAGGCGCTGGTCAATCTGGCTGTATCCGCCGCCCTGGCCCAGCGGTGGGGGATTGCCGGGGTTTTGGCCGGGACGCTGGTCAGCACGGTGTCCATGCCCTTTTGGATTGAGCCGCTGGGGCTGTACCGCCATGGGCTGGAGCAGCCGCCCGGGGAGTATTTTGCCCGCTACTTTTTTTATCTGGCGGTCACCGCTGCGGGCGGGGCGGTGACAAAGCTGCTGTGCGGGATGACGCCGGAGGGCGCGGCGGGTTTTTTGTGGAAGCTGCTGGTGTGCATGGCGGCGCCCAACATAATCTGCCTGGCCGCGTACCGGCGGCTGCCCGAGATGGTTTTTTTGAAGGATCTGCTCCTGCAAGCGGGCGGAGCGAATAGGAAGGGATAGCAAGCTGTCCCGGCAGCCGGGGTGCGCGGAGGCTGCCGGGACGGCTTTTTTAAGGGGCTGACGGCGCAAAATGCAAATGACGTGGTGAAAACGACCAAAAACGTTGCGGCGATTCAAAGAAAATTGACACCTGGCAGAGTTTCCGATATCATGAACGGGGGTGATTTTATGATTGAGATCGCCATTGTTGAGGATGAGGAAAAGGAAGCGCTGCGTCTGGGCAGTTTTTTGGACCGCTTTTCCAAGGAGACGGGGGCTGAATTGAGCCATAAGTGGTGGGACAGCGCCTCCGCGTTTCTGGAGCAGTATCAGTTTCAGTACGACCTGATTTTTATGGATATCCGAATGCCCGGCATCGATGGGATGGCGGCGGCAGAGCGGCTGCGGGAGATAGACAGCGCGGTGAAGCTGATCTTCATCACCAGCCTGGCGCAGTACGCGGTGCAGGGCTACTCTGTGGACGCGCTGGACTACATCCTCAAGCCGGTGAGCTACGCCGCCTTTGCCCTGAAGATGCAGCGGGCCGTGGAGCGCTGCGCCCATCGGGCCGAGCAGTGGCTGCTGCTGAACACCAACTCCGGCGCGATCCAGCTCAAGGAGTTTGAGCTGTGCTACGTGGAGATTTTTGACCACCACATCCGATACCACACCCTGCAGGCCAACTACGACGCCTATGGGACGCTGAAGTCGGTGGAGCAGCGCCTGCCGTCCCGCAGCTTCTTCCGCTGCAACAACCAGTGTATCGTCAACCTGCGCTACGTGTCGAAGCTGGAGGGCAGCACCGTGGTGGTGGAGGGGCGGGAATTTCCCATCAGCCGTATGAGGAAAAAGGCGTTTTTGGCGCAGCTGCACCGCTACTCCGGCGCGGAGTGGGAGGACGGGCAATGATCGGCCCGGGCGGGCTGCAGCTGCTGATCTGGTTTGATTCTTACATGCTGCTGGCGCTGCTGGCCTGCTGCATCGTGGCGGGGTACGGGCTGGAGCGCAGGCCGCTGTTCGGACTGCGCCTGGCCGTGGCGGCGGCGGTGGAGTGCCTGTGGGCCGGCGTGTGGACCTACCAGTGGATTTTGGCGAAGGCGCCCCTCTGGGAGCCCGGCGGCATTGTGATCTGCAAATACCTGGGCACCTACCTGCTGACCATCGGCACGTTCCGGCTGTGCCTGCGCTGCGGCTGGTCGGCGGCGCTGTACGGAGGCACCACCGGCTACATCCTCCAGCACTGCGCGGAGCGGATCACGGAGATTGCCCAGGCGGCGCTGGGCATACCGCCTGGCTGGGGGGAGAAGCTGCTGCTGGCGGCGTGCACGGCGCTGATCTGCCTGTGCTTTGTGCTGGTGTTCCGCAACCGGTATGACATTTCGGAGTACGACCGCTACAGCAACGGGGAGGGCGACGTGATGCTGCTGACGGCGGCGGCCGCAGCGGGCGCCGTCATCGTGCTGGAGCCGCTGATCCGCATTGAGCTGGGCCTGACCCTCAACGAGCGGGGGATGATTTACCTCAATGTCATCTCGGTGCTCTTCTCCGTGCTGGCCATGGTGGTGAGCATGTGCCAGATGCGCCAGGCGGAGTCGAAAAAGAAGGCCCAGATCGCCACGCAGCTCCTCCACACCGAGCGCAGCCGCTACGCCCTGGAAAAGGAGGCGGTGGACGCCATCAATATCCGCTGCCACGATATCAAGCACCAGATCGCCGCCCTGGGGGACGTGGGGCGGGAGCGGGAGCTGCGGGAGATCGAGCGGCTGGTGGACATTTACGACTGCGGGCTGAAGACGCAGTGCGCGGCGCTGGATGTGGTGCTGGCCAGCAAGTCGCTGATGTGCCTGAACAAGCAGATTGAGCTGACGTGCATGGCGGACGGCCGCCGGCTGGCCTTTATGGAGGACGCCGATATCTATGCCCTGTTCGGCAACATCCTGGACAACGCCATTGAGGCGGTGGAGCAGCTGGACGACGAGGAGAGACGGCTGATCTCCCTGTCGGTGCATGTGAGGGAGCACTTTTTGCACGTCAGCGAGGAGAACTACTACAGCGGCGACCTGGTGATGGACCGGGGCCTGCCCATGACCACAAAAGAGGACAAGCGGTTTCACGGCTTCGGGATGCAGAGTATTCGGATGCTGACGGAAAAGTACGGGGGCGACCTGCGCCTGCGGGCCAGCGGCGGAATTTACCGGCTGTCCATCCTGTTCCCAATTGTATGATCTATGGAAAAAAGAGGATAATAAATGTCGAGGAGTGCCTATATTGACGGGCACTCCTCTGCTTATATGCAGGAAAAGCTGTAAAACGAACCAAAAAAGTTTTGCCGCATTGAACCCCCCGCAGCATGGAGGTAAAATGGGGCGGAACAGGCGCGGAACAGGCGCATGGGGAAAGCCGGACACTGTTTTGCAGGGCGCATATCCGCTGCGCTCCGCGCCCAATAACAGAGGAAGGATGGCAAACCTAATGAAGAAACAAGTCTCTCTCTTGCTTGCAGCACTTCTGCTCCTTGGCGTGATGGGCGGATGCACCCAGTCTGCTCCCCCTCCTACGGCTACGCCTACCCCTGCGCAGGAAAGCCCCAGCGCGCCGCCGGCCACGGAGATCGCCCTGTCCAAGGCGTACATCATCGTCCAGGGCTATGAATGGGGCCCCGCGATTCCGAAGATCGTACTGGAATTTGCCGAGGACGTGAGCGGTTTTGCCAGCGATACCTTTGAGGTGGCGTTTGGCTCCACCAAGCGCACCGTGAAAGATGTGTACAGCTCCGACGAGGACGGCAATAAGGCCGAGGGCGCGGGCAAGCACCTGACCATCGAGATGGCGGTGAAGTCCAGCGAGGCCAGCCCGTTTGCCTATAATATGGAGAAGAACGTCAACACATGGGCGGAACAGGTGGACTTCACCGTGACCGTGGCCTCCGGCAAGTCCTTCAGCGTGGGCGGCACCGCCTACCAGGGCGGCGACCTGTGCTCCTACTCCGCCACGGCGGCGGATCGGAAGGTGCCCCAGACCGCCAGCTGGGTGAAGGACACCGTGGAGTACCACGAGGAGGGCAAGGATATCACCCTCACCCGGGCGGCCTGGGCCCCCGAGGGCGCGGACAGCGACAGCGGCAAGAACCCCCTGATCATCTGGCTCCACGGTATGGGCGAGGGTGGCACGGACATCGACATCGACCTGCTGGGCAACGAGGTGACCGCCCTGACCACCGAGAACGAGACCAACGTGCAAAAGTACTTTGCTACCGACGGGCTGGCCGGCGCCTATGTCCTGGCGGTGCAGACCCCGACCATGTGGATGGATATCGACGGCAACAGCACCTTTAATAACGAGAACCTGACCCTGCCCGCAAAGCAGGAGTCCTGGTATACCGGGGCCCTCTGGCACGCCATTACCTCCTATGTGGAGGGCAATCCCGATGTGGACACCAGCCGGATCTATGTGGGCGGCTGCTCCAACGGCGGCTACATGACCATGAACATGATGTTTGAGCACGGCGGCTACTTTGCGGCCTTCTATCCCATCTGCGAGGCGTATTTGAACGACTGCGTCTCCGATGAGATGATCCAGCAGGTGAAGGATTATAACATCTGGTTCGTCCAGTCCGCCGACGACGGCACGGTGAACCCCGCCGAGTACGGCCTGCCCACCTATGTGCGGCTGCTGGAGGCCGGGGCGCAGAATGTTTGGTTTACGCTGTCCGACCACGTGCGGGGCACCGACGATCCCGAGCCCTGGAGCTGGACGGGCACCGGCACCTACGACGGCCACTGGAGCTGGATCTATGCCTTTAACGACCAGGTGACCACCCGGATCGACACGGCGAAGGTGGCCTCTGTGGCCGACCTTACCCCCGAGAACTGCACCGTCACCGATGTGAACCTGTGGCAGTGGATGTCCCAGCAGAGCCTCCCCCAGGCTGCCGAGTAAGGCGGGGGACCTGAAAGCGTTGCTGACCGGCGCCGTCCCTGGGAGGGGAGCCTCCCGGGGCGCGCCGGGGCAAATAAAATGATTCAAAAAACAGGAGGAAAAGAGTATGAAGAAGGCACACAAAACTTTGACGGCAATTGCTTCGCTTGCCCTGGCGGCGTCCCTGGCGGCGTCCCTGGCCGGCTGCGGCGGCAAGGCCCAGGACTATGTGTTCGAGGCGGAGAAGGCCGAGCTGTCCGCGGCCTGCATGGTGGAGACCGGCCCTGAGTACACCACCGAGGTCACCGACACCGAGGCCACCCAGGTGGGCTATTTCACCACCGCCGGCGAGACCATCACCTTTAAGATCAACGCGTCCAAGGCCTGCTCCGCCACCCTGACCCTCCGGGCGGCCTCGGCAGTGGCCCAGTTCGCTGACCCCATGATCTTTGAAGAGGTGGATCTGTCCAAGGGCGAGCACGCCAAGCTCACCGTGAACGGGACCGAGTGCAAGCTGGAGGGCGTCCTCCCCGGCCTGGAGGTCCCCATGGATTGGGAGGTTTTCTCCTCCTACTATAAGCACTACGGCACCGCTACCGCCAAGATCGACCTGAAGGCCGGCGAGAACGTCATCGTCCTCACCTCCCAGGGCTACAACGGCGGCCAGGGCGGCATCAACGTGGACAAGATCACCATCAACGCCGCGTCTGAGCTCACCTGGACCGAGACCGACAACTCCGACCGTGTTCCCCAGCAGTAATTAAAGCATTACATAAAACAGGCGCCCCCGCCGCATTTTCCGGCGGCGGGGGCGCTGTGCGCAAAAGCAAGGGGTTTCACCCACAAAATTGGAACAGGATCATGATTTAGGAGGGATCTTTGTGGCAAAGGGACAGAAGAAGAAAATGAGTGCAAAGAAGTTTACCGCGATCGTTGCGCCCCTTTTAGCAATCCTTTTGGCATTCTCCATCGCGCTGCCCGTCATCAGCACGTCCCGGTTTGACCTGGTGCTCCGCGATATTTTCGGCGAGGCGGAGAGCAGCAACAAGGGAAGCGACGCCACCGACGCAGTGGACGCCACCTACTATACCCGCGATATCACCGACTCCAAGCAGCTGCAGGCTGACGAGCAGGCCTACACCCGCAAGGCGGGCGCCGAGGGCTTCGTGCTCCTGTATAACCGCAATGAGGAGGGCAAGGGCCTTCCCGTGGCGGGGGGCTCCAAGCTGAGCCTGTTTTCCGCCTCCTCCGTGGACCTGCTGGCCGGCGGCACCGGCTCCGGCGTGTCCACCATCTCCAGCGACATGAAGACCGCCCTCACCGAGCAGGGCTTCTCCATCAACGAGGCGCTGTGGAAGTTCTACAGCGACAACCACGCCACCTACACCCGCGGCGGCGGCGCGCTGATGTACGGCGGCGCTGAGGACTGGTCCATCAACGAGGCCCCCATCTCCGCCATCCCCGACGCGGCCAAGAGCGAGGCGGCGGGCACCACCCCCGTGTACTTCCTGGCCCGTACCGGCGGCGAGGGCCGCGACCTGGGCCGCCACATGGGCAATTGGACCAACGTGGCCGAGGATAAGGACAAGCACTACCTGGAGCCCGACTCCGTGGAGCTGGGTGTGATCCAGTACCTGAACGATAATTTCGACAACGTCATTCTCGTGGTCAACACCAACAACGCCTTTGAGCTGGGCTGGGTGGCCAACTATCCCAACATCACTGCGGTCCTCTGGGCCCCCGGCGCCGGCGGCGACACCTGCCGCTCCATCGCCGATGTGCTCAGCGGCGCCATCAACCCCTCCGGCCATCTGGTGGACACCTTCGCCTATGACGCCTTCTCCTCCCCCGCCATGCAGAACATGGGCGACATGATGATGGTGAACGGCGGCCAGGACGTGGGCGCCGGCGTGTTCTACGACGAGGGCATCTACGTGGGCTACAAGTATTACGAGACCCGCTACTTCGACAAGGTGCTGGACCAGGGCAACCCCGGTGACTACGATTATGCCACCGCCGTGCAGTATCCCTTCGGCTTCGGCATCTCCTACACCACCTTTGAGTGGTCCGATTTCAAGCTGGGCGCTATGGATGAGAACGGCGACATGGAGATCCAGGTCACCGTGAAGAACACCGGCAGCGTGACCGGCCGGGATGTGGTGCAGCTCTACCTCAACGCCCCCTACACCGACTACGACAGGACCAACCACATTGAGAAGTCCGCCGTCACCCTGGTGGGCTTTGAGAAGACCGGCGATCTGGAGCCCGGCCAGTCCGAGACCGTGACCATCACCGTCAACCGCCGGGACTTCATCTCCTATGACGACGTGCAGGCCAAGACCTACATCCTGGAGGCCGGGGATTACCTGCTCACCGCCGCGGAGAACGCCCATGCCGCCGCCGACAACTTCCTGGCCTACAGCGGCCAGACCGTGGAGCAGCCCCTGTTTGGCGGCGCGGACGCCGCCTTCGTGGGCAAGTGGACCTATGACTACAGCGACAACAGCGGCGTGGACAACGTGACCTACGCCAAGTCCCTGGCCGGCGCGGACGTGACCAACCAGTTCGACCATGCCGTGTACGACGAGCTGACCCCCCGCGACAAGTATCTGACCCGTCAGGACTGGGTGGGCACCTTCCCCCAGCCCCACGGCAACCAGGACGGCAAGCGCGCCAGCGAGTTCAGCGAGAAGAACGGCTACACCTGGGAGGTTGAGGTGTCCGACACCATCAAGAAGAACATTGACGACATCGGCGCCGGCACTGCCTCCCTCAACCCCATGACCGACGACGAGGCGGGCAAGCTGGCCGGCGAGTTCGGCAAGACCGGCGGCCCCCAGCTCATCGACTTCCGCGGCCGCGACTTTGACGAGGTGGACGCCGAGGGCGGCTGGGACGCCCTCATCGACCAGATGACCACCGACGAGATCAAGAAGATGATCCGTAATGCGGGCTATCAGACCCTGGGCTCCACCGCCATCAACAAGCCCCGCGCCATCGACTTCGACGGCCCCTCCGGCCTGAACGAGGGCGGTGTCAGCCATGAGCCCTACTCCATCACCTATCCCTGCGCCGCCAACCTGGCCGCCAGCTGGGACCGGCAGAACTCCTACCTCCACGGCTACTACGTGGGCGAGGACGGCCTGGCCGCCGACGGCAACTGGGGCACCCACACCTACACCGGCATCATCTCCGGCTGGTACGCCCCGGCCATGAACATCCACCGCACCCCCTTCGCCGGGCGTAACTTCGAGTACTACTCCGAGGACGGCTTCATGTCCGGCGAGCTGGCCCTGGAGGCCTCCCGCGCCTGCGCGGAGAAGGGCGTGTACGCCTACATCAAGCACTTCGCCCTCAACGACCAGGAGGACCACCGCAGCCACGCGGCCACCTTCTCCAACGAGCAGGCCATCCGCGAGATCTACCTGAAGCCCTTCCAGACCTGCATTGAGGAGCGCGGCACCACCAAGATCAAGGTGCAGAACTTTGACGAGGCGACCGGCACCTTCACCGAGGGCGAGGCCGAGATCCCCGCGGTCATGGCTGTGATGACCGCCTTCAACCGCATTGGCTGCACCTGGGCGGGCGGTAACTACAACCTGATCACCGGCGTGCTGCGCAACGAGTGGGGCTTTGACGGCTCCGTCATCACCGACTACGACAACGGCGGCGTGATGGATACCGAGCAGTGCATCCGCGCCGGCGGCGACATCAAGCTGACGGCCTACGGCTCCAACGCCCAGCTGGATATGGAAAATCCTGCTTCCCAGTACTATGCCCGGCAGGCCATGAAGCACGTGCTCTACACCACCGTGAACTCCAACGCCATGAACGGGATTGTCCATGGTGTGGCCGTGTCTGAGCTGCCCTTTGCCAACTACTACTACATCCTGATCGGTGAAGCGGTGGTTGCGGCTGCCCTCATCGGTTTGGGCGCGTTCGCCATCGTGCGCCGCTGGAAGAAGGAGAAGGCCGGCAACTAACGGCACATCCCGCACACAAAAAGAACGCCGCAAATTGGTGCTTCTATACATCCTCATTCAGCAGCGGCCGGGCTCCGAAAGGAGCCCGGCCGCTGCGTTTTTCTAGATTGGCTGGTGTAGGGGCACGGAGGCCCGGGGCCCGTCCCCCTACACCACGAAACGGTATCCCAGCCCCCGCACCGTCTGAATATAGGCGGGCCGGGCGGGGTCCTCCTCGATCTTCTGGCGCAGGCGGTTGATATACACCATAATGGCGTTCTCATCCACAATGGCCGACCCCCAGACCATGTCGTAGATCATATCCTTGGTGAAGATGCGGTTCACATTGTCCAAAAACAGCTTCATCATGGCGTTTTCCTTGGAGGACAGCACGATTTCCGCCCCGTTCTTGTAAAAGCGCAGGGTAGTGGTGTCGTAGCGGAAGGGCCCTGCGGCAATGACGCTGCCCTCGCCGCCCAGACCGCCCCGGCTGCGGCGGATCAGGGCCTTGACCTTGGCCCCCAGGGTGACCGGGTTGAAGGGCTTGGTCAGGTAGTCGTCCGCGCCGATGTCCAGGCCGTAGAGGGTGTCATAGTCCTCTTTCCGTCCGCTGACGATGATGATGGGCAGCTTGAGCCCCCGGCTGCGCAGGGTCTGGACTACCTCGAAGCCGTCCATCCCCGGCATGTTCACATCCAGCAGCATCAGGTCATAATGCCCCCGCCCGGCCATCTCGATGGCCTCCCCGCCGCTGCGGGCCACGTCGGACTGGATGCCGCTGCTCTTCATCACCTTGCGGAGCATGGTCAGCACCGCCTCGTCGTCGTCCACAATCAGCACCGTGTCTGCCATCTGTCCCGCCCCCTTTACAGCTGAGATTTCATGTGGTAGATTATAGCATATCCCATTCCCCCGGCGCAAGCCCCGCCGAAAACCGGCGGGCCGCCACCTCCACATGAAAGGCGGAGAGGAACGCGATGAAAGAAAAGACGCCCGGCCCGAGGCATTTCCCCGTCATCCCCCTTCTGGCGCCGGCCATTATCCTGCTGGGGCTGCTGGCCATATCCAGCGCGTTTGCGAAGAGCCAGCAGCTGCTGCTCAGCGGGCAGGACGGCCAGCTGACCAAAACCGCCCAGTCGGTGGACAACAATATCATGGGGCATTTCGCCTGGTATTGCTCCGACCTGGAGTATATCACCAGCCGCACGGCGTTTTTGGCGGCGGAGGAGCTTTATCTCAGCGGCGGCAAGGCGGACAGCCTGCTCTACCACCTGCGGGAGAGCCCCCTGCCCAAGACGGTCATGGTGGAGTCCATGCTGGTGCTGCGCGGGGGGAGGGTGGCGGTGTCCACCGGCGGCAGGACGGATTACACCCGTCTGGCCGTCCTGGGCCGGACCGGCCAGGTGGAGATATCCCTTTGGGAGGATGGCGCTTCGCGGCCCTACGTGGCCCTGACCCTGGAGAAGGAGGAGGTGGGCTACGCCGCGCTCATGGACGCGGAGGTCTTCTTCGCCATCGCGGAGCGGCAGACCGCCGCCGAGGAGAGCGACCGCATCCTGGTGCTGGACGTGGAGGAGCGCTATTTTTTCCACCGCACCCCGGCGGGCATCCGGGTGGACGCCGTGGACAGCCTGGACCCCGCCGCCCATCCCAGCCTCTATCTCATGCTGTCCACCCAGCGGGCGGGGGAGGCGGTGACCAGCTTTTTCAGCGCGGGGAACCAGTCCGAGGGGGGGCGCTATACCGCCCGGCTGGCCGTCCTGCCCGCCCCCGGCAACGAAAACGGATGCTTTACCGTGGGGGTGTCCCGGAACTACGATGAGATCATCCGCCCCTATCAGGCCGCGGCGGTTCAAATGGTGCTGTGCGGCGTGATCGTGATGGGCGGGGCGGCGCTGCTGCTGTTCTTTTTGCTGCGCTCCCGCCGGAGCCACCGGCAGGCGCAGCGTGAGCTGGTGCTTCTGCGGGCCAAGGCGGAGGCGGCGGAGCAGCTCAACGCCCAGACCCAGGCCCTGGCCCACCGCCAGCGCCTGGAGTCCATCGGCACCCTCACCTCCGGCATCGCCCATGAGTTCAACAACCTGCTCACCCCCATCATGGGGTACAGCATCCTCATCCTGGAGAAGCTGCCGCCGGAGGATACGGAGTCCTATGACAACGCCCTGGAGATCTACAACGCCTCCCAGAAGGCGAAAAAGATCATTGCCCGGCTGTCCAACCTGTCCCGGAAGGGTGCGCCCGGCGACCTGCGCCCCGTCCGGCTGGCCCCCCTGGTGGAGCAGGTGCTGGAGGTCTCCGCCCCGGTCCGGCCCAAGGGCGTGCGGGTGGAGACCGGCCTGTCCGGCCAGGACGCCCCCATCCTGGGGGACGAGACCCAGCTGTTCCAGCTGACCTTCAACCTGGTGCTCAACTCCTTCGAGGCGCTGTCCGCCCAGGGCGGTACGGTGCGGGTGAGCACCGGGGCCGCCGCCGGACAGGTGACCCTCCGGGTGGCCGACAACGGCCCGGGCATCCCCGATGAGGTGAAGGAGAAGATCTTCGACCCCTTTTTCACCACCAAGGGTTCGGGGAAGGGCATCGGCCTGGGCCTTGCCATCGTGCAGCAGATTGTGGAGGCCCACGGCGGCGCCGTCACCCTGGAGAGCGCCGCAGGCCAGGGCACGGCCTTCACCATCTCGTTTCCCGCCGCCCCGCCCGGCGGCGAAGAGCCGAAGGGCGTTTGAGAAGCTGTACCAAATAGCCTCAGCGCCCAGCTTTACGGCCAAAATTGCCGGCGGCTGCGTTGAAGAATCTTGAAATACACCAAGTATTCCCGCGATGTTTCGCCTTGCCGCCGGCAATTTTGGCTCGCGATTTTGAATACTTCGGCTATTCGTACAGCTTCTGAACAAATCCCCCCGCCGGACGCTCCGGCGGGGGGATTGCCGTTTTCTTAATAAATATTAAGGCTGGGTATATATCCCGTTAAGGAGGCGGGAATAAAATAATCGAAAAAAGGGAGGCGGTTTGCGATGCTGGAGCAGCTGGTGGAGGTTGTGCTGGAGTTTCTCATCCCCCTGTGCGAGATGATGGGCATCCTGGTCATCGCCGTGTCCACGTGCACCGCCTTCTGGCAGTACTTCCGGGGGCTGCTCACCCGCACCCCCGGGGATGTGAAATCTCAGCTGGCCTCGGGGCTGGCCCTGAGCCTGGAGTTCAAGATGGCCGCCGAGATCTTGAAAACCGTCCTGGTCCGGGACATGACGGAGCTGATGGTGCTAGGGGCCGTCATCATTCTGCGTGCTCTGCTCTCATTTTTGATCCACTTTGAAATGAAGCAGCATGATACATCCAATCACGAGACTTTAGGAGGAATTGTCAAATGAAACTGAAACGGATCTCTGCCCTGCTGCTGTCCGCGCTGCTCCTGCTGTCCGCCTTGGCGGGCTGCGGCACCACCGTGGTGGTGGGGCCCGAGGGCGGCAAGCCCGCCGCCGGCACGCCCGCGCCCGCCGAAAGCCAGACCCCTGCCGAAAGCCAGGGCGTCTCCGGGGGCGACGCCGCCCCTGTGAAGACCGGCCTTGCCGTCCTGCCCAGCGTCAGCAGCAGTAAGGACGCCTCCGCCGAGGGCGACGGCACCGCCCAGAGCGAGATCCTGCTGGTGGCGGTCACCGTGGGCGACGACGGCGTGATTGACAGCTGCGTCATCGACAACATCCAGGCCAAGATCGGCTTCAGCGCCTCCGGCGCGCTGACCACCGACCCGTCCACCACCTTCCCCAGCAAGAACGAGCTGGGCGGCGGCTATGGAATGGGTAAGGCCAGCTCCATCGGCAAGGAGTGGAACGAGCAGGCCGCCGCCCTGGCGGACTACGCCGTGGGCAAGACGGTGGACGAGCTGAAGGGCATGGCGGTGGGCGAGGACGGCAAGGCCGCCGACGCCGATCTGGCCGCCAGCGTCACGCTGTACATCGGCAGCTTTGTGGACGGCATCGAGGCCGCCGTCAACAGCGCCAGCCACATGGGGGCCTCCAAGGGCGATAAGCTGTCCCTGGCCAGCCAGACCAGCATGAGCAAGAGCAAGGACGCCTCCGCCGATAAGGACGGGGTGGCCCAGGCTTACGCCACCATCGCCGCCGTCACCTTCAGCGGCGAGGTGATCACCAGCTGCTACATCGACGCAGTGCAGGCCAACGTGAATTTTGACACCGCAGGCCATATCACCACCGACCTCACCGCCGCGCCCCAGACAAAGAACCAGCTGGGCGACGGCTACGGCATGAAGCAGGCCAGCTCCATCGGCAAGGAGTGGAACGAGCAGGCCGCCGGCTTCTGCGCCTACGTCACCGGCAAGACCGCCGCCCAGGTGGCCGGCCTGGCGGTGGACGAGTCCGGCAAGGCGGCGGACGCCGATTTGGCCGCCACCGTCACCGTGGGCATCGGCGAGTTCCAGGCCCTGATCGAAAAGGCCGCACAGTAACCGTCAAACAGGGGCGGGCCCCAGGGCCCGCCCCTGGCAAAGCAGGGAGGGATGGACAATGAAGCGGCGGTTTTTGGCGCTGGCCGCTGCTGCGGCGCTGCTGCTGGGCGGGTGCGCCGCCCAGGCGGAGCCCGCAGGAAAGCTGCGCCGGTATGAGGCCAGCTTCCTCACCCTTTTTGACACCGTGACCACCATAGTGGGCTACGCCCAGTCGGAGGAGGAGTTCCGCCGCACCGCCCAGGATCTCCACGACGGGCTGCTGGAGTACCACCAGCTTTTTGACATTTACCACGATTATGACGGAATTGTCAACCTGAAAACCGTCAACGACCGCGCCGGGGGGGACCCGGTGGAGGTAGAGCGCCGGATCATCGACCTGCTGCTGTTCTGCCGGGAGCTGGAGGAACTCACCGGCGGCCGGGTGGATGTGAGTATGGGCAGCGTGCTGGCCCTGTGGCACGACGCCCGGAGCGAAGGGGTGGACGACCCGGAGCACGCCGCCCTCCCCGGCGACGGGGCGCTGGAGGAGGCCGCGGAGCACACCGGCTTCCGGCTGCTGGAGATCGACGAGCAGGCGTCCACCGTCCGCCTCACCGACCCCCTGGCCCGGCTGGATGTGGGGGCGGTGGCCAAGGGCTACGCGGTGGAGCAGGTATGCCGCAGCGCCCCCGCCGGGCTGCTGGTGAGCGTGGGCGGCAACGTCCGGGCCACCGGGCCCAAGCCCGAGGGGGACGCCCCCTGGGTGGTGGGCGTGCAGGAGCCGGACGGCGGAAAGCAGGACTACCTGCACACGCTGTACATTGAGCGCCAGTCGGTGGTGAGCAGCGGCGATTACCAGCGGTACTTTACCGTGGACGGCGTGCGCTACCACCACATTATCGACCCGGATACCCTGCGCCCCGGCGGGCTGTGGCGGGCGGTGACGGTGGTGTGCGCCGACTCGGGGCTGGCGGACGGGCTCTCCACCGCGCTGTTCCTTCTCCCCCGGGAGGAGGGCGAGGAGCTGGCCCTGCGCTGCGGCGCCCAGGCCATGTGGGTGGCCTTGGACGGCGAATTGTCCTACACCGGCGGATTTTTGGAGCTTGTGCGCACCTGAGCAATCCCTGCCCAATTTAAGAAGCTGTGCCAATAGCCTCAGCACCCAGCTTTACGGCCCAAATTGCCGCCGGCTGCGTTGAAAAATCTTGAAATACACCAAGTATTCCCGCGATTTTTCGCCTTGCCACCGGTAATTTTGGCTCGCAAATCTGAATACTTCGGCTATTCGTACCGCTTCTAATTTTCGACATCGAGAGGTGATGTGTATGAAATCCCTGTTCTTCGGCGGCGTTCACCCGGAGGGGCGGAAGGAACTGAGCGCCTGCGTCCCCCTGGCCGCCATGGCCCTGCCCGCCCAGGCGGCGGTGCTTCTGCGCCAGCACATCGGCGCGCCCTGCAAGCCCCTGGTTTCGGTGGGGGATACGGTGTGCATGGGCCAGAAGATCGGCGACGGCGAGGGGCTGTGCGTCCCCGTCCACGCGCCGGTATCCGGCGTGGTGGTGGGCATTGAGGACCGTCCCCATCCCGGCGGCGGGACCTGTCCCGCCATCCTCATCAAAAATGATTTTCTGGACACCCCGGCGCCCGCCCTGAAGCCCTACAGCCACCCGGAGCTCCTGAGCCCCGCGGAGCTGGTATCCATCCTCCGGGAGGCGGGCATCGTGGGCATGGGCGGCGCGGCCTTCCCCACCGACGTGAAGGCCAAGACCGGCATGAACCAGGTGGACACCCTGATCCTCAACGCCTGCGAGTGCGAGCCCTACATCACGGCGGACGACGTGCTGCTGCGCACCCGCCCCGGGGACGTGCTGCGGGGGCTGGCGCTGCTGGCCAGAATCCTCACCCCCGGCCGGGTGGTGGTGGCCATTGAGGACAACAAGCCGGAGGCCGCCGCCCTGCTGCGGGAGCGCATGGCGGACTTCCCCGGCACGGAGCTGAAGGTGCTGCCCACCCGCTATCCCCAGGGGGCGGAAAAGCAGCTCATCCAGGCGGTTACCGGGCGGCAGGTGCCCTCCGGCGGCCTGCCCCGCGATGTGGGCTGCGCGGTGTTCAACGCCGCCACCGCCGTGGCGGTGTGCCGGGCGGTCTACGAGGGGATGCCCGTGATTGAGCGGGTGGTCACCGTCACCGGCGAGGGCGTAAAGCAGCCCCGGAACCTCATCGTGCGGGTGGGCGCCTCCTTCCTGGAGGTGATCGCCGCCGCAGGCGGGCTGACGGACAGCGTGTGGAAGGTGCTGTCCGGGGGCCCCATGATGGGCGTGGCCCAGGGGGATCTGTCCGTCCCCGTCACCAAGGCCGTTAACGCGGTGGTATGCCTGTCCTCCGCCCAGAACGGGGAGGAGGCCCATCCCGTGTGCATCCGCTGCGGCAAGTGCCTGGAGGTATGCCCCATGGGGCTGGAGCCGCTGTATCTCTACCGCTATTCCAACGCCGGGGATTTGGACGCCCTGGGGCGGCTCCATCTGAGGGACTGCATAGAATGCGGCTGCTGTGCCTACGCCTGTCCGGGTAAGCTCCCCCTGGTGGAGGGCTTCCGGGCCGGAAAGCGGGCGCTGAAGGAGGGTGCGAAATGAATCTGACGGTAAGCGCCTCCCCCCACATCCGGGGGAAGGATACCACCGCCCGGCTGATGCTGGACGTGGTGATCGCCCTGCTGCCGGCGCTGGCGGCGGGGATGCTGTTCCAGGGCCCCCGGGCCGGGCTTGTGGCGGCGGTGTGCGTACTGTCCGCCCTGGCGGGGGAGTGGCTGCTGCGGCTCGTCCTGCGGCGGCACAACACCCTGCCCGACGGCTCCGCCCTGGTCACGGGGCTGCTGCTGGCCCTGACCCTGCCCGCCAGTGTACCCTATTATGTGGCCGCTGCCGGCGGGCTGTTCGCCGTGGTGGTGGTGAAGGGGCTGTGCGGCGGGCTGGGACAGAACACCTTTAACCCGGCTTTGGGGGCCCGGGCGTTTCTGATGCTGCTCTTCCCCGCCTGCCTTACCCGCTTCCCCGCCCTGGGCAGCGCCCTGTTCCTCGGGGAGCTGAATCCGGCGGACGTGGTGACGGGGGCCACCCCCCTCCACCACATGCAGATGCCCGCCCTGCCCGACGTATCCCTGCTGGACCTGTTTCTGGGCCGGGCGGGGGGCTGTATCGGGGAGGTATCCGCCCTGGCCCTGCTCCTGGGCGGGGGATGGCTGGTGTTCCGCCGGGTCATCACCCTGCGCATACCCGCCGCCTATCTGGGGACGGTGGCCGTGCTCACCCTGGTGTTCTCCAAGGGGGACAGCCCAATCCTGTGGATGGCGTACAGCCTGCTCAGCGGCGGCGTGCTGCTGGGGGCGCTGTTCATGGCCACCGACTACGCCACCTCCCCCGTGGGGCCGCTGGCCCAGATCGTGTACGGAATCGGCTGCGGCGCGCTCACCGTGGTGTTTCGCTATACCGGGCTCTTCCCGGAGGGGGTTACTTACGCAATCCTGTTGATGAACGCCGCCGCGTGGCTGCTGGACCAGTATCTGGTCCCCCGGCGGTTCGGCGCGGGAAAGGAGGGGGCGCAATGAACGCAAAGCAGCTCATCGCCCCGGCGGCCGCCCTTCTGGCGGCGGCTGCGGTGCTGCTGGCCGCCTGCGCCGCGCTGAGCGGCGCCGCCCAGCGCAGCGGGGAGGCCGCCCGGAACGAAATCATGTCCTACATGCTCCCCAGCCGCCCCGCCTCCTTCACGGAGGAGGCCTATGACGGGGAGGATGAGAGCATCCGCCGGGTATTCAAGGCGGAGGACGGCTACGTGCTGGAGGTGGAGACCGCCGGCTACGCCGCCCCCATGACCCTTTGGGTGGGCGTGACCAACGACGGCAGCGTGTCCGGCGTGACGGTGCGGGATCACGGGGAGACCTTCGGCCTGGGCCGGGGGGCCCAGACCGACGCCTCCTTCCTGCTGCAATTCCTGCACACCTCCGGGGAGGCCGCCGTGGGTGAGGACATCGACGCCCTCACCGGGGCCACTGTCACCAGCAAGGCGGTGACGCGGGCGGTAAACTCCGCCGCCGCCTTTGTCACCGGCGCGGACGTTTCCTCCGGCGCCACGGAATGGGAGGGCTGAGATGAAGCATAATCCGTTGAAGCGCAGCGTGGCGCTGTCCGCCGTGGTGGGCTTGGCCTGCCTGGGGCTGATGCTGGCCGGGACGCTGGCCCCCATGGCCATCCTGCCCAAGCTGGATCTGACTATGATGCTGGCCCTGAGCGTGACCGCCCTGGCGGTGGACGCCTATTGGTCGCCTGAGCGTAAGCTGTCCTGGCCCGCGCTGGCGGCGAATACTGTGCTGGGTGGGGCGGCCTTCGCCCTGCTGCCCTGGTGCGCCGGGGTGACGGGGGATGTCCCCGTCTGGGTGCTGGGGCTGGCGGGAGCGGCGGTGTTCGGGATTGCCTGCCTGCTCTACACCGCGGCCCTGGAGCGCATTGCCACCGGGCCGAGGGCCCCGCTGGCCCCTGTGGGCACAGCCTTCATGCTCTATCTGGCGGGGCAGTGCCTGAGCGGGCTGCTGTAGTGCGCGCTCCCGGCGCAAAATAGAAAAAGCTGGCAGGCTCCTGGGCCGGATCGGCCGGGTTCAGGCGCTTGCCGGCTTTCCTTTTTGTGCCAGGCAGGGCGTTTCGCACAGGAGGGCTGCGCTGCGCCGCGATTCTTTTGTGGGATCGGCCAAATAGAATGGTGCTTCCTTTTGCGGAAAATTTATGATATACTGCCTAAAAAGGTCTTTCGTTTTCGCTTCGCCGCACGTCAAGCCGGCGTACAGGGAACGAGCGGCTTTTTGTGCTGTTTATCGGCAGATATCATCCAGAAAAGGAGCGACGGAGACGTGACGGGAAAGCACGCGGAGCCCCAGGGCGGACGGGGGATAAAACGGAGCCTGAACAGGAGGATTTTGAGGAATACTACCCTTAATATCCTGATTTTGGTGGCCGTATGCTGCGCTATCATGGCCTTTTCCATGCACTCGCTTGCCAACAGCATTTTGTTGGACAGCCTTCAGCCGATGGCCCGGCAGTCGGCCAAGACGGTGGAGGCCAACATACACATGCTGGCGGACCGCATGATGACCATTGCGGGCGACTCCAGGATGGACGCGGCGGAGAGCCGCGGTGCGGTGCTGGAAGAGGCGGCGGAGATCTATGAGCTTTATACAATCGCCCTGTACGGCCTGGATGGGCGGCTGATGCAGGGGCTTGACGCCGCCCCGGAGAGCCTGGACAGCGGTTTTTTGTCGCTGCTTGAGCAGACGGATAATCTGACCATTGATTCCTCCACCATCTACCAGGGCAGGCTGGGCATTACAATGGGAATGCCGGTGAAGGAGTCGGGCGAGACGGCCTTTTATGTGATGGGCGTATATAAATACGACACGCTCAACGACGTTATCAGCAGCATCAACCTGGGGAAGAGCGGCATGGCCTATATGGTAAACCGGGAGGGCGCCGTCACCGGCCACCCGGACCAGTCCCTGGCCCTGGGCGGAAGCACGCTGATTCAGCTCAGCGGCGGCAACGGGGACGCGGTGGAGCGGGTGACCACCGGGGAGACCGGCGCGGTGGAGTTCCCCATCGGCGGGGAGCAGATGCTGGTGGCCTTTTCCCCCATACGGGGGACCCAGTGGTCGCTGGTCATCCAAATCCCCAAGGCGGACTATAACCATTTCATCAACGGGGCAATGTTTGTTGCCATCCTGTCCACCATGGCGGTTCTGGTGGTCTCCATACTGCTGGTGCTGCGCCTGGCCCGCTCCATCTCCAACCCGGTGAAGCGGGTGACGGACCGGATGGTGGCCTTCTCCAACGGCGATCTGCACACGCAGGTGACCCCGGTGGCCACAGGGGACGAGCTGGAGGTCATGACCCAGACGCTGGACGCCACGCTGGAGAGCATGAACCGCTACATATCCGATATCCAGCAGGTGCTGACGCAGGTGGCGGACGGCGATTTGCGCACCGAACCCCAGGTGGACTACAAGGGGGACTTTGTGCTGATCCGGGGCAGCCTGCGCACAATCACCCGCTCCATGAACGAAACCCTGCTGGGCTTCCGCGCCGCCGCGGACCGGCTGACGGACATGGCCGAGCAGCTGAGCGGGCAGTCCGCGCAGCTGCACCAGGCGTCCCTGGAGCAGAACCAGTCCACAGAGGAGCTGGTGCATGAGGTGGGCCGCGTGAAGCAGCGGCTGTCCGACGTGACCCAGAGCAGCGGCCAAACCCGTGTCCAGACGGAGGCCATCACCCAGCGCGTCCAAAGCGCCAACCAGCAGATGAGCGCTTTGTCCTCCGCTATGGACAACATCAGCGCCAACGCGCAGCAGATCACGAAAATCGCAAAGGATATTGAAGACATTGCGTTTCAGACCAATATCCTGGCGCTCAACGCCTCTGTGGAGGCGGCCCGCGCCGGGTCGGCGGGAAAGGGCTTCGCGGTTGTGGCGGACGAGGTGAAGCAGCTGGCCGCCAAGAGCGCCGAGGCCGCGCAAAGCGCAACGGAAATGGTGGACAACACCAAGGCGATCATTCAGACCGGCGTGGTGCTGACTGCGGATACCGCCGGCTCCCTCCGGGCGATCTCCGAGGTCTCCGCGCAGATCAGCACGATTTCCGATCAGCTGGCGGCGGCGGTGCAGGGCCAGGAGGCCGCCCTGGGCGAGATGGAGGCGCGGATCGCCACCATCTCCGATATCGCCGACCGCAATCTGCAAAACGCGGGGGAGACGGAGCAGTCCAGCGGCCTGCTGGCCAGGGAAGCGGAGGCGCTTCAGTCCCAGGTGCGGAAATTTGTTTTGAAGGAGGGCGCCAGGCGATGAAACGAATTCTTGCCGTATGCCTCTGCCTGCTGCTGACGGCGCCGCTGCTGGCGGGCTGCACAAGCGGCACGGCGCTGCAAGACGGGTATTATACCGCCCAGATGTCGCAGTTCAGCCACGGCTGGAGGGAGTACATCACGATTCTGGTAAAGGGCGGGAGCATTGTTTCCGTGGAGTATAACGCGGAAAACGCCAGCGGCTTCATCAAGAGCTGGGACAACGCGTATATGCAGAACATGCTTCACGTCACCGGCACCTATCCCAATGAGTACACCCGCAATTACGCCAGCCAGCTGCTGGAGGGGCAGGGGGAGGGCGGCATCGACGCGATCTCAGGGGCGTCCTCTTCCCATGGCACCTTCCAGCTGCTGGCCCAGGCGGTTCTGGAGCAGGCCCGAAAGGGGGATTCCAGCATTGTATTTGTGGATGCGGGCCATTGAGGCGGAAGATAAGGCAGGGATACGCGGATGAAGTATGGGAGATACGCAGTGAAACGTGTTTTTGCGCTGCTGCTGGCGCTGCTTTTGGCGCTGGGGCTGTCCGCCTGCGGCGGCCCGGCGGCGGAGGTGCCGTCCTCCGCGCCGTCTGCGGCGTCCGATGCGCCCGAGATCCGGGAATCGCTCCCACCGGTGCAGACGCCGCCCGCCGGTGGGGAGCAGGCGGAGGACCCGGCAGGGGAAACACCGGCGGGCCCGGCGGTTGCCGAGGACGGCTGGTACAGCTCGAAGGAGGAGGTGGCGCTCTATATCCACCTCTACGGCCGTCTGCCGGATAACTACGTCACCAAGCGGGAGGCCCAGGAGCTGGGCTGGACCGGGGGCAGCGTGGAGCGCTATGCCGGCGAGGGGACGGCCATCGGCGGAAGCCGCTTTGGAAATTACGAGGGCCTGCTGCCCGAGGCGGAGGGCCGGGTGTATACCGAATGCGACATCGGCACCGTGGGCGGGACATCCCGGGGCGCGGAGCGGGTGGTGTTCTCTAACGATGGGCTGGTGTACTACACCGGCGACCACTACGAGAGCTTTGAGCTGCTCTACGGGGAGCCGTGAGCATGGAGGCCATCAGACTGGACGCGGAGCGTCTGCTGGGCCGGGAGGAGGCCATGGAGCAGCTGGGCCGGGCGCTGGTCCTGCCGGAGTGGTGGGGGCGCAACCTGGATGCGCTCCACGACTGCCTGACGCAGCTGGGCCGGCCGGTGCGGCTGGAGCTGGGCCGCCGGGAGGCGCTGGAGGGGACGGACTTTGGCCGGCGGTTGCTGCGGGTGCTGGAGGACGCGGCGGCGGAAAATCCCCATTTGGAATTGAGCCTGGAATAAAGGGAGGGCTCCCGCTTTGGCGGGAGCTCGCGCGAGGAAGCAGAACGCCCCCCGGAAACCGCCGTTTACGGCGGTTTCCGGGGGGCTGTTTTTGGATATTGGATGGGTGGGCTGCCTCACAGCTCTGTTTTCCAAAGCCCGTGGAGGTTGCAGTACGCATACGCCGCCACCGCCTGGTCGTCCTCCAGGCGGAAGGCCACCTCGGGCGGGTCGGTGGGCTGGAGCTGCTTGCGCTGGGCGCCCCGTTTGGTCTGGAGATAGACCCATTGGATCAGGTGCTCGGGGGTCATGGGGTGGCTGGCGCTACCCACGTTTACCCGCACCTGGCCGTCCTGGGCGGACACCACAGGGAGGTGCTTTTCACCGCTGGCCTCGGTGGTGTTGGCGCGCAGGGGCTCCATCTCCTGCCCGCAGCAGGACATGGGGACGCCGCCGTCACAGATGAGCTCGGCCAGGTTGCCGCACCGGCGGCAGATACGAAAGTTTGCCATAGAGGTCCTCCTAACTTGTGCATCGCACGCTTGTTAGGATAGGGTTCCCCAAGGATAGGGCGGTTATGCGCGCGTCCTCAGTCGTCGCCGAAGCTGATGCCCAGCAGGCGGGCCTCGGTGATGATGTCGGAGCTGGGGTCGATGGTCTTGAGCTTGCCCGCCACCTCCTTCAGGGGGACGGAGGTGATCACATGGTCGTGGATGGCCACCATGTTGCCGAACTCGCCCTTGGAGATCATCAGCGCCGCCGTGGCGCCCAGCCGGGAGGACAGCACCCGGTCATAGGCGCAGGGGGTGCCGCCGCGCTGCATGTGGCCGGGGACGGTGACCCGCACCTCCCTGCCGGTCTTCTTCAAAATCTTGTCCGCGATGGCGTAGGACACGGAGGGGTACTGCTCCAGCAGCTCCGCCAGGTGCTTTTTATACTCTTTTTTGGACATGGCCGCCTCTTTTTTGGACATGGCGCCCTCCGCCACCGCCAGGATGGTGAAGCCGTGGCCCGCGTTGGCCCGGTGGTCGATCTTGGCCACCACCGAGTCGATGCTGTAGGGGATCTCCGGGATGAGGATGATATCCGCGCCGCCGGCCATGCCCGCGTTCAGCGTCAGCCAGCCCGCCTTATGGCCCATGACCTCCACCATAAAGACCCGGTTGTGGGAGGCGGCGGTGGTGTGGATGCAGTCGATCACGTCGGTGGCGATGCCGATGGCGGACTGGAAGCCGAAGGTGGTGTCGGTGCCCCAAAGGTCGTTGTCGATGGTTTTGGGCAGGCCGATGACGTTCAGCCCCTCCTCGCTGAGCAGGTTGGCGGTCTTCTGGCTGCCGTTGCCCCCCAGCACCACCAGGCAGTCCAGCCGCAGGCGGCGGTAGGTGTATTTCATGGCCTCCACCTTGTCCAGGCCGTTCTCGTCGGGGGTGCGCATCAGCTTGAAGGGCTGGCGGCTGGAGCCCAGGAAGGTGCCGCCCCGGGTGAGCAGGCCGGTGAAGTCGATGGGGGTGAGCTTTTTGTAGTCCTCGTACATCAGGCCCTTGTAGCCGTCGATGAAGCCGATGATTTCCACGCCGCTGCCGTAGATGTTGTAAAGGCCCTTGGCCACGCCGCGCATGGTGGCGTTGAGGGCTTGGCAGTCGCCGCCGCTGGTGAGCATTCCGATTCGTTTCATGAAGTGTCGCTCCCTTTCAAACCATTATATTTTCAGAAGCTGTACCATTAGGCGCTGTTTGAACATTGACGATGTGCCCGGCGGCAATTTGCGCCGCAAGGATGTGTGCTGGGGTCTATTGGTACAGTTTCTAAGCCGTTCCCGGCTTTGATGACGGGGACAGGGGCGGGTCAATCCCGCCCGAAGAGGCGGCCCAGCAGGCCGGTGCGGCGGGTATGGACCTTGACGGCCGGACGCTTGGCGGGGGCCGTTTTGGCGGGCAGGGGCTTGGCCGCGGGGCGCTTGGGTGCGGCGGCGGGCCGCTTTTCCGGTTTTGCCGCGCCCTGCGGGGCGGGGGCCGGCTTTTGGAGGGCGGGCCGCGCCCACGCGCCGGCGTAGGCCTGGTCGCAGAACCATTCCTGGGAGTTGAACAGCTCCCCCTGGGCCCGGATATAGGCGCCGTCCGGCTGCTGAACCCGGCCCTTGGCGGTGTCCCGGAGCTGATCCTGGAACATCTGCTCCAGGCGGGCGCACAGGTCCGGGTCACGGACGGGGGCGGCCACCTCCACCCGGCGGGTGGTGTTGCGGGTCATAAAGTCGGCGGAGGAGATATAGACCCGGCGGCGCTCCCCCTGGCCGAAGAGGTAGATGCGGGCGTGCTCCAGATAGCGGCCCACAATGCTCACCACCCGGATGTTTTCGGTGAGGCCGGGCACGCCGCCCACCAGGCAGCAGATGCCCCGCACCACCAGGTCGATTTTCACTCCTGCCTGGGACGCCTCGATGAGCTTGTCGATGAGCAGCTTGTCGGTGAGCCCGTTGAGCTTGAAGCCCAGATAGGCGGGGCTGCCCGCCCGGGCCTGCCCGATCTCCTTATCGATGAGGGCGGCGACCCTGTTTCTCAGGCAGGCGGGGGCCACCATCAGCAGGCGGCTGTCCTCCACCACCTCGCCCATGGACAGGGCGTTGAATACCCCCGCAGCCTCCGCGCCGAGCTCGGGGTCGGCGGTCATGAGGGCGAAGTCGGTGTACAGCCGCACGGTGTCCTCATTATAGTTTCCCGTGCCCACCTGGGTGATATACTCCACCCTGCCCTGGTGCATCCGGGTGATGAGCAGCAGCTTGGAGTGGACCTTCAGCCCGTCCAGGCCGTAGATCACCCGGCACCCGGCCTGCTCCAGCACCCGGGACCAGCCGATGTTGTTTTCCTCGTCGAACCGGGCCCGCAGCTCCACCAGGGCCACCACCTCTTTGCCGTTTTCGGCGGCGTCCACCAGGGCCTCCACAATTTTGCTGTTGTGGGCCACCCGGTAGAGGGTCATTTTGATGGAGACCACATCCGGGTCCTGCCCCGCCTCCTGGAGGAGGCGCAGCAGGGGCCGCACGCTCTCATAGGGGTAGCTGAGCAGCCGGTCGCGGGCCCTGATCTGCTCCGCCATGGGGGCCAGGGGGTCCACATTGGGGGAGTTCTGGGGCACCCGGCGGGGGTAGAACAGCGCCCCCTTATCCCGGAGCATATCCCGCAGCGCCCCCATGAAGGTGAGGTCCAGGGGCGCGCCGCTGGAAAACAGGTGCTTTTTGGACAGCCCCAGGCAGGAGCACAGGCTGTCCCGCACGGAGTCGGTGAGCTTGCCCTGGTAGTCCAGCTTCACGGGCTGGAGGCGCTTGCGGCGGCGGATCATCTTTTCCATGCTCCGGCGGTATTCCTCCGCCAGCATGCCGCCCATCTCCGACGAGGCGTCGTCCACGTGTATGTCCGCGCTGCGCACCAGACGGATGAGCACCGTGCCCTCCACCTTGTAGTGGGCGAAAATCTTGGGGAGGAAGCCGGCGATGAGCTCCTCCACCAGCACGAACCGCCCGCCGTCCCCGGGCAGGGGGACCAGGCGGCGCAGAACCCCCTCGCCGCAGGGGACGATGCCCATGCGCTCGCCGCCGTTTTTGGTCTTGAGGATGGCCACGGCATAGATCTGCTTGTTGCGCAGGAAGGGGAAGGGCTGCTTGCGCCCGATGATCTGGGGGGAGAGCAGGGGCAGCACATTGGAGGTAAAGTATTTTTCCAAAAAGGACTGGGCCTTATCCTGTAGGCTGTGGAACCGGCACAGTTCCACCCCCTGGCTGGCCAGCTCCCGCAGCAGCTCCTTGCACACCCGGTCCCGGTCAGCCAGGTATTCCCGGGTTTTGTCCAGCACGGCGGCGGCCTGCTGGGCGCTGGTCTGCCCGGTCTTGTCGTCCACGCTTTCCAGATGCAGGGTGTCCATGAGCATACCCATCCGAACCATATAGAACTCGTCCAGATTGCTCTGGAAGATGGAGGCGAAATTCAGCCGTTCGCACAGGGGGTTGGCGGGGTCCTCCGCCTCCTCCAGCACCCGGCGGTTAAACTGGAGCCAGGACAGCTCCCGGTTGACATAGCACGGGCCGGGAGGGGCGCTTGGGGCGGGGGAAGGGCTCTGTTCTCTCATGGCGGATGACGCCTCCTCGTTGGGTTGGGATTGGGCACTGTCTATGAAATAATGTACCACTGTTTTTTGCCGGGCGCAAGCCCTTTCAGGCACTTTTTTGGATGGGGGCGGGGGATTGAGGCGGCCGCGGCAAAAAAGGCGGCGACCCGCCCAATTGGGCGGGTCGCCGCTGTGCTTTCAGCGATAAAACCGGGGGCTGGGGAAGATCACTTTGTGTCCTGGACCCGCAGCAGCATGGTGGCCAGCTGGGCGCGGACGGCGGTGGTCTTGGGGGAGAAGCTGAGGCTGCCGTGGACGTCGACGTTCTCAATGCCCTTGATGATGCCGTTGGCGGCACACCAGTTGGCGGCGTCCTTGGCCCAGTCGGCGATGGTGTCCACATCGGCGAAGTCCTTCAGGTTGTCGCCCTCTGCCTTTTGGGAACCGGCGTTGCGGTAGAAGATGGCGGCCAGCTCCTGGCGGGTGGCGGTGTCGCGGGGCCGGAGGGCGCCGTTTCCGCCCTCCAGCACCTTCTCCTGGACGGCCCACAGCACGGCGTCGCGGGCCCAGTCGTGGATGTCGGCCGCGTCGGTGAAGGCGTCCAGCTCATCGCCCTTCACCTCGGGGGAGCCGGCGATGCGGTACAGGGTGGTGGCCACCATCTCGCGGGAGACGGCGCCGTCGGGATTGAAGGCATCGGGGGCGGTGCCGCCCATCAGGCCGGCGTCCACAATGGCGTCCACAGTGCCCGCGTACCAGGCGTTATAGCGCACATCCTTGAAGTCGTGGCTCACGGCGCAGAAAGCGGCGTTGGCCACGAAGGTGAACTCGTCGCGCTGGTGCACCTTGTTGGTCAGGGTATTGGCGAAGAGCACCACGTTCATGCCGTTCTCGCGATAGGAAATGGCCTGGATGGAGTTGTCCTTGAAGGTATTCAGACCATCGCCGGCGGGGAGGAAGCCCTCCAGCAGCTCCTTGGAGCCGTCCATGCGCACCAGCACCTGGGCGGCGTCGGGGATGGCGGTGAAGTAGCCCGCGCCGTAGCCGTACATGATGTAGTCGCCCTCGGACACGTAGCTGGCGGTGATCAGGCTCTTGGAGGGGTAGGTCACGTAGCCCAGCGCGTCCATGGCGTTGCCGCTGGCGGTCTCGCGCACCAGCGCACCCTCGCTGAAGAGGCCGGCGGCGGTGCGCACGGCGGAGGAGCCGTAGCCGATGTACGGGGTGCCCGCCTTGACGGCGGCCAGGGCGGCGTCATCCAGGGCGGCGGCGCCGATGATCAGGTCGGCCTTGGCGGGGTCGTCGGTGGTGTCAAAGCCCATGAGGCGCATGGACTGGCGGTCGTAGTTATAGGCGTAGGAGCCGGACACCAGGGAGGCCTTCACAAAGCCGGAGGTGTTGTCGCCGGCCTTGCCCGCGATGTAGATGACAGGGGCGTGGTCCAGCTTGCGGACCTGGGGGGCGTCGCCGTCCACGGGGGCGGCGGTGAGCAGGAGCTTGCCGGACACCCGGGCATAGTCCGCCTTGGAGATCAGGAAGCTGCCCACGTAGTCGCCGCTGATGATGAGGCCCACGTCCTTTCCCGCCTTGAGCAGCTCGTTGACGGCGGCGATGGCGTCCTCGGAGGTGTTCTTCAGGATGACCTGGTCGGTGTCCACCTTGTCGGAGGACACGCTCCACTTGGTCTTCTCGGTGCAGGCGGCGGCGATGTCCTTGTAGGCGGCGGGCTCGGCGCAGGTGGCCATGTCGAAGCCGCGGGTCTTGTTGAAGGCGGTGATGCCCTCGGAGTAGAGCACGGGCCAGCCGGTGATGACGGTGCCGTCATACAGCACGCCGTTGGCCACGCTGCGCTTGGCCTGGTACATGGACACCACGGCGGTGCCGGCGGGATACTCCACGCCGCCGTAGGTGAAGGCGCTGTCGGCAAACATCAGCTTCACACCGTTGCGGGTGAGGTAGGAGAGCATCTGGTCAGCGGCGTCCAGGTTCTTCTGGTGGGCGCCGTCCAGGGGGATGATGTAGCACTCGGGATAGAAGTTGCCGTTCTGGTCCTTGCCGCTGTACACGGGGCGGAACAGCTCGGCCTCC
Organism: uncultured Oscillospiraceae bacterium; assembly: GCA_910587255.1. GTDB lineage: Bacteria > Bacillota > Clostridia > Oscillospirales > Oscillospiraceae > Enterenecus. The sequence goes on from CAJUKT010000052.1 coordinate 40,007, forward strand.
GCGCCCTCCACGTCGTACTGGTCGCAGAACCACTGGCCCACCAGCTCATAGGCGTTGGAGTTGGCGTTGGTGACGCCGCGCTCGAAAATCTTGGCCTGGGCCAGCAGGTAGGACGCCTTGTTTTCCGCGATGTAGTTGGACTGGCCCAGCGCGCCGTAGGCGACGGCGGTGGCGGTGTGGTCGTTATACGCGGGCTGCTCCACCGTGTAGGCCACGGTGCCGTGGAGCATGGCGTACTGGGGGGTGTAGCTGGTGGACATATCGTCCCAGGGATCGAACCACTGGGTCTGGTCCTGGCCGTCGGCGGTCTTCTTGCCGTTGTAGCTCAGGTAGTCCCGCTGGGGGATGACGTAGCTGTTGTAGCCGTCGTTGTTGGCCACCGCGGCGATGCCGAACGCCTCGCCGCCGGTCACCAGATGCTCGGCCAGCAGGTCGTACTCAAAGTTGGGCTCGTGGGGGGGATCGCAGGGCTCACACTGGAACGCCTCCACCCGGCCGTGGAACTCGGTGAAGCTGATGGGGTTCCACTGGGCGATGAGCCTGGTCATGTTCTGGGTCTCGGCCTGGGTCTGGAAGGAGTTGTCGCGGTTCAGGTCAAAGCCGCCGGAGGAGGTGCGGGTTACATAGGTGCGGCCCTCCACGTTCTCCTCGGGGACGATGATGAAGAACACGTCGTCCAGCAGATCGTCCACGTTGACAGTGACGGTCTCCTGGGTGTAGTACTTGTCCAGATCCACCACGTCGGAGCGGAAGGAAGCGCCCCAGGCGTTCTCCTGGATGTTATCCACATGGAGATAGCCCAGGTAGGTGGCGGTGTCCTTCACCAGATCGGGGACGGCCACGCTGCCCGCCTGGCCCTTGGGGCCCAGCTCCCGGGCCAGCTCGGCCTTACCCTCCTCGGTGAAGCCGGTGAGCTTGTTGTAGTCGATTGTGCCGCTCTGGCTGGCGGCGGCCTCCAGCAGCATACGGGCGAACTTCAGGATGCCGTCGATGGAGGACACCTCGTTGGCGTGGACGTTGGAGTAGAGGATGGGGACCTGGTAATTACCCAGGGAGCCGTCCTCAATCTTCTTGATCAGGGCGGTGGGGTCGCTCTCCGCCTCGGCCTTGATGGACTTCCAGTTGTCCACGGCCTCCTTGCTCTTGGCGATGATGAGGTAGGGCATATCCAGGCTGGCCAGGCCGTTGTCGCCCTGGCTCTTGCCCATGGAGAAGTTCTGCACGTACAGATCGGTGTTGCTATTGCCGTACTCCACCAGCTCGTCGATGGCGGCGTAGACCTCCTTCATGGTGTGGAACTCGTCATAGGGGGTGACCTTCACGCCCACGGAGCCCAGGGCCTTGCCGTCCACGGAGGGGGTGAGCTTGTACCAGCCGCACACGTCCATATAGGCGCCGCCGTTGGAGTGGGGGGCACTGTAGTCGGGGGTGCCGTCATAGTTATAGAAGAACGGTTTGCTCTCGAAGGAGACGGTCAGACACACCTGGCCGTCCACAGTGGCCACGCCGGTGACGGGCTTGGTGAACAGCGGCTCGTCGTTCTGGGCCATCCAGCTGTCCAGCGCGCCGCCCTCGGTGTGGTTGGGGAACTGCTTGGGGTCCAGGTAGCCGGCGGACTTGTCATAGTCCAGGGACCAGACCACCTTTTCCGCAACGGCCTTGGCCTCGTCCTCGGTCATGTCCACCGGGACGGCGGCCTTGAAAGAGCGGGGCTGGGTCAAATTGATGACGTTTTCGCCGCCGTCCTCAGAGACGTTGACGAAGGGGGTGTCCCCAGTGGGCTCCGCGGCCATGGCCGGGAGGACCGTCAGAGACAGGCACAGTGCCATCACGGTCAGCAGGGAAATGACCTTTTTCCAGGGCGCTTGCTTCATCTTCCTCACCTTTTTCTTGTTCATTTTGCAGTATTCCGCCCGGAATTTTGGGGCGGGATACGTGCATATCACAATTCTATACTACCGCAGGGCTTTTGTCAAGGCCGGGAGGCCCGGGCCGCCGGCTTGCGCGGAAGCGCCGGTTTGACGGTTTTTGGAGTAGACGCGGGACAGGGATTGTGGTACAATATTTCCAAGATGAGGATTGCGTATGGTGAAAGGGCCTTCATGGAGATGATTGGCACAAAATGGGCTTGACTATATCAAACGAGGAGGGATTTTTATGGACAGTCAACTGGTTTGGCAGGACAGCTTCAATATCGGCGTGGAAGCCATCGACAAGGAGCACCAGCGGCTTTTCAAAATCATCAACCGGCTTTTTGAGTATGGAGAGGAGAAAAGCCGCTGGGCGTGCCAGGAGGGCGTGAAATACTTCAAAAGCCACACCATGAAGCACTTTGAGGACGAGGAGGCCTATATGGCGTCTATCGGCTACGAAGGGCTGGAGACGCACCGGCATATCCACAAGGAATTCCGGGAGAATACACTGCCCGTGCTGGAGCAGGAGCTGGAGGAGACGGATTACAACCCGGATTCGGTGAACCATTTCCTGGGCGTGTGCGCGGGGTGGCTCGTCGGCCACACGCTGACGGAGGACCAGGCCATCACCGGCGGGCGGGTGAGCCAGTGGAAGGACCTGCTGCCGGAGGAGGAGCTGGAGGCGCTGAAAAAGGTGATCGTCCAGCTGGTGTTCGACATGTTCCAGCTGGAGTCCCAGGCCATCAGCAGTGCCTACGGCGGGGAAAAGTTCGGCAAGGGGGTGTACTACCGCCTGGTCTACGGCGCCAAGGGGGACGAGAAGCGGCAGGAGGTCATCATGGTCTTCGAGGAGAAGCTGCTGCTCAATACCGTGGGCAAGGTGCTGGGCCTTCAGACCAACAAGCTGGACTCCATGCTCATCAACGCCGCCCGGTATACGGCGCGGCAGTTTGTGGGCCGGGTGATGGAGCTGGTGCCCGCCTTTGGCGGGCAGGAGCTGAGGGAGGAGAACCTGCTGTCCTACGAGCAGTTCCGCAAGGTGTTCGAGCGGGAAAAGCCCCAGGTGAGCCTGCTGTTCAACACCAGCGGCGCGGGGTACTTCGCTTACTGCGTCATCGCGCCCCACCTGCTGGAGAGCGGGGTGGGCACCCCCATTGAGGCGGATAACGCCATGACCGAGATCCAGGACTACCTGGCCAAGCGGGAGGAGGCGTCCGGGAAGCGGCGGGTGCTGGTGGTGGACGACTCGCTGACCATGCGCGAGGCCATGAGGAGGCTGCTGGAGAAGGACTACGAGGTGTCGCTGGCCGAGTCGGGGGTGGCCGCCATCCGCACCATCACCCTGGACCGGCCGGACCTGGTGCTGCTGGACTATGAGATGCCGGTGTGCGACGGGCGGCAGACCCTGGAGATGTTCCGCTCGGAGCCGGCCTTTGCGGATATTCCCGTCATTTTCCTCACCGGCCGGGGCGACCCGGACGTGGTGAGGAAGCTGCTCTCCCTGAAGCCGGCGGGCTATCTGCTCAAGTATCTGAAGCCGGCGGAGATCAAGACGAAGATCGACGATTTTTTTGAAAAGCTGGTGCGGTAAGACGCAGCGGCCCCGGGGCGTGATCCACGCCCCGGGGCTTTTTTGCAGGAGGGCGGGTTCAGCCTCCGGCGCGGCGCAGCAGCGCCTCGTGGGCGGCGGCCATGACCGCCAGGATGGCCAGCAGGTAGAGGGGGAAGAGCGCGGGGCTGAGATGCTCGGAGACCAGCCCGAACAGCGGGGGCATCAGGCAGGTGCCCACGTAGGCGCTGGCCATCTGCACGCCGATGACCGCCTGGGATTTGTCCGCGCCGAAGTGGCCGGGGGTGGAGTGGATGATACAGGGATAGATGGGGGCGCACCCCAGCCCCACCAGCACCAGCCCGGCCAGGGCGGCGGATTCGTGGAGGGGAAGCAGCAGCGTGAGCGCCCCCAGGGCGATGAGGCCCTGGCCCAGGCGGATCATCTGGGGGTCGCTGAGCTTCATGGTGAGGAAGCCGCTAAGCGCCCGGCCTGCGGTGATGCCCAGGAAGAACAGCCCCGCGTAGCCCGCCGCCGCCTCCGCCGGGACGCCCCGGTGGAGATGCAGGTAGCTGCTGCCCCACAGGATGGCGGTCTGCTCCAGGGCGCAGTAGCAGAAAAAGGTGACCATGACCTCCCTGGCCCCGGGGATGCGGAAAATCTGGGGGAGGGTGAGGGGGGCGGCGCTGCCCTCCCCGCCGCCCGCGCCCCCGTGGACCCGCCACAAGGGCAGGCTGACCACAAGGACGGCGGTGAGGGCGACCTGGAGCAGGGAGATGCAGCGGTAGCCCATGTGCCACCCGGCCCCGGAGGACAGGGCCAGCCCCATGACATAGGGCCCCACGGCCGCCCCCAGCCCCCACATGCAGTGCAGCCAGCTCATGTGGCGGCTGGCGTAGTGCAGGGCCACGTAGTTGTTCAGCGCCGCGTCCACGCTGCCCGCCCCCAGGCCGTAGGGGATTGCCCACAGGCACAGCCCCCAGAAGGACCCGCTGGCGGAGAAGCCGAACAGGGCGGCGGCGGTCAGCCCCACGCTGGCGGCGGTGACCCGCCCGGCGCCCAGCTTTTTGGTGAGCCGGTCGCTTTGCAGGCTGGACACCACCGTGCCCATGGAGATGATGACGGAGATGATGCCGGCCCAGGAGGTGGGTACGCCCAGCTCGGCGTGCATCACCGGCCAGGCCGAGCCCAGCAGGGAGTCGGGCAGGCCCAGGCTGATGAAGGAGAGGTAGATGACGGCCAGAAGCAGATGTACCATATGCAGGTTCCTCCTTTTGCGCTGGTATGATTATACCAGCGGGAGGGGAAAACATCTATGGGCAAAACCGCCAGATACCGCTGCGCATTTCACGGATTTGCCGGGCGCAGCGCCGTCCCCGGCAGGGCGGGCGGTTTTCCGCGCAAAAAAGCTGGCCGCCCCCACTTGACAAGAGCGGTTAGCAATGGTAAACTATGGCCGTCACATCGGAAAAAGGAGGCCATGGGAATGCTTTTGAAAGATATCGGGGTGGGCCAAAGCTGCGTGGTGGAGCATATGGAGCTGCCCTTTCAGATCCAGCGGCGGCTGGAGGCGCTGGGCATGACCCGCCGGGCCCGGGTGGCGGTGGTCAACCGCAAGGGCCGGGGGATTTTGATCGTCAAGCTGCGGGGCAGCCGCTTTGCCCTGGGCGAGCAGATCACCAGGAATATCACGGTGAGCGGGGCGGGGGGAGCGGTATGAACCGGGAAAAGGATATGACCATTGGCTTCATCGGCAACCCCAACTGCGGCAAGACCACCCTGTTCAACGCCTACACCGGGGCGAACCTGAAGGTGGCCAACTGGCCGGGGGTGACGGTGGAGAAGGTGGAGGGGGCCATCCGGCGGCACGATTTGAATATCCGGGTGGTGGATCTGCCCGGTGCGTACAGCCTCACCTCCTACACCATGGAGGAGATCGTCTCCCGGCAGTTTATTTTGAGCGACGAGGTGGACGTGATCATCAACGTGGTGGACGCCTCGGTGCTGGAGCGCAGCCTGTACCTCACCCTGCAGCTGCTGGAGCTGGGCAAGCCGGTGGTGGTGGCGCTGAACATGATGGACGTGGTGGAGAAGCGGGGGATGGAGATCGACCTGCACCGCCTGCCTGAGATGCTGGGGGTGCCGGTGATCCCGGTGTCCGCCCGGCGCAGGACGGGGCTGGACGCGCTGCTGCACGCCGCCGCCCACCACAGGGGCTGCGCCGGCCCGGACAGCCTGGTCCACCAGCACCGGCATGTGGGCAGCCACGCCCACGACCACCACCAGGAGTACGCCATGGTGTACTCCGACGAGATCGAGGACCAGATCGACCGCATCATCCCCGCCCTGGAGGAGAAGCACCCCGGCGTCGCCAACCCCCGCTGGCACGCCTTGAAGCTGCTGGAGGGGGACAAGGAGGTGACCGGGCAGTACCCCCTGGACCTGCCCGGCCTGGGGGGGAAGGATTACGAGTCCCGGATCATCAACGAGAAGTACGCCTTCATTGACGAGATCGTGGAGGAGGTGCTTTTGCACAGGCAGCGCCAGGACCGGCTGACGGAGGGGCTGGACGCCGCCCTCACCCACCGCGTCTGGGGCATCCCCATCTTTTTGGGCATCATGGCCCTGGTGTTCTTCCTCACCTTCACCGTGGGCGACTGGATCAAGGGCTATTTTGAGCACACCATCGACGCGCTGTCCCTGCTGGCCCAGCAGGGGATGGACGCCATCGGGGTGGCCCCCATCGTCCAGTCCCTGGTGGTGGACGGGGTGATCGGCGGGGTGGGCACCATCGTCACCTTCCTGCCCAACATCTTCATTTTGTTCCTGGCCCTGGCCTTTTTGGAGGACAGCGGCTATATGGCCCGGGTGGCCTATGTGATGGAGGGCGTCATGAGCCGCCTGGGCCTGTCGGGCAAGGCGTTCATCCCCATGCTGCTGGGGTTTGGGTGCACCGTCCCGGCGCTGATGGCCTCCCGGGCGCTGGAGAGCAGGCGGGACCGCTATAAGGTGATGCTGGTCACCCCCTTCATGAGCTGCAACGCCCGGCTCACCATTTACATCCTGTTTTCCGAGATGTTTTTCGGGGAATACGCCATGCTGGCGGCCTATTCCATGTATCTCATCGGCATTGCGGTGGCCATGCTGGTGTCGGTGGGGCTGCACCTGCTGGACCGGGAGAAGGCGGTGAACTACCTGCTCATCGAGCTGCCCGAGTACAAGCTGCCCGACGCCCGCACCGTGGGCATCTACGTGTGGGACAAGGTGAAGGATTACCTGGGCAAGGCGGGCTCCACCATCTTCCTGGCCACGCTGCTCATCTGGCTGCTGCTGAACTTCGGCCCCCAGGGGTATGACCCGGGCATGTCCGGCGGCTTCGGGGCCATGGCCGGGCGGTGGCTGGTCCCCTTCTTCGCCCCCATCGGGCTGGGCTTCTGGCAGATCGCCGTGGCCCTCATCGCGGGCATATCCGCCAAGGAGGTGGTGGTGTCCAGCTGCGCGGTGCTCTTCGGCATCGTCAACGCCAACTCCCCTGCGGGGATGGAGGCGTTTGCCCAGGTGCTGTCCGGCATCGGCTTCGGGCCGCTCAACGCCTTCTGCCTCATGGTGTTCTGCCTGCTCTACGTCCCCTGCGCCGCCACCCTGGCTACCATTAAAAAGGAGTCGGGGAGCTGGGGCTGGACGGTATTTGTGGCGGTGTTCCAGGTGGCGGTGGCCTGGCTGGTCACCTTCCTGGCGTACCGCGTGGGGCTGATGATTTTATGACGCGATGCGGGGGCCCTCCCATTTGGGAGCGGCCCCCGCATCGTTGTGGCAAAAAATCTCTCGCAAATCGCTCCTGCCGATTGAATCAGTCCTTCCCTAGAATTCCGCCAGGGTGATGGTCCGCCCGCCGTCCAGCCGGGAGGCTTCGGCGGCCAGGGCCATCACATGGCTCTCCACCGAGGCGTCCACCCCGGTGAGCCCCTGGGTCCCGCCCGCCGCGATGAGCTTGCAGAAGCTGGACATCAGCCCGAAGTCGCCGCCGCCGTGGCCGGAGAACTGCCCGCCCTCCTCATTCAGGTCGATGACCTCCTGGGGCCTGCCGAACCGGCGCAGGATGAGGGCGTTTTTCTCCATATCCCCCTCGATCTCCCCCATGGTGCCGGTGATCTTGATGGTGCGGTGGCAGTCCTGGGTGAAGGCGGTCATGGTGAAGGTGGCGTGGATATTGTCCTGGAACTCCAGGTTCACCGTCTGGTGGTCCACAACGTTGTTGTCGCAGTGGAACACGCACCGGCCGTAGGGCCCCGTGCGCAGGGCGCCGTAGATTTTTTCCTCGTCGGGCTCACTGGCCAGCACGGCGCAGGGCCAGCGCTTCCCCCGGCCGCGTATGCCGGTGCGGGGGTCGGTGATGTAGATCTTCTCCGCGTCGTAGGGGCACCCGTCCTTGGCGGCGCAGCCGTCCAGGCAGCGTTTTGCGGCCCCCTGGGGGGCGTTTGCCGGGGTGAAGTAGTCCAGCGATCCAAAGCTCTGCACCCGCAGGCAGGGCTTTCCCGCCAGCCAGCGCAGAATATCCATGTCGTGGCAGCTCTTTTGCAGGATCATGGGGCTGGTCTCGCTGGAATTGCGCCAGTTGCCCCGCACGAAGCTGTGGGCCTGGTGCCAGTAGGCCACGTGCTCGATGGCGTCGATGGTCTCGATTTTGCCAATCTCCCCCCGGCGCAGCAGGTCCTCCAGGGCGGCGTAAAACCGGGTATAGCGCAGCACGTGGCACACCACCACCGCCCGGCCGGTCTCGTGGGCCTTTTTCTGCAGGGCGCGGCACTGCCCCAGGTCGGGGGAGATGGGCTTTTCCAGCAGGATGTGGTAGCCCTTGTCCAGGGCCTTCAGGGCGGCGGAGACGTGCTGCCGGTCCAGGGTGGACACGATCATCACGTCGGCCAGGCGGGGCTGGGAGAGCAGCGCCTCGTCGCAGGGGAAGCACATTTCGGCGGGTACGCCGAAGCGTTTTTGCAGCAGCTCCAGCCGCTCGGGGCGCACGTCCGCCCCGGCGACGATTTTCATCTCCTCCGGGTGGGCGTGCTGGTAGGGGGCGTAGGCATCCAGGCCCCGGTCCCCGCAGCCGCAGATGGCAAAGGTGACAGGCTGTGACATAGCTTTGCGCTCCTTTCGGTGGCTCGCGCGGGGCGCGCGCCGGTTTTTGGGTATTATATCATACCCGCGGGGATTTTGCACCAGGAAAAGAGGAAAAAATGCGGCGGGGCCTGGGCCCCGCCGCGTCTGCCTATTCCATGTCCGCCTCCCGGGCCTGGCGGCGCTTTTGGTAGTACTGGGCCTGGGCCTCCCAGAGGGAGCGGTATTTGCCCTGGGCCTCCAGCAGGGAGTCGTGGGTGCCCTGCTGGACCACCCGCCCGCCGTCGAACACGGCGATCTCGTCGCAGAACCGGCAGGAGGACAGCCGGTGGGAGATATATACGGCGGTCTTGTCCTCCACAATGTCGTTGAATTTGGTGTACACCTCCGCCTCCGCCTCCGGGTCCAGGGCGGCGGTGGGCTCGTCCAGCACGATGAAGGGCGCGTCCTGGTAGAGCACCCGGGCCAGGGCGATCTTCTGGGCCTCGCCGCCGGATATCTCCACCCCGCCCTCGTCGAAGTCCCGGTAGAGGAAGGTGTCCAGCCCCTCCGGCAGCTGCTCCAGCCGCGCCCCGAAGCCCGCCTTGACAAGGCACTGCTCCGCCCGGGCCCGGTCGTAGTCCTCCGACGCGGCCACGTTTTTGCCCAGGGGCTGGGAGAGCAGCTTGAAGTCCTGGAACACCACGGAGAACAGCGCCAGGTAGTCGCCGTAGCGGTATTTGCGGATGTCGATGCCGTTGAGGAGGATGACCCCCTCGGTGGGGTCGTACAGGCGGCACAGCAGCTTGATGAAGGTGGTCTTGCCCGAGCCGTTCTCCCCCACCACCGCCAGGCGCCCGCCCACCTTGAACTTCATGGACACGTGGCGCAGGGCCCAGGCATCGGTGTTGGGGTAGCGGAAGGACACGTCCCGGAACTCGATCTCATAGTTGCGGTCGGCGCGCTTCTCGGTGGTGAGGCTGCCCTGGTACATGCGGTTGGGGATGTCCAGCAGCTGAAAGACGGGAAGAAGGAACTGGGCGTTCTCCCGCAGGTCGGACAGCACGGACAGCAGGTCCGCCGCCCCCTTGGACAGTCCCGCCAGCGCCCCCACATACTGGGCGATGGCCCCCACCCCGAAGGCGCCCCCCAGGGCCTTGAGCCCCACGAAGAGGTACACCGCGCCGGAGTAGGCCCGCACCACCCCCTCCGAGGCGGCGGTGAGCAGCCCCCGGGGGCCGCGGCTGGCCCGGCCGATGGCGGAATTGGGGCCGAAGCCGTCCAGGGCGGGGTCGGCCGCCTTCTGGAAGAGGAATTTGTCCTGGGCGTAGACGCGTATGTCGGCGGAGGCGGAGCGGTTGAACTGGGCGTGGGCGCACAGCGCATTGAAGGCCCGGTTGAAGAAGGAGCCGTCTATGGCGGACCAGAAGGTCTGGGCCCGGCTGTAGCACAGGGCGGACAGCCCCACCGCCCCAGCCATCAGCGCCAGCATGGCCGGCAGGCACCAGGGGCTGTTCAGCGCCGCCAGGGGGCTGCCCTGGGGCACGGGCAGGGTGAAGAGACTGGCGGACAGGGCCAGTGCCCCCGCGATGCGAAGCACGGCCTCCACCAGGCGGCTGAAGGCGTCCTTCAGCTTCCAAAGCCCCCAGCTGGCCCAATTCTCGTCCTCCATGATCTGGTTGAGCAGGGCGAGGGTCTTGGGGTCGTCCGCGTCCTGGAAGTCCATGCGCAGCATCTTGTCCACGTGCAGGCGGCAGCGGGCGGGGAAGGCGTAGCCATTGTCAATGACCTGGGCCCGGCAGCTGGCGGCGGCCTGGGCCGCCCCGGCCAGGGCGGTGGACAGCAGCAGCGCGGCCAGCAGGGGCCACGCCTCCCCGCCGCCCCCGCCCCCGGCCACCGCGTTCACCAGCCGGGCGGTGAAGTACAGCGGGACATAGGGGGACAGGGCGGTGAGGGCGTTTTTGGCCAGCGAGACGGGGAAAATCTTCGGCATGGCCTTCCACAGGATGGAATAGCCCCGGCGGGTGGCGGCGAACGCCTCCCTGAGGGTCATGCGGCTTTTGTTCTCACTCATGGTCTGCCACCCCTTTCAGGTCCGCGCTGCCCGCGTAGTATTTGCGCTGGATGCCGAACAGATAGGCGTACCGCCCGCCCAGCTCCAGCAGGGAGTCGTGGGTGCCCTCCTCGGCGATGCCGCCGTTTTCGATGAGCAGCACCCGGTCGCAGAACCGGGTGGACGCCAGCCGGTGGGAGATATACACGCTGGTGGCGTCCCGGGTCAGCTCGTGGTACTTCTGGTAGAGCTTGCTCTCGGCGATGGGGTCCAGGGCGGCGGTGGGCTCGTCCAGCACCACGATGGGGCCGTTTTTGTACAGCGCCCTGGCCAGCATCAGCTTCTGCATCTGCCCGCCGGACAGCTCTACCCCGTCCAGGTAGAGCTGGCGGCCCAGGTGGGTGTTCTCCCCCTGGGGCAGGGTGCGGACCTGGTCCGCCACCCCCGCCCGCTCCAGGCAGTCCCACATACGCTCCCGGTCCACGTCCCCGCCCTGGGCCACGTTTTCCGCCACCGTGCCGGGCAGCGGGGCGAACTGCTGGAACACGGCGGAGAACAGCTTGTAGTAGTCCCGGCGGTTATACTGCCGGATGTCCTCCCCGTCCAGCAGCACCAGGCCCTCCGTGGGGTCCAGCAGGCCGCACAGCAGCTTGATGAGGGTGGTTTTGCCCGCGCCGTTTTTGCCCACCACAGCCAGCTTCTCCCCGGGGCGGATGGCCAGGCTGACGTGGGAGAGGGTGTCCGCCTTTGCGCTGGGGTAGCGGTAGGACACGTCCCGCAGCTCGATGGCGTACAGGTGGCCGGGCTTGACGGCCAGGGGTGCGCCGTCCTCAAAGCGGAAGGGCTCCGGCGCGGCCATAAACTCCCGCAGGGTGGACAGGTCCAGGCTCTGGCGGTGGAGGGCGCCCAGGTCGGTGAAGATGCCCGTCACCCACTGGGCGAAGCCGCCCACGGCGGAGAAGTACAGCACGAATTGGGCGGGGGACAGCTCCCCCCGGAGGGCCAGGGCGATGAGCCAGCCGTAGGCCGCGCCGTTGCGCAGCAGGGCCAGGGCCACGTCCAGCAGGTCGGCCCACAGATAGCGCCGCTGGGCTTTGACGCAGAAGTCCTCGAACATCTGGGTATATTTGTCGTAGAGCTGGAGCAGCCAGGGTCCCAGGCCGAAAATGCGCACGTCCTTGGCCAGCTTGGGGCTCTGGCTCTGGTACACGATGCGGTCGGACATGCGGCGCAGCCTGCCCTCCTCCTCCCGGTGGCGGTAGCGCCAGGAGCGGATGCGCTCCCCGGCGAAGTAGCCCGCCGCGGCCAGCGCAGCGGTGAGCAGGGAGATGGCCGGCCCCGCCTGGGAGAGCAGCAGCAGGTAGACGGCGAAGCTCACCAGGTTGGAGGTCAGGCTGGTCAGGGTGTTCCACACAGCCTCCCCCGCGTCGTTGTTGGTGGAGTGGGCCCGGCCGGCCTCTGCCAGGCGCTTGAGGTAGTCCGGGTCCTCGATGTGGGGGTAGGCGGTGCAACATTCCAAAAGGTTTTGCTCGACGGCCAGCATCCGGCGCACGCAGACCCGGCCGAAGAGGGTGTTGGCGTTCAGATACGCCTGAAAGGAGTAGACGCACACCAGCCCCAGGGCGAACTGGGCGATCAGGACGGTCAGCTCCCCGGGGGACACCCCCCGGCCCACCGCGTCCAGGATCATGGGGGTGACGAACAGCTCCAGCAGGCTGGCGGCCACAGTGCAGACGATGAGCCCTGCGCAGATGAGCAGAACGCTCTTGGCGTCCCGCCAGGCCCGGGAGATCATGAACGCGCAGTTAGAGGCCATGCCGTAGGCGGGCTTTTGCTTGCCGGTTTTGGTTTTTTCCATGTATCTCACCTCGTGGCGTATGGTAGCACAAAAGCCCCCGGCCGTGTAAACCGGGGGCTGAATTGACGCGTGCAGGGGCTGAATTGCAGGGGCAGGGATGGACAGCGCCCCCCTACCGCGTGCCGCCGCCCACGGGCAGCAGAATCTCCGTGGTGAAGGCCCCCTCCTCGCTGTTGCGGCTGAGCCAGCCCCCCAGCCGTTCCACAATGGCGTCGATGCGCACCAGGCCGAAGCCGTGGCCCTCCCCCTTGGTGGAGCGGAAGCGGCCCTCCCGCTTCCTTTGCCTGCCTCCGGCGGTGAAGTTGGTGAAGGAGATGTAGAGCTGCTCCCCCTTCCTGTCGATATAGACCCGGATGAGCCGCTGCTCCTCGGGCAGGGGGAGGCTGGCCTCGATGGCGTTGTCGAAGAGGTTGCCCAGGATGACGCACAAATCCAGTGCCGAGATGTCCAGCGCCACCGGGACGCTGGCGTCCGCGCGCACCTGGATGTGCTTGGACCGGGCCAGGGAGATCTTGCTGTTGAGGATGGCGTCCGCCATGGGGTTGCCGGTCTTGACCACCGTGTCCACTGCGGCCAGGTCGGTCTCCAGCTGGTCCAGGTAGGCCGCCACAGCCTGCCAGTTCCCCTGGGCGGCGTGGGCCTTCATCACCTGGATGTGGCTGCGGTAGTCGTGCCGCCAGCCCCGCATCTGGCGGTACATGTTCTCCACCTCGGCGTAATGGATTTCAATGAGCTCCCGCTGGTAGGCGGCGATGTGCTTGTCGATGAGCCTGGACAGCAGCGCCATGGCGGCGTCCTCCCTTCATATCCGGTCAATGATGGCCCGGTTGAGCTTTTCGTACTGCCCCCGGGGCAGGGGGATGCGCTCGCCGGTGGTGAGCTCCGCCTCCGTCCGGGACGCCCGGCGCACAAAGGCCAGGTTCAGGATGAAGGAGCGGCCCACCCGGAAAAACCGGCTGTCCAGCCCCTTCTCCAGCTCGGCAAGGGGGCGCTTGACGCTGTAGTCCCGGCCGGCGTGGACGGTGACATAGTTGTGGGACACCTCCAGATAGCGGATGGCGCTCAGGGGCAGGCGCACCGTCTCCCCCGGCAGCTCCAGGGTGAGGGCGGGGGCGTTGCGGCGCAGCCGCCCCACCGCCCGGGTGAGCACCTGGGAGAGCTTGTCCGGGTCCACGGGCTTGGTGAGGTAGTGCAGGGCGGACACCTCGTAGCCCTGGGCGATATAGTCGGCATAGCCGGTGACAAAGACGATCTGAATGTCGTCGTTGTCCCGGCGGACGGCCTTGGCCAGCGCCACCCCGTCCATGCCGTCCATCTCAATGTCCAGCAGCAGCACGTCGAAGTCCCGCCGCTCCTCATAGCGGAACAAAAACGCCTGGGCGGAGGGGAAGCGCTCCACCTCCAGCGCCGTCCCCGCGGCCCTGGCCCAGTGTGCGGCCAGGCTTTCGATGTACCGGGCGTAGTCCTGGTCGTCGTCGCACACGGCGAAGCGGAGGCTCATGACGGCGCGCCCCCGCGCTCCAGGCTGAAGTGGGCGGCGGTCTGCCCCTGGCCCACCGCCTTGGCCAGCTGGAGGGGCTGCCCGGTGCAGTCCCCGGCGGCGTACACGCCGGGGAGGCTGGTGGCCATGCGGGCGTCCACCTTGATATAGCCGTTTTCCAGCTCCAGCCCCGGGGCCAGCCGGGCGGGGGCGATGGAGGCGCGCAGCAGGAACACCCCGTCGCAGGGGGTGAGCGCCCCGGCGGCGTCCCGCACCCCGCTCACCCGGTCCTCCCCCAGGATGGACAGCCCCGCCAGCCGCTTTACGATGACCTGGCAGCCGATGGAGCGCAGGAACGCCGTCTCCTCGTCAAAATTGGGGGCGTCCCCGGCGCATACCACGGTCCTGCCCCGGTAGAACATGCCGTCGCAGGTGGCGCAGTAGCTCACCCCCCGGCCCAGCAGCGCCTCCTCCCCGGGCAGGGGGGCGGCCCGGGACACCCCGGGGGCCAGGATGACCGCCCCGCCCTCCACGGCGTCGTTTTCCACCGACACCATCACCGTGTCCCCCAGGGGCATCACGGACAGGGCCCGGCCCGGCTTGAACTGCGCCCCCAGGTCCCTGGCCTGGGCGGCCAGGCGCTGCACCAGCTCCAGCCCCGTGACGCCGGGCAGGCCGGGGTAGTTGGCCATGGCGGGGGCCCGGCACAGGGGGGAGGCGGTGGGGTCGTTGGTGATGACGAGCACGGACTTGTCCCGGGCGCGGGCGTGGATGGCGGCGGTGAGCCCGGCAGGGCCGCCGCCCACGATGAGCAGGTCGTATTTCATGGCGTGTGCCTCCGTTTCATGTTTCTGCTTCCCAGTATACTATTGTCCCCGCCCCATGACAATACTTGCAAAGTGGATTTTGTTGGGGTATACTGGGGCTGATTTTGTTGGAGGAGGGCGTTTTATGAAGCGCATCTTACTGCTCACCACCGGCGGCACCATCGCCTCCCGGCTCACCGACGAGGGGCTTGCCCCCGGCATTGACGGCGAGGGGCTTGCCCGCAGCCTGGGGGCGCTGGGGGACAGCTATGCCCTCACCGTCCGGGATATCCTCCACCTGGATTCGTCCAATATCCAGCCCGAGGAGTGGCGGCTCATCGCCCGGCATGTTTTTGAGGCCCGGGACGGCTTTGACGGCGTGGTGATCTCCCACGGCACCGACACCATGGCGTACACCGCCTCGGTGCTGTCCTTCATGGTGCGGGGCATCCCCATCCCGGTGGTGCTCACCGGGGCGCAGCTGCCCATCGAGCACCCCCTCACCGACGGGCTGGACAACCTGCGCACCGCCTTTGCCATGGCGGCCGGCGGCTGTGCGGGGGTGTTCCTGGCCTTCGGGCGGAAGGTGATGCTGGGCTGCCGGGCGGTCAAGACCCACACCACCGACTTTGCCGCCTTCGACAGCGTGAACTGGCCGCCGGTGGCGGTCGTGAACGGCGCGGGCCTCACCCTGCGCCGGGAGGCGATCCCCCCGGCGGCCGGTCCGTGCGCGCTGCGGGACGAGCTGTGCCAGCAGGTGTTTCTCATCAAGCTCACCCCGGGGCTGGACCCGGAGATCTTCGACATGCTGCTGCGGATGCACTACCGGGGCGTGGTCATCGAGGCGTTCGGGGCGGGGGGGCTCCACTTCATCCGGCGCAACCTCATCGAGAAGCTCCACGCCGCCGCCCAGGCGGGGATGGCGGTGGTGGTGTGCAGCCAGTGCCTGTACGAGAGCAGCGATTTCTCCCTGTACCAGGCGGGCCAGAAGGCGCTGGCCCAGGGGGTGATCCAGGGCTGGGACATGACCACGGAGGCGGCGGTGACCAAGCTGATGTGGGCGCTGGGCCAGACGGACAGCCTGGCGGAGGTGCGGGAGCTGTTTGCGCAGAACCTGTGCGGAGAAGTCAGAAGCGCGCAGCCGTCGTGACAAAGCTCAACCGCCGCTGAAAGCGGCGGTTGAGCTTGTGGAAAAAGCCTCGCAGAGTTCGCGCCCGCAGGCGCGAAGAAAATGAAATCCGTTTTCCCCGGCGACCTGTGCATCAGGGAAAACACTTCTCGGCCGAACAGTGTGCGAGTTGGCCGCCTCAGGCGGACAGCGAGTGCGCGCATGAGGCCGCAGCTTTTCCCGTCGGAAAAGGCAAAGCCTTTTTCGACGGACTGAACCGCCGCTGAAAGCGGCGGTTTTCTCTATTCAATGCCCATGTCCTTGTTGATATGCCCCCGCAGCGCGTCAAAGGATTCCACGCTCAGATCATGCTCGATGCGGCAGGCGTCCCGGGCGGCCACGTCCTCCGGCACCCCCAGGTGGATGAGCCAGCGGGTGAGAAGCAGGTGCCGCTCGTAGATGCGCCGGGCGATCTCCAGCCCATCATCGGTGAGGGTGAGCAGCCCCCCGGCGTCCATGACCACGAAGCCTCCCTCCCGCAGCAGGCTCATGGCCCGGCTGACGCTGGGCTTGGAGAAACCCAGGTGCTGGGCCACGTCGATGGAGCGCACCGGACCCTTTTCCCCCAGGGCGAGGATGGCCTCCAGGTAGTTTTCCGCGGATTCGTGGATGTTCACGGCGTTCCCTCCCAAGCAAGCCGCCGGACGGCGGACGGTTATTGGAACATTATGATACCATAAACCGCCGTCGGTGACAACGAAAAGTTTTCCCGGCCCCGGCGGCGCTGGACAGGGGGGCGGAATTGTGCTATAATATCCTTTAGTTCGACAGATTTTTTCAGTTGGAGGTGCTCCTTATGCGGACAAAACGATGTGTCTCCCTGCTGTTGGCGGCGGCGCTGGCCCTGTCCCTGGCTGGGTGCGGCGCGAACGGGGATAACAGCAAGGGCAAGGGCGGGGCCATGACCATCGCCCCCGCCCAGCTCAGCCAGGAGGAGCAGGCCCTGGCCGACCTGCTGGCCCTGGGCATGGAGGCCTACCACATCTTCGACTTCCAGGTGGAGGGGGCCAAGTCCATCCACCTGCGGGCCTACGAGCTGGCGGACGGGGAATGGAAGTGCGTGAACCACGGCGTCCTGGAGGCCGCCGGAGGCGCGGGCCGCGTCGCGCTGACCTTCGGCAAAATGACCGAGGGGGTGCGCATGGCCTGTAAGGACGCATCCGGCGTCTATTCCAGCGAGGTCACGATGGCGGCGGGGGACGATGCGGCCTCCATGACCTTCGCCACCTCCACCCTCACCGAGAGCGCCAAGATCGAGCTGGACCAGGAGATCCCCCTGGCGGTCCAGATTGCCACCACGAAAAATGAGATCCGCTCCTATGAGGTGGGCTACTTCCACATGCCCCGGGAGTACGCCAAGCACGGCTACGAGCACGTGTACGCCATCACCGTGACCTTCAGCGCCGGCGCCGCCTCCGAGCCGCTCCCCGAGTCCTCCCCGGCGCAGCCCTCCCCCGCAGAATGAAAGAGAACGCCCCCCGGCGCGCGCCGGGGGGCGTTGCTCATACCTTGAGCCAGCGTTTCAGCTCGGCCAGGTCCGGGGCGGTATGTACGCAGGGGAAGCGCTCGAAGGCGTCGGCCTTTGTGGTGCCGTTGAGCACCGCGCAGAAGTCGCAGCCCCCCGCCTGGGCGGTGGCGGCGTCGATCACCGTGTCGCCGCAGAACAGCACCTGCTCCGCGCTCAGCCCCAGCCGCTCCAGCGCCAGGCGCAGCCCCTGGGGATGGGGCTTGGCCTGGGTGACCTCGTCGCCGCCCACCACCAGGTCCAGCAGGTCCTTCCGGCCCTGGTGCTCAAAGATGCGCCGGATGGTGCTTCCCGGCTTGGTGGAGACGATGGCGGTGCGCACCCCCGCGTGCTTCAGCGCCAAGAGCAGCTCCTCCGCGCCGGGGAAGAGGGTGGTGCCCTCGATCATCAGGCGGCGGCCCTCGCCGCCGGCCTCCACGCCGACGGTGTGCTGGAAGCTGTGGTAGAACGCCTCCTGGCGTTCCGGGTTGTGGTCGCCGGTGAGCAGGGCATAGCCGTCGGCCAGGGTGAGGCCCACGGTGTGGCGCACCTGCTCCTCGGTGGGCGGGTCCAGCCCCAGCGCCAGAAAGCCCAGGCGGTAGCCCTCTGCGATGGCGGCGGTGGAGTCGCCCAGTGTGTAGTCAAAGTCAAAAAATACCCCGTGATAACTCATGACATACCTCGGCTGATGATTAGATTTTGCCGGTTTCTTAAGATGCCCAAGGAATTATATCACAAGCCGGATAAAATTTCAATTGTGAAAATGGCTAACTTTCCGCCTGCTCCAGCAGGTTTGCCGCGCCATAGCGCAGACAGCGGTAGAGCCGCTGGCGTCCGCGCTTCAAGGTGCGGGACACGGTGGATTTGTTCACCCCGCACTGCTTGGCGATGGCCTCCATGCTCAGGTTGCGCCCGTAGTAGAGGATCATGTACTCCCGCTGCCGTTCGGTGATGTCCTGGCGCAGGGCGTGGGTGAGGTTGCGCTTGAGGCGGTTGATCTGGTCCTTGTTATCCTGGGCCATCAGCTCGGCGTACACCGCCAGGTCCACCATGCCGAAGGTGTTGTCATAAGAAATTGTGCGCATGTTCAAGCCCTCCTTTTGCGCTGTGGGGCCGCGGCGGGCCCGGCCTGCCGGGGCGAGTGCTTTTCGTAGTAGCGCTCCAGGTGGCGGGCCACCGCCCGCACGTCCCGGTACATGGATCGCAGGGGGCGGGCGCGCCCCTCCAGCTGCATGCGGCGCGCCTCGTCGCCCGCCTGCCGTCCCGCGTGCTCCAGCTCCACAATGCGGCGGCGCAGGTCCGCCGCGGTCTGTGCGTATTCCAGCGATAGTTCATATAGCGTCATATATTCTCTCTCGTGCTCCTTTACCTCAAAAAACAGTGCTGCGGCTCGTGCCGCGCCTCCCGGCCCACCCGGCGCAGCTGCCCGGCGAAGTACCGCCGGGCATACCGGCCCAGGCAGTGCTCGCACACCGCCCGGCCGTCCAGCTCAAAATAGGGGTCGCCGGGGTAGAGCTCCCCCGTGCACAGGGAGCACCGCGGCTCCCCCGGGGGTTCAAGATTCCATAGCGGCGTGTGGGGCCATCTCCTCGTCTTTTAAAATTCTTTGCTAAAAGTCAAGAGAAATTTGCAAAAGTCAAGAAAAATTAGCACCCTGCACAAGTGGGGCGGGCGGGTTTTATGCGTTTTCACAACAAAATGACATGGCAAGCCAGCCGGATGGGTCAATCCCATTCGGCTGGTACATTTGTATGGGGTCAGGGCGTCACGCCGCCTGGAGCTCTCGGTCAAAGAGCATGGCGGCGGACTTCCAGCCCAGTATCTTGCGGGGGTAGTTATTGACCCACCGCTCCGCCGCCATCACCTCCTCCCTTGTAACCTTATCAAAGTTGGTGCCCTTTGGGAAAAACCGTCTAATCAGCCGGTTCATGTTCTCATTGCTGCCCCGCTCATAGGCGCTGTATGGGTGGCAGAAAAACACGATGGTCCGCTTGCCTTTGCGCCGGTGGGACATCTCTATGCCCTCGAAGTCTTGAAATTCACAGCCGTTATCAACGGTAATGCTTTTGAACATCTTATAGAACAGCTTGCCAAAGCGCCGCTCCAGGCCGTTGATGGCCTTGACCACGCTGGCCGCCGTGTGGTCCTCCACCAGCAGGACAATCCCCATGCGGGTCCTCCGCTCTGTCAGCACCAGGAGGGCTTGCTTGGAGCCCTTGCACCCCATAACGCTGTCCATCTCCCAGTGCCCA
>CAJUKT010000053.1 GCA_910587255.1 uncultured Oscillospiraceae bacterium
ACCTTCTGCTTGGCCGCGCCGGTGGTGGCGTTCTTCATCTCGCTCTTGCGCTGCTCCACCAGCTCCCGGGCCATGCGCTCGTCGGCTACGGCGTGGAAATCGTCGCCCGCGCCGGGCACCTCGCCCATGCCGATGATCTCAACGGGCACGGAGGGGCCTGCCTCGGTGACCTTGTTCCCCTTGTAGTCGGTCATGGCGCGCACGCGGCCCACCGCCATGCCGGCGATGATCACGTCGCCCTGCTTCAGGGTGCCGTTCTGCACCAGCAGGGTGGCCACGGGGCCCCGGCCCTTGTCCAGCCGGGCCTCGATGACCGCGCCGTGGGCGGTGCGGTTGGGGTTGGCCTTCAGCTCCCGCATCTCGGCGGTGAGGGTGACCATCTCCAGCAGGTTGTCAATGCCCAGGCCCGTCTTGGCGGAGATGGGGCAGATCACCGTGTCGCCGCCCCACTCGTCGGGCACCAGCTCGTGCTCGGTGAGCTGCTGCTTGATGCGCTCAGGGTTGGCCTCCGGCTTATCCATCTTGTTGATGGCCACAATGATGGGGATATCGGCGGCCTTGGCGTGGTTGATGGACTCAATGGTCTGGGGCATGATGCCGTCGTCGGCGGCCACCACCAGGATGGCCACGTCGGTGATCATGGCGCCCCGGGCGCGCATGGCGGTGAACGCCTCGTGGCCCGGCGTGTCCAGGAAGGTGATGGGCTTGCCGTTCACCTCCACCTGGTAGGCGCCGATGTGCTGGGTGATGCCCCCTGCCTCGCCGGACACCACGTTGGCGTTCCGAATATGGTCCAGCAGGGAGGTCTTGCCGTGGTCCACGTGGCCCATGACCACCACCACCGGGGCACGGGAGACCAGATCCTCCTCCTTGTCCTCGGCGGTGTCGATGAGCCGCTCCTCAATGGTGACGATGACTTCCTTCTCCACCTTACAGCCCAGCTCCATGGCGACAAGGGCGGCGGTGTCGTAGTCGATGATGTCGGAGAGGGAGGCCATCACGCCGTTGCGGATGAGGCACTTGACCACCTCCGCGCCGGTCTTCTTCATCCGGGAGGCCAGCTCGCCCACGCCGATCTCGTCGGGGATCTTGACGGTGAGGGGGGTCTTTTTGGCGATCTCCAGCTGGAGGCGGCGCATCCGGTCCTGCTCCTCCTGCCTGCGCTTGCTGCCAAAGCCCTGGCCCCGGTTCTTGCCGCCCCGGTTCTGGAACTTCTGCTTTCCGGTCTGCATCCGGTTGGCCTTGTCGGGGGCCAAGTCCTCCAGCCGCTGGTCGTACTTCTCCAGGTTGACGCCGCCGCCCTTGCGGGTATCCACCACCTTTTTCTCGGGGGTGCGGCTCATGGGCTTGGCGGGGGCGGCCTTGGGCTGCTCCTTCTGCCCTGCGGCGGGGGCGGGGGCGTCTTTGCCCTGGGGCTTGGCGGGGGCGGATTTGCCGTCCTTCTGCCTGGCGGCCTCCCCCCTGGGGGCGGGCGCGGCCTGGGAGGCCTTGGACGGCTCATGGTACACGTCGGCGTAGATGGACTCGATGGAGTCCACCTGGTTGTGCTGGGTCAGGTGCTCAAAAATGATGGAAAGCTCCCGGTCGGTCAGGATCTTGGTGGGAGACACCGTCTCCTTGGTATGCTCGGTCAAAATCGCGGTAATAGCTTTGGCTTGCATACCAAAATCCTTCGCCACGTCCCGGGCGTTCAGTTTCGCAAGGCTCAAACAGGCCACCTCCTAAGTTTCAGGCACAGCGGGCCTTTGAGCCCGCCCATTCTTTTTCTCATGCAGCAGGGGTTCGAGGGTGGGGCGCAGCCCCTCGTCCGCCCGGATCAGCTTTTCTGCCAGGGCCCCGGCCAGCCCCCGGTCGGTAAGGGCCGCCATGGCGCAGCTTGCGCGGCCCAGGGCCCGGCCCAAGCGCTCTTTGTCCCAGGGGACGGGGAGCCACGGGACGCCTCCCAAGTGCGCCCAGCGCTGGGCGCGCTCCACGCTGTTTTGGGCCGCGCCGGCGGCGGTCACCACCAGGAATGCCCGGCGGGCCTTGCAGGCGTCGGCCACCGGCTGCTCCCCCACGGCCAGGTGATTGCCCCGCAGGGCCAGGCCCAGCAGGGATAGGGCGCTGTCAGTCACCGCCGTCACCCGCCTTCATCTGCGCCTCCAGCGCGTCCCACACCTCGGGGGGCGTGGGGGCGGACAGGGCGCGCTCAATGGCGCGGCTTTTTTTTGCCCGGGCCAGACAGGCAGGGTCGGGGCACAGGTAGGCCCCCCGGCCCGGCTTTTTCCCCCGGAAGTCCAGCGACAGCCCCCCCTCGGGGGCGCGCACCACCCGGATCAGCTCCGGCTTGGGCTTCATCTCCCGGCAGCCGAGGCATTGGCGCATGGGTATTTTTTTGGGCACGGCGCGTTCCCCCTCTCCTTTTCCCGGTATTGTCACGCTGTAGCTGTGTCAAAACCCGGCCCTGTCATGGCAGGGCCCGGGCGTCTGGCCTCACTCCGCTGCAAGCTCCCCTGCGCGGCTATCCTCCGCGCTCCCCGCTTCCTCCTCGGGGGGCTCGGGGGCGCTGGCGGGGCGTATGTCAATCTTAAAGCCCGTCAAACGGGCGGCCAGCCGGGCGTTCTGCCCCTCCTTGCCGATGGCCAGGGAGAGCTGGTCGTCAGGCACCACCACACGGCAGCTCTTGCCCGGCTCCAGCTCCACCACGCTGATCACGTCGGCGGGGGCCAGGGCGGCGGCCACGTACTGGCCGGGGTCGTCGGACCACTTGATGATGTCCACCTTCTCGCCCCGAAGCTCCTCCACCACAGCGTTCACCCGCTGGCCCCGGGGGCCGACGCAGGCGCCGATGGGGTCCACGTTCTCGTCGTCGCTCCACACGGCCAGCTTGGTGCGGCTGCCCGCCTCCCGGGCGATGGACATGACCTGCACGGTGCCGTCGTAGATCTCCGGCACCTCCAGCTCAAACAGCCGCTTGACCAGCCCCGGATGGGTGCGGGAGATGAGCACCTGGGGCCCGCGGGTGGAGCGGCGGACCTCCACCACATACACCCGCACCCGGTCGCCCTCCCGGATGACCTCCCCCTTGACCTGCTCGCCGGCGGACAAAAACGCGTCGGTGAACTCGGAGCCGGAGGTGAGGCGGATGGACACGGAGCCGTTGCGCTCGTCCACCCGGGTGACGGAGCCGGTCAAGATTTCGTGCTCCTTGGCGGAGAACTCGTCAAAGACCATCCCGCGCTCCGCCTCCCGCATCCCCTGGATGATGACCTGGCGGGCGGTCTGGGCGGCGATGCGGCCAAAATTTTTGGGCTTGATCTCAATGCGCAGCACGTCCCCCAGCTGGGCCCTGGGCAGGGCGCGCTGGGCGTCGTCCAGGCTGATTTCGGTGTGGGGATTGTCCACCGCCTCCACCACGTCCTTTTTCACGAACATGCGCACGGTTTCCAATTCCTCGTTGGCGTCCACCACCACGTTATCGGTGATGCCCTCGTGGTCCCGCTTGTAGGCGGCCACCAGGGCCTGGGTGATCTTTTCCAGCATGTAGGCCTTGGGGATGCCCTTGTCCTTTTCAATATCGGAGATGGCGGCGAAAAATTCCTTGGCGTCCAGCTCCGTGCTCTTTGCGGCAATTTTTTTCTTAGCCATGTCGTTTAACTCCTTCAAAACTCGACGTGGAGGCGAACCTGGGCCACGTCTTTCTTCTCAAAGCGGACGCCGTCCACCACAACGGCCCCGTCCGCATACCCAGTGAGAACGCCGGAGACCTCCTTGCGTCCGTCCACAGGGCGGTAAAGCTTCACGTCAACCTGCCGGCCCATGCACTGGGCAAAGTGCGCGTCTTTGCGCAGCGCCCGGTCCAGCCCGGCGGAGGATACCTCGAAGGTGTAGCTGCCCTGGATGGGGTCGGCGTCGTCCAGCGCGTCGGACAGCGGGCGGGAGACCGCCTCGCAGCAGTCGATGTCCACGCCGCCCTCCCGGTCGATATAAACACGGAGGAACCACTCCCCGGCCTCCTTGACGTATTCCACATCCCAAAGGGTGCAGCCAGCCCCTTCCACGATAGGCAGGGCCAGGGCGGCCACCGCGTCGGTTACCTTTGCCATGATGGGCCCTCCTTTCCAAAATGCTGTCATGCCGGGTGGCCGCGTGGCCGGGCCGCCTTCTCACCGGCGCAGGCAGATTTCGGCGTTTGCCTGCGCTTTGCTCCAAGCGCCCCCGCGCGGCTATTCCCGCACTTCCAAAAGAAGGAGTGAGGCGCGCGCCTCACTCCTTTCTTACTCTAACAGTCAAGCCATTTTACCACGCCCGCCGGCGGATTGCAACCCCCCCGGCGAAAATTTTTCCTGGTTTCCGCCCGGAAGGGACGGGCTTCAGGGCCGGCGGTCTGCCCGGACAAAGGGCGGGTCGACGCCTGCGGCGGTGAGGAGGGAGTATTGGGCAGGGCGGCGGTAGGCGTTCCCGTGCACCTCGCTCTCCCGGTAGCGGCGCAGCCGTTCCAGATCCAGCCGGGCCAGGTAGACCCCTTCCCCGCCGCCGGCCTGCAAAATGCAGGTGTCCCGGGAGTGCTCCTCTTCAGGCAGGTAGGCCACGCCGTCGAACACGGTGGAATGCCCGTTGCAGTCGGGCACGCCCTGGGGATAATTACAGGTGGCCACGGCCAGCATATTCTCAAAGGCCCTGGCCCGGAGCTGGGAGATGCGGTTGATTTCCATGGGGCAGGCGTTGGGCGTCAGGATGAGCTCCGCGCCCTGGAGCATGAGGATGCGGGCGCTCTCCGGGAACTCCCGGTCATAGCAGATCATGGTGCCCACCTTCACCGGGCCTGCGGCGGTGTCCAGCTCCGCTACATGGAAGCCGTCCCCGGGGGTGAGATGGCGCTCCACGTCGAAGTCGCAGGTGTGCACCTTGGCGTAGGAAAGCCGCAGTGCGCCGAAGCGGTCGAAGAGGAGCAGGGAATTGCGGGGTCCGCCCTGGTGCTCCTCCAGCAGGGTGAGGGCGATGGCCATGGACAGTTCCCCGGCCAGGGACTGGAAGGCGCGGGCGAAGCCGCCGCCGGCGGGGATGGCCCGGGCGGTCCATTCCTCCACGGGGCGGCCGTAGATCTGGTAGCCGCAGCTCCACATCTCGGGGAACAGGGCGATGTCGGCCCCCAGGTCCTTGGCCTCTTTACAGGCGGCCAGCCCCTTTTCCAGGTTTTCCTCCAGGGTGGGGCCGGGGGCGATTTGCAATAAGGCGATGTTCAGCGTGTCCATGGAAGGCCCTCCTCTAGCGTTATGCTTTGCACAGCGTTCAAAACAGCGTCTAGCTGATTATAGCACACGGAAATCGCCGCATCAACCCGGCAATCCTTTTCTTGGACAGGGACTTCGGCGCCCCACCCTTGCTTCCTTTGAAAATAAATGGTATAATTCTACGTTATCATCTGCCGCTTCCCAATCAACACAGTGAGGTGTCCCCTTTATGAAGCTAATGGTTATCGACGGCAATTCCATCGTCAACCGGGCCTTTTACGGCGTCAGCCAGAATCTGACCACCCAGGAGGGCCTGCCCACCAACGCCATCTTCGGCTTTCTCAACATCCTGTTCAAGCTGCTGGACGAGGAGCAGCCCCAGGGGCTGGCGGTGGCGTTCGACATGCGGGCGCCCACCTTCCGGCATAAGGCGTTTGCCGAGTACAAGGCCCAGCGCAAGGGGATGCCGGAGGAGCTGGCTGTTCAGATGCCGGTGCTGAAGGACGTGCTGGACGCCATGAACATCCGCCGCTGCGAGCTGGAGGGCTGGGAGGCGGACGACCTGCTGGGCACCATGGCGAGGCGGAACGGGGAGCAGGGGGGGGACACGGTGATCGTCACCGGGGACAAGGACGCCCTGCAATTGATCGACGGCCACACCACCGTGAAGCTGGTGTCCACCCGCATGGGCCAGACCACCACCCGAAACGTCACCCCGGAGGAGTTCCGGGCCGAGTACGGCTTCGACCCCATCCACATGATTGATTTAAAGGCGCTGATGGGGGATTCCTCCGATAACTACCCAGGCGTCAAGGGGGTGGGGGAGAAGACCGCCATGGCGCTGATCCGGCAGTACCAGACGGTGGACGCCATCTATGAAAAGCTCCCGGATATTGACGCCAAGCCGGGCGTCATCAAAAAGCTCATGGAGGGGGAGGGGGACGCCCGGATGAGCTATGACCTGGCCGTCATCCGCACCGACGCCCCCATGGACTTTAACCCGGAGGACGCGGCCAGGCGGCCCTTTAACGAGCCGGTTTTGTACCAGAAGCTGCTGGAGCTGGAGTTCAGCAAGCTCATCGACAAGCTGAAGCTCACCCCCGGCCCGGCAGGGGCCGCGCA
This sequence comes from uncultured Oscillospiraceae bacterium, assembly GCA_910587255.1. Lineage (GTDB taxonomy): Bacteria > Bacillota > Clostridia > Oscillospirales > Oscillospiraceae > Enterenecus. The sequence goes on from CAJUKT010000053.1 coordinate 6,336, forward strand.
GGAGGAGGGGCCGGAGGAGGTCCGGGTGACGAACGTGCCCGTCCTCACTGAGGCGGGTTTCGCCGCCGCCCTGGCCAAATGGGAGGGGGCGGCGTGCGTCACCGTCCTGCCCCTGCCGGGGCTGGCGGGGGTGGCGGTGTCCCTGCCCGGGGACGGCGGCAGGCAGGCGTACCTGTACGACATCCGCGCCGGCCGGTATGGGGGGGACTACCACGCCCTTTTGGCGGCGCTGTTTGGCCCCACGGTAAAAAAAGCCGCCCACGGTGTCAAGGAGCTGTGCCGCGCCCTGCTGGACGAGGGGATCGAGCCGGAGGGCTTTGTATTCGATACGGAGCTGGCCGCCTACCTGCTGAACCCCACGGCGGGGAGCTATGAGCTTCGGAAGCTGGCGGCGTCCTACTTCAAAAAGGAAGTGGAGCTGGACGCCGCCTACAAGGACGAGACCGCCTTCTCCCTGCTGGACGACGGGCTGAAGGCCCAGACTGCCTGGTATGAGGACACGGCCTGGATCGAGGCATTTTACGATTTGTTCCAGCCCAGGTTGGAGGAATACGGCCTGCTGTCCGTGCTGACGGACATTGAGCTGCCCCTGTGCCCGGTGCTGGCCCGGATGGAGCGGGCGGGGGTGCTGGTGGACGGCCAGGCCCTGGCCGACTTCGGGAAACAGCTCCAGACCGGCATCGACGTTCTGAGGGCGGAGATCTGCCGGCTGGCGGGGGAGGAGTTCAACATCCTCTCCCCCAAGCAGCTGGGGCATATCCTGTTTGACAAGCTGGGCCTGCCCCCGGTGAAAAAGACCAAGACGGGGTATTCCACCAACGCGGAAGTGCTGGAAAAGCTGCGCCCCCGCCACGAGATTGTGGGGGCGGTGCTGGATTACCGCCAGCTCACCAAGCTCAACTCTACCTATGTGGAGGGGCTGGGCAAGGTCATCGCCGCCGACGGGCGCATCCACACCAGCTTCCAGAACACCGTCACCGCCACCGGGCGGCTGTCCTCCACCGAGCCCAACCTTCAAAACATCCCCGTGCGCACCCCCCTGGGGGCGGAGATGCGCAAGATGTTCACCGCCCCCAGGGGGAAGGTACTGGTGGACGCGGATTATTCCCAGATTGAGCTGCGGCTGCTGGCCCATATGTCCGGCGACAGCGCCATGATCGGCGGCTTCCACTCCGGGGTGGATATCCATACCGCCACCGCCTCCCAGGTGTTTTCCCTGCCCCAGGACCAGGTGCCCCCCGAGCTGCGCCGGGCGGCCAAGGCCGTCAACTTCGGCATTGTGTACGGCATATCCGCCTATTCCCTGTCGGAGGATATCCATGTGTCCGTGCCCCAGGCCAAGGAGTATATGGAAAAGTATTTTCAGCATTACTCCGGCGTGCGGGCCTATATGGACCGGGTGGTGGAGCAGGGCAGGGAGGACGGCTTTGTGTCCACCCTGTACGGGCGGCGGCGCTGGCTGCCGGAGCTGAAAAGCTCCAACTTCAATACCCGCTCCTTCGGGGAGCGGGTGGCGCTGAATATGCCCATCCAGGGCACGGCGGCGGATATCATCAAGCTGGCCATGATCCGGGTGGACGCCCGCCTGCGCGCGGAGGGGCTGGAGGCCCGGCTGATCCTCCAGGTCCACGACGAGCTGATCGTGGAGTGCCCCGAGGGCGAGGCGGAACAGGTGCGCGCCCTGCTCCAGGAGGAGATGGAGGGGGTGGCGGCGCTGTCGGTGCCGCTGGTGGCGGACGCCAAGGCGGGCCGCACCTGGGCGCAGTGCCACTGACTCGTCGCAAAGTCCGCTTCGCTGGGCTCGCGGCTGGGGCGGCCTGCGGCCGCGGCTATTTTGGGCGCAAAGTATGCGCCCCTGCATGAAGGAGATTTCAAAATGAGCTTATTCGACACCTTCGACCCGGTTTCCGAGGAGATATTGAAGCCCTCCCACATGATCCGCCCCGTGGACGGCTTCCCGGAGACGGCAGTCCTGACCTTTGAGGAGAAGTCCCTCCAGGTCCTGCAAAGCCTCTGTAGAACGGAGACGGCCGCCACCCTCAAGGGCGGGCGGGACATCCCCGTCTACAAATTCCGCTGGAACGGCCGGGAACTGGGCCTGCTTCAGGCCCTCATCGGCGGCGCGGCCACAGCGGCGCTGGTGGAGGAGGTGCTGGCTTTGGGCGCGAAAAAGATCTTGCTTTACGGTTCCTGCGGTGTGCTGGACGGGGCTTTGACCGCCGGGCGGCTGATTCTGCCCACCGCCGCCTACCGGGACGAGGGGGCCAGCTACCACTACCTGCCCCCGGCGGACTATGTGGACATACCCACAGCCCGGCGGCTGGGAGAAATTTTTGACGGGCTGCGCCTGCCCTATGTGAAGGGCCGGGTGTGGACCACCGACGCCTTGTACCGGGAGACCCGGGCCAATGCGGACAGGCGCCGCGGAGACGGCTGCATCGCCGTGGACATGGAGTGCGCCTCCGCCATGGCGGTGGGGCGGTTCCGGGGCGCGGAGGTGTACCAGTTCCTCTACGCCGAGGACAGCCTGGACGGGGAGGCGTGGGACGCCCGCACCTGGGGGGCGGTGCCCGCGTCGGACTACGAGAAATATCTGCGCGTCGCGCTGGAAGCGGCGGCGCGGCTGTGAAGGGGTGGACAGGATGAAGGGAGTACAGGAGTATTACGACAAGACCGCGGCGGAGTGGGCGGCGGAGGGGTACGGCGACGAGGCATACCTGCCCTGTCTGGACGAATTCCTTTCCCTGCTGCCCCCCGGCGGGCGGGTGCTGGACCTGTGCTGCGGCGCGGGGTACGAGACGGGCCGCATCCGGGCGCGGGGCTTTGAGGCGCTGGGGCTGGACTTCAGCGGCGAGAGCCTGAAGATCGCCCGGCAGCGCAGCCCCGGCATTGCCTTTTACCAGGGTGACATGCTGGAGGACTACGCCCACATCGGTATGGTGGACGGCATCCTGCTGTCCGCTGGGCTGGTCCACGTGGAGACGGCGGACCTGCCCCGGGCCTTCGCCCGGATGGCCGCGGCGGTGCGTCCCGGCGGCTATGTGCTGGCATCCATCCGGGAGGGGCGCGGCAGGCTGGAAGAGTGGAGCCTGCGGGAGATCGACGGCGAGCGGTACGACCGCAATTTCATCGCCCACACCCCGGACGAGGTGATCGAAGCGGCGCAGAGGTGGTTTTCCTACTGCCGGGAGCTGGCCTCCGACATGCCCATCTGGCGGCAGCTGCTGTTCCGGCGGACGGAGGCGGACGCATGAATATTCACATTGTTCCCATGACCGCCGCCTATCTGTCCCAGGCGGCGGCGCTGGAAAAGATCTGCTTTCCCGCCGACCCCTGGAGCGAGGCGCTGTTCCGGGAGGCGCTGGACAACCCCGCCGTGACGGTGCTGCTGGCCCAGGGGGAGGACGGCTCCCTGCTGGGCTACGCCGTGCTGTCGGCGGTGCTGGACGAGGGGAACCTGGATAATATCGCCGTGGCCCCGTCCGCCCGGCGGCAGGGAGTGGGGGACGCTTTGATGGGGGTGCTCACCGGCTTTGGGCGGGAGCATCTGTCCACGCTCATGCTGGAGGTGCGCGCGTCCAACGCCCCGGCCATCGCCCTGTATGAAAAGCACGGCTTTGCCGCTGTGGGACGGCGGAAAAATTACTACAGCGCCCCCCGGGAGGACGCGGTTTTGATGACTTTGACATTTTAGGAGAGAACCCATGGAATTACGGCTGTTAAATAAAGAGGGGCTCACCGCCCTCTACCAGAACGAGATGACCGGCGACTTTCCCAGGTCGGAGCTGAAGCCGCTGGCGGCCATGCTGCGGCTGATGGACCTGGGCCGCTACGACCCCCTGCTGGTGGTGCAGGACGGCCAGACGGTGGGCTACGCCATGCTGTGGCTGGCCGGGGACCGGGCGGGTGCGCTGCTGGAATACCTGGGCGTGCTGCGGGGGAAGCGCAGCGGCGGGCTGGGGACGAGGATTCTGGCCCTGCTGGCGGACCGCTACGGACAGCTCTTCGGCGAGGCGGAGGCCCCCGGCGCGGACGCTTCCCCGGCGGAGAACGGCCTGCGCCGGCGGCGGATCGCCTTCTATGAGCGAAACGGCTTCCGGGTGCTGGACTACCAGTGTGCCCTGTTCGGGGTGCGCTTCCACTGCCTCTACCGGGGCCCGGAGGCCGACGACCGAAAGGTGGAGGCCCTTCACCGGGGGGTATACGCAGAGTATTTTTCACCGGCGCACATGGAGCGGTATATTCAGCTGCCCCTGAAGCCGGGGGAGGCGGTGAAGCCCGCGCCGGAGTGGGTGGAGGAGGCGTTCCCCGGCGGGCTCCAGTACCGCAGCCTGCGGGAGGAGGAGCTGTCCCGGGCCCTGTTTGGCGGCTTTGTCCGGCGGCAGGTGGTGGTACAGTGCCGCCGCCGGGAAAACGGCGCCTGGGTGGTGCGGGACGATCCCTTTGTCGACGACTGGTCGGAAGAGGACTACCGCGTCCTGACGGACTGCCTGGGGCGCACCATAAAACGGGGTGGGTTTGCATACGCCGCGTTTCTGGACGGGGTGCTGAAGGGCTTTGCGTCGGTGGAGCCGGAGCCCATGGGGCCGGAGGGGGAGTATCTGGACCTGAGCTCCATCCACGTGTCGGAGGACGTGCGGGGCCGGGGGATCGGGAGGGAACTTTTCCAGGCCGCAAAGGGCTGGGCGTGGGCGCACGGCGGGAAAAAGCTGTATATTTCCGCCCACTCTGCCGTGGAGACCCAGGCGTTTTACCGGGCCATGGGCTGTGTGGATGCGCAGTTCATCCACCAGGGCCATGCGGCGGCGGAGCCCTTCGACTGCCAGCTGGAATGCGAGCTTTCTGAAATAGGAGCGTGTGAGAGATGAATATTCTGGCCTTTGAATCCTCCTGCGACGAGACCGCCGCCGCCGTGGTGCGGGACGGGCGGACGGTACTGTCCTCCGTCATCGCCTCCTCGGCGGACATGCACGCCATCTACGGCGGCGTGGTGCCGGAGATCGCCTCCCGCAAGCATGTGGAGGCCATTTCCGGCCTGGCGGACGAGGCCCTGCGGCAGGCCGGCCTGTCAAAAAGGGAGGTCGACGCCGTGGCGGTGACCTATGCCCCGGGGCTCATCGGGGCGCTGCTGGTGGGGGTGTCCTTCGCCAAGTCCACCGCCTTTGGGCTGGGGGTGCCCCTCATCCCTGTCCACCATGTCCGGGGGCACATCGCGGCCAATTATATCGCCCATCCCGACCTGGAGCCCCCCTTTTTGTGCCTGTGCGTGTCCGGCGGCACCACAGCCATCGTGGACGTGAAGGATTATACCCATTTTGAGGAGCTGGGCTCCACGCGGGACGACGCGGCGGGGGAGTGCTTTGACAAGACCGCCCGGGTGCTGGGCCTGGGCTACCCCGGCGGCGGGCCCATGGATAAAATGGCCCAGGGGGGGGATAGCAGGGCGTATGCGTTTCCCCGGGCCCACGTGGCCGACCATCCCCTGGATATGTCCTTTTCCGGGCTCAAAACGGCGGTGCTCAACGCCATCCACAATGCGTCCCAGAAGGGGGAGGAGCTGGACCTCCACGACCTGGCCGCCTCCTTTGCCGCCGCCGTGTCCGACTCCCTGGTTCCACGGGTGATGGAGGCGGATCAGATGACGGGCTATGGCAAGATTGCCGTGGCCGGGGGTGTGGCGGCCAACAGCCGCATCCGGGCGGATCTGGAGGCCGCCTGCCGGGGGAGCGGGGCGCGGCTGTGGCTTCCGCCCCTGTCGCTGTGCGGCGACAACGCCGCCATGATCGGCAGCCAGGGATATTACGAGTACCTGGCGGGGCATACCGCTGGATGGGAGTTAAACGCGAAAGCAAGTTTGGATATTGCCAAAGGCTGACGGTTTAGCGGCGTTGCCGCCGGGGCCCCGCAAAGCGGGGCGGCGCTCGCGCCGTACAAGTGTTTTCGCGCAGCGAAAACCTTGAAATCGGCGGAATCCATTTCCGCCGATTTGAGATCAATGGGGGGCCCCGCGGGGCCTGCCCCGTGGGGAGCACAACGCCGCCATGATCGGCAGCCAGGGATATTACGAGTATCTGGCGGGGCATACCGCCGGGTGGGAGCTGAACGCGAGGGCAAGCTTGGATATCGGAAAGGGATAACTTCTGCGTTATGTCAACTAAAAACGCGCTTTAGCCTGCGAAAAAACTAGGGTTTCCCGGTTTGAATAAATATTTGAATTTGTGTAAGTCTGTTGGGGCTCCATGGATTGAGGCTGTTGAAAACCTTGTGGAAGTTGTGGATAACTCTCCGTATCAGGAGTTATGAGTATTATTATGGAAACCAAATGAAGAGGAGGAACCGCCGTGAAAACCGACATTGAGATCGCCCAGGGCGCCAACATGCTGCCCATCGACCAGGTGGCCGCCCAGGCGGGCATCGACAGGGAGCTGCTGGAGCACTATGGCCGGGTGAAAGCCAAGATTGACACCACCCCCCTGCGCAGCTGTCCGCGAAAGGGAAAGCTCATCCTGGTCACCGCCATCAATCCCACCCCCGCCGGGGAGGGCAAAACCACCACCAGCGTGGGCCTGGCGGACGCGTTGAGCAGGCTGGACAAGAATGTGCTTTTGTGCCTGCGGGAGCCCTCCCTGGGGCCGGTGTTCGGGGTGAAGGGGGGCGCGGCGGGGGGCGGCCATGCCCAGGTGGTGCCCATGGAGGATATCAACCTTCACTTTACCGGGGACTTCCACGCCATCGGCGCGGCGAATAACCTGCTGGCGGCCCTGCTGGACAACCACATCCAGCAGGGGAACGCCCTGGGCATCGACGTGAAGAAGATCACCTGGCGGCGGTGCGTGGATATGAACGACCGCCAGCTGCGCAGCATTGTGGACGGCCTGGGGGGACGGATGCAGGGTGTGCCCAGGGAGGACGGCTTCGATATCACCGTGGCCTCCGAGATCATGGCGGTGCTGTGCCTGGCCTCGGATTTGAGGGATTTGAAGGAGCGCCTGTCCCGTATCATCGTGGGCTACACCTATGACGACAGGCCGGTTACCGCCGCCGACCTGAAGGCCCAGGGGGCCATGGCCGCCCTGCTGAAGGACGCCATAAAGCCCAATCTGGTCCAGACCCTGGAGAACACCCCGGCCCTGGTCCATGGCGGGCCCTTCGCCAACATCGCCCACGGCTGCAATTCCGTGTCCGCCACCGACACCGCCCTGAAGCTGGCGGACTACGTGGTGACGGAGGCGGGCTTCGGCGCGGATCTGGGTGCGGAGAAGTTTTTGGATATCAAGTGCCGGGCGGCGGGGATGGACCCCAGCGCGGTGGTCATCGTGGCCACGGTGAAGGCGCTGAAGTATAACGGCGGCGTGCCCAAGGGGGAGCTGGGGGCGGAAAATCTGGAGGCGCTGGAAAAGGGCCTGCCCAACCTTCTCAAGCATGTGGAGAACATCACCCAGGTATACGGCCTGCCCTGTGTGGTGGCCGTCAACCGCTTTGTCAACGATACCGATGCCGAGCTGGCCCTCATCCGGGACAGGTGCAGGGCGCTGGGCGTCAATGTGGCACTGTCCGAGGTGTGGGGCCGCGGCGGCGAGGGCGGCGTGGAGCTGGCGCAGGAGGTGCTGCGGCTGTGCGGGCAGCCCCACCAGTTCCGCTTCGCCTATGAGCTGGGCCTCCCCCTGCGGGACAAGATTGAGGCCATTGTGCGCCGGGTGTACGGCGGGGCCGGGGTGAGCTATTCCTCCGCCGCCTCCCGGGAGCTGGACCGGCTGGAGGCCATGGGCTTTGGGGGCCTCCCCGTGTGCATGGCCAAGACCCAGTACTCCCTGTCCGACGACCCGGGGAAGCTGGGCCGCCCGGAGGGATTTACCGTCACCGTGTCCAAGGTGCGGGTGAGCGCCGGGGCGGGCTTTGTGGTGGTGCAGACCGGGGATATCATGACCATGCCGGGATTGCCTAAGGTTCCGGCGGCGGAGAAGATCGATGTGGACGAGAACGGGGTCATTTCCGGGCTGTTCTAAAACAAAAGGGCCCTCCGCTACCGGCAGCGGAGGGCCCTTTTATTATTTCGCCACAAATACCATTACGCTCCGGGGGCCGATGGCAAAGCAGTTCCCATCCACCGGGCGGGCGTGCTGCTGCGCGTCCCAGGTGTCTACCGCCAGCTCCCAGCGCATGGAGGCGGGCAGCTGGGGCAGGGCGGCGCTCAGCTCCTCCCAATAGGCGTTGGAGGCCACATAGACGATCTGAGGGCCTACGTTGCGCTCCGCCCCGGCGAACATCACGCCCACATAGCGGTCCTGGGGGCCAAAGGATTCCCGCCAGGGGGCGGTGCCGTGGAAGCTCACGTCGGGGAAGCCGCAGGCCCCGCCGCTGATGTCCCGGCGCAGTACCCTGTGGTCCTTGCGGAAGCGGATCATATACTGGAAAAATTGGAACAGGTCCCGGTTTTGCTCCAGCAGGGACCAGTCCAGCCAGGAGGTGATATTGTCCTGGCAGTAGGCGTTGTTGTTGCCAAACTGGGTGTTCCCGAACTCGTCCCCCGCCAGGAACATGGGGATGCCCCGGGAGCACATCAGCAGGGCGAAGGCGTTGCGCACCATCCTTCCCCGCAGGGCGTTGATCTGGGGATCGTCGGTCTCCCCCTCCGCGCCGCAGTTCCAGCTGTTGTTGTCGTTGGCGCCGTCGGTGTTGTTCCAGCCGTTGGCCTCGTTGTGCTTGTGGCTGTAGGTGTACAGGTCGCGGAGGGTAAAGCCGTCGTGGCAGGTGAGGAAGTTCACCGAGGCGTTCCCGCGGGCGGCCGCGTCATAGATGTCCCGGGAGCCGGTGAGGCGCAGGGCGGCGGCCTGGGCCATCCCCCCGTCCCCCTTGAGGTAGCGGCGCATGTCGTCCCGGTAGCGGCCGTTCCACTCCGCCCAGCGGTTCCAGGCGGGGAAGGTGCCCACCTGGTACAGCCCCCCCGCGTCCCACGCCTCGGCGATGAGCTTCACATCCCCCAGGATAGGGTCGAAGGCCATGGCCTGCAAGAGGGGCGGGGACACCATGGGAGCCCCGTGCTCGTCCCGGCCCAGGATGGAGGCCAGGTCAAACCGGAAGCCGTCCACCCGGTAGGTGGTCACCCAGTAGCGCAGGCAGTCCATAATCATCTGATGGACGATGGGATGGTTGCAGTTCAGGGTATTGCCGCAGCCGGAAAAATTGTAGTAGTATCCCTCGGGGGTAAGCAGATAGTATATGTTGTTGTCAAAGCCCTTGAAGGAGAAGAAGGGGCCCATCTCATTGCCCTCGGCGGTGTGGTTGAACACCACGTCCAGATACACCTCGATGCCCCGCCGCTTGCAGGCCAGGATGAGGTTTTTCAGCTCGTTCCCCTCCCGGTTATACTCGGTGGAGGCGGTGTAGCTGGTGTTGGGGGCAAAAAAGCTGACGGTGCTGTACCCCCAGTAGTTGTAAAGGGCCCGTCCGTTTACCTCCCGGTAGTCCAGCATCTCGTCGAATTCAAAGATGGGCATCAGCTCCAGGGCGTTCACCCCCAGCTCCTGGAGGTAGTCCAGCTTCTCCATCAGCCCGGCGAAGGTGCCGGGATAGGTCACGCCGGAGGAGGCGTCCTTGGTGAAGCCCCGGACGTGGAGCTCGTAAATGATGAGGTCCTCGGTGGGGATGAGGGGCTGGTCCAGCTTGCCCCAGTCGAAGTCGTCCTTCACCACCCGGGCCTTGTAGTGCTGGCCGTGGGGGGTGGTCTTGCCCCAGTCGCTCTGGCCGGTGACCGCTTTGGCGTAGGGGTCCAGCAGGTAGCGGCTCTTGTCAAAGACAAGCCCCTTTTCCGGCTGATAGGGTCCGTCTACCCGGTAGGCATACTCAAATTCCTCGATATTCAGCTTGAACACGATCATGGAGTACACGTTCCCAATGCGGTAGTGCTCGGGGAAGGGGAGCACCGCGAAGGGTTCCGCCTCCTCCCGGCGGAAGAGCAGCAGCTCCACGCCGGTGGCCCCGTGGGAGTGGACGGTGAAGTTCACCCCGCCGGGGATGGCGGTGGCGCCGTTGGTCTCGTAGAAGCCGGGGCGGACGTCGAAGCCGTTGATGGTGTCCATGGGGATCAGGTGGATCGCCCGGGGCAGCACCACGCCGGGCTCCGCCTGGGCGCGGGGGGGTTGGTTACCGCTCATGCCGTTTTCTCCTCTCTGCCGCGTCAGGCCAGCCAAGTGACCTTGTCGGCCTGGTAAAAGCCCCGGGGGGCGGGGTCCTCGTCGGGCGCGCCCACGGCGATGAGGGCCACGGGGACGGACTGGGTGTTCAAGAGCTCCTGGAGCTTGGAGATGCGGGGGCTGGGCCAGCAGCCGCACCAGCACGCGCCGTAGCCCAGCGCCACCGCCTGGAGCAGCAGGTTCTCAATGGCCGCGCCGCAGTCCAGCGGCCAGTAGCCCGCTACCACGCCTGTTTGCAACTCCGGCCGGCCGCATACCACGATGGCCAGCGAGGCGGTATCCAGCATAGAGGCGAAGGGGTGGGCGGCGCGCAGCCGGGCTTTGAGCTCCGGGTTCTCCACCACGAAAAACTCCCAGGGGCGCAGGTTGCGGGCGCTGGGGGCCATCATGGCCGCCTCCAGCATGGCCTCCACATCCGGCCTGGGGATGGAGGCGCCGGGCTTGAATTTGCGGATGCTCCGCCGGGCGCGGATGGCTTGTGTGCAGTCCATTATGATTCCCTCCTGTAAGATGAGAAGCCGTGGGCCGGGGCGGCTGGCACGGGCTCCAAAACATAGACCGGGCGGGGCTGCGCCCGCCCGGTCTCAAAGAAACTGGTCCGCTTAGAAATATTTCTTCACGCCGTCGCTGGCCTTGGCCGCGTCCTCACTGATGGAGATGGTGTACTTGATGCCGCTCTTCTGGGAGAAGGCCTCCAGCCAATCCAGGAAGGGCTCCACATCCTCGTTGCCCACAGTGGGGACCAGCTTGTTCAGGCTCTCGATGAACACGTGGGTGATGTCGTAATTGCTGGCGTACAGCCCGTACAGAAAGCCCCGCAGGGTGTCGTAGTTGGGGATGCTGTAGTCCGAGGTGTCCACCAGGCGGATCTTATAGTTGATTTTATAGTTCAGCTTGGAATTGTGGGCGATGGCAACCACGTTGCCGTGCTCTGTATCCACCGCTGTGTTGATGAGGTCGATCATCTGCTTGGTCTTGCCGGTGCCCTTCAGGCCCATGATAACCTTGACCATTTTTGACCACTCCTTAACTTGGTATTGGGGGGAGTCCCCCTTTGATATCCCTATGTTACCATCTTTCCGGGGAAATTTCAATACAGGAAAGCGAAGTTCACGAAAAATTAGGAAAATCATGCGAAGCGGGCGGCTGCCCGGAAAAGCGGCGGCTTTCAATTGACAGCCGGGGCGGGATGACCTATAATATAAAGAAATGCAATATAGGCGGGCATAAATTGATGTTTTCATGCCGTTTGCACGGCCCTGCACAGGTAAAAATCAAGGGGAGGAGTGAGCGCAGTGATCCGCATCGCCATCGCGGAGGACGACCCGCAGTGCTTTGCCCAGCTGGAGCGGTACATCGGCGAGTATGGCAGAGAGACCGGCCGGGCCTTCCAGGTCACCCGCTACGACAACGGCGAGGACCTGGTGGAGCGGTACAAGCCGGAGTTTGACCTGATCCTGATGGACGTGGAGATGCCCTTTATGGACGGGATGACGGCGGCGGGCTATGTCCGGGAGAAGGACCCGGAGGTGGTCATCGTCTTTGTCACCAATCTGGCCCAGTACGCCATCCAGGGCTATTCGGTGAACGCGCTGGACTACATATTGAAGCCGGTGAGCTATTTCGCCTTCTCCCAGCGGCTGGGCCGGGCATTGCAGTATGTGAAGAAACGGGAGGAGGCCTGCATCACGGTGGCGGTCAAGGGGGGCGCGGTGAAGCTGGAGGTCAACGCCATCTATTACATAGAGCGGCTGGGCCGGCAGCTGATGTTTCACACCCGCTCCGGCATACACGCCTCCACCGCCACCCTTCAGCAGGTGGAGCAGGCGCTGGAGGGCAAGGGCTTTGTGCGCTGCAATAAGGGCTACCTGGTGAACCTGGAGCATGTGGACGGCATCCAGGACGGCTGCGCGGTGGTCCGGGGGGACCGGCTGCTCATCAGCCGGGGCCGCCGGACGCCCTTCCTGGAGGCGCTGGCCGACTGGGTGGGGGGTGCGGCGCCTTGAATACCGTCTACCTGTCCGACATCCCCAGGCTCGTCACCGCCGCCGCCGAGTGGTGCGCCTGCCTCACCGTCATCGCCAAGTATCCCCGGCGGTGCGGGGGGCCCCGGCTGTGGGGGCTGCTGGGGCTGGGGCTGGCGGGGCAGTGCCTGTTTCTCTCCCTCACCGACGGGCTGCACATCCTCTTCTGGATGCCCTGCATGGCGGCGGCGGCGGGGCTGATGGTGGCGCTCATCGCCGCGTGCTGCGATATGCCCCTGGTCAGCGTGGCCTACTGCACCATCCGGGCCTTTCTGCTGGCGGAATTCGCCGCCTCGCTGGAGTGGCAGCTCTACTCCTACGCCCTGTACGCCCTGGGTGGGCAGGGGGCGGGGGTGGTCAGGTCGGTGCTGGCCGTGGGGATGCCGGCAGGGGTGTACGCCGTGGTATTCCTGGGCATGTGCGCGCTGGAAAAGCGCCGGGACGACCCCCGGGCCGCCATGACCTTTCAGCTGCGGGAGCTGGGCAGCCCGGCGCTCATCGCCCTGGCCTGCTTCTTTTTGAGCAACCTCAGCTTTGTATACCGTGACGCCCCCTTCACCGGCTCCCAGCTCACCGATATTTATAACGTCCGCACGCTGGTGGATCTGGCGGGGGTGGCCATGCTGTACGCATACCACGTCCAGCGGTGCGAGCTGTACATGCAGCGGGAGCTGGACGCCATCCAGAACATTCTCCAAAACCAGTACGCCCAGTACCGCCAGTCCCGGGAGAGCATTGAGGTCATCAACCACAAATACCACGACATCAAGCACCAGATCGCCGTGCTGCGCGCCGAACCGGACGCCCAGCGCCGCTCCGCCTACCTGGACGGGATGGAGGAGGAGATCCGGGACTACGAGGCCCAGAACAAGACGGGGAATTCGGTGCTGGACACGGTGCTCACCGGCAAGAGCCTGTACTGCGCCCGCCATGGGGTGGAGCTCACCTGCGTGGCCGACGGCGCGCGGCTGGGGTTTATGGACGTGATGGACATCTGCACCATCTTCGGCAATATCCTGGACAACGCCATTGAGTACGAGCTGGGGGTGGAGGAGCAGGGAAAACGGCTCATCCATCTGGCGGTGTACGCAAAAAAGGATTTTTTGGTCATTCGGTGCGAAAACTACTGCCCGGAAATTTTGAAATTCCAGGACGGCCTGCCCGTGTCCACCAAGACGGACGCGGCATACCACGGCTATGGGATCAAGTCCATCCGCCGGGCGGCCGGGAAGTACGGCGGGGCGGTGACCGTCCACAACGCGGAGGAGTGGTTCCAGATCAAGGTGGTGGTCCCACTGGCAAACGGGTGAGAGGCGCCGGGCAGTTTGCCCGGCGTCAGTCCGTCGAAAAAGGCAAAGCCTTTTTCGACGGGAAAAGCTGCGGCCTCATGCGCGCACCCGCTGTCCGCCTGAGGCGGCCAACTCGCACACTGTTCGGCCGGGAAGTGTTTTCCCCGACGCACATGTCGCCGGGGAAAACGGATTTCATTCTCTTCGCGCCTGCGGGCGCGAACTCTGCGAGGCTTTTTCCACAAGCTCGCGCCGGGCAGTTTGCCCGGCGTTTTTTCTGTGCGCTACGCTTCTTTCGGCGAAACGCACAAACAAACCGGGGCTTTATTTGGAGGATATGCACAGGGTGACATGCAGTTCGGGCGTCAAATCGTGCAGTTTGCGCAAACCGGCCCTGTGGATGGAAAAACTGTGCTACACTGCCTATACCAGTTATTCTATGACCACAAAACCAGTGAGGAGGAATTGGCTTGAAACATGCGGACATCATCAAGCAAATGACCCTGGAGGAGAAGTGTTACCTCTTCTCCGGCAAGGACTTCTGGCAGACGCGCAGCCTGGAGCGGCTGGGCGTGCCGAACATGACCCTGTCCGACGGCCCCCACGGCATCCGTAAGCAGGCCGGGGAGGGGGACCAGCTGGGGCTGAACCCGTCCCTGCCCGCTACCTGCTATCCCACCGCCGCCACCGTGGCCAACTCCTGGGACCCCGCGCTGGGGGAGGAGATCGGCGCGCACCTGGGGGCGGAGGCCGCCTCCCAGGGGGTGGGCGTGGTGCTGGGCCCGGGGCTCAACGTCAAGCGCTCCCCTTTCTGCGGGCGCAACTTTGAGTATTTTTCCGAGGACCCCTATCTGGCGGGCAAGATGGCGGCCAGCTATATCCGGGGCATCCAGAAAAACGGTGTGTCCGCCTGCCCCAAGCACTTTGCCGCCAACTCCCAGGAGCTGCGCCGGATGGCCTCCGACTCGGTGATGGACGAGCGCACCCTGCGGGAGATCTACCTCACCGGCTTTGAGATCGCGGTGAAGGAGGGGCACGCCAAGTCCATCATGTCGTCCTACAACCGTATCAACGGCACCTACGCCAATGAGAACGGGCACCTGCTCCAGGAGATCCTCCGGGACGAGTGGGGCTTCGACGGCTTTGTGGTGTCCGACTGGGGCGGCTCCAACGACCACGTGGAGGGTGTCCGGGCGGGCTCCCACCTGGAGATGCCCACCACCGGCGGCGACTCCGACCTGGAGCTCATCGACGCGGTGAAGGCCGGCAGGCTCAGCGAGGAGCTGCTGGACCGGCGGGTAGATGAGCTGCTGGACGTGATTTTGTCCGTGACCCGCGCCGTCAAGCCGCTGGAGGGCAAGCCCTTTGACATCGACGCCCACCACAACCTAGCGGCCAAGGCCAGCGAGCAGTCCATCGTGCTGCTGAAGAACGAGGGGAACATCCTGCCCCTGAAGAAGGGCGCCAGGGTGGCCGTCATCGGCGAGTTCGCCCAGAAGGCCCGCTATCAGGGGGCGGGGTCCTCGGTGGTCAACCCCACAAAGCTGGATCACGCCATGGATGTGATCAAAAACTTTGATCTGGACGTGGCGGGCTTCGAGCCGGGCTACCCCCGCTCCGGCAAGGGCGACCCGGCCATGCAGGCCGGGGCCGTGGAGCTGGCCAAGCAGGCGGACGTGGTGCTGCTTTACATCGGCCTGGACGAGATCAGCGAGTCCGAGGGCTTGGACCGCTCCCACATGAAGCTGCCCCAGAGCCAGATCGACCTGATGGAGGCGGTGGCGGCGGCCAACCCCAACGTGGTGGCCGTCATGTCGGCGGGCTCTGCGGTGGAGATGCCCTGGCTGGACAAGTGCAAGGCGCTGGTGCACGGCTACCTGTGCGGCCAGGCGGGGGCGTCCTCCGTCCTCAAGGTCATCATGGGGCAGGTCAATCCCTCCGGCAAGCTGGCGGAGAGCTACCCCGTTCGTTACGAGGACGTGTCCTCCGCGCCCTATTTCCCCTCCAAGGAACGCAACGCCGAGTACCGGGAGGGCCTGTATGTGGGCTACCGCTACTTCCAGTCGGCCAATGTGCCCGTGCTGTTCCCCTTCGGCTTTGGGCTGAGCTACACCAGCTTCGAGTACAGCGATCTGGCCGTGACGGACAAGGGAGCGGCCTTTACCCTGAAAAACACCGGGAGCATGGACGGGGCGGAAGTGGCCCAGCTGTATGTCTCCAAGCCGGACGGGGACGTGTTCCGCCCCGCCAGGGAGCTCAAGGGCTTTGCCAAGGTGTTCCTGAAGGTGGGCGAGTCCAAAAAGGTGACTATCCCCCTGGACGACAAGGCGTTCCGCTATTTCAACGTGGACACCAACAAATTCGAGGTGGAGGGCGGCGAGTACCAGATCCTCATCGGCGCGTCCTGCGCGGATATCAAGCTCAGCGGCGCGGTGAACGTCCAGGGCACCGGGGCCAAGTCCCCCTACAATAAGGAGAAATTCGCCAAGTATTTCTCCGGCGACATCAAGAGCATCTCCGACGCCGAGTTCGAGGCTCTGCTGGGCCGTCCCATCCCCGACGGCCACTGGAGCGGCACGCTGGAGATGAACGACGCGCTGTGCCAGATGTACTACGCCAAGAGCGGCCTGGCCCGGTTCGCGTATAAAATCCTCACCAACCTGATCAACAAGAGCGTTGAGAAAGGCGAGCCGAACCTGAACCTGCTGTTCAACTACAATATGCCCTTCCGGGCCATCGCCAAAATGACCGGCGGCATCTGCACCATGGAGATGGCGGAGGGGATTCTCACCATTGTCAACGGCCACTTCTTCAAGGGCATGGGAGCCATCATCGGCGGCTTCTTCCGCTCCGGCAAGAAGCGCAAGGCGGCCAACGCCATTCATTAACAAGGAGGAGTATTATTATGGGCGGTATCAAAAAGTGGATCGACGAGCACCCTACCCTGTGGGAATTCATCCTGTTTAACATTCTTTCCAACGTGGCCACCGTCACCAATTTTGTAGTGATGTGGGTGTGCACAGGCTTTATCTTCAAATCCTTCAGCAGCCAGCCCTTCCACTTCTTCATTTTCGACTATACCACCCCGGAGAGCCTGATGCTGTGCGGCTTCCTCAGCTTCCTGGTGGCCACGGCGGCGGCCCAGACGGTGAACTTCTTCGTACAGAAGAACTGGGTGTTCAAATCCAACGCCCAGTTTGCCCAGGCGGTGCCCAAGTACATCGTGCTGGCGGTGGTGCTGGTCATCCTGTCCGCCGCCCTGCCCGCCTACAGCCAGGCGCTGTTCGTGAACATCGGCATTCCCCAGGGCCTGGCGCCCACTCTGGCCAACATCGTGAATATCATCATGCAGGTGGTCATCAGCTATCCCGCCATGAAGTTCTGGATCATGCCGGACCAGAAGTGACGCGCAGCTCCACGCAGGGCGCGGCCCCCACAGGGCCGCGCCCTGTCATTTTTCCGTCCCGGGAAATATTTCCCCCAAGGGCTTGCGGCATCCGCCGCCAGGGGGTACAATAAAGGGGCATATCCGAAACGCCGGGGGGCGGGGAGCCGGCCCGTCCCCTGAGCTCTTCAAATTGAGGTGCTTTTATGAACAGACCCGTACCGATCACCGACGCCCAGGCCCGGGCCGCGTTGGACAAGGCGGTGGAGCAGGTGCGTCTCAACCTGCCCGGATACACAAACAAATGCCAGGACCACTCCAGCGTGAACGGGATTTATTCCGCCTGCGAGAACGAGGAGTGGACCTGCGGGTTCTGGCCGGGGGAGATCTGGCTGGCCTATGAGCGCACCCATGACGAGGCGTTTCGCCGGGCGGGGCTGGCCCTGGTGGACAGCTTTGACCGGCGCATCCGCCGCAGGGTGAAGGTGGCCCACCACGACATGGGCTTTTTATACACTCCCTCCTGCGTGGCGGCCTATAAGCTCACCGGGGATGAGAAGGCCAGGCAGGCCGCTATCCTGGCCGCCGGCCAGCTCGTCAGCCGCTACCAGCCCAAGGGGGAGTTCATCCAGGCCTGGGGGCGGATGGGCGCGCCGGAGAACTACCGCTTCATCATCGACTGCCTGCTGAACCTGCCGCTGCTGTACTGGGCGTCCCGGGAGACGGGGGAGGAGAAGTACGCGGACATCGCCCGGAAACACACCGCCACCTGCATGGCCAACTCCTTCCGGCCCGACGGCTCTACCTTCCACACCTTCTACATGCACAAGGACGGCTCCCCTAGCCATGGCCGCACCTGCCAGGGCTATCGAGACGACAGCTTCTGGGCCAGGGGACAGGCTTGGGGGGTATATGGCTCCATCCTGAGCTACCGCTATACCGGGGACCCCAAGGCGCTGGACACCTTTAAGCGGGCGCTGGAGTTCTACCTCACCCGCCTGCCGGAGGACCTGGTGCCCTGCTGGGACATGCTGTTTCAGCCGGACAGCGGCGAGCCCCGGGACTCCTCCTCCGCGGCCATCGTGGCCTGCGGCCTGCTGGAGGCGGCGCGCATCCTCCCCCAGGGGGAGGGCGGCCAGTATGAGAGGCTGGCCCGGGAGATGGCGGGCAGCCTGGCGGCGAACTACGCCGTTCCCGTCCCTGTGGAGGGCACGGGTCTCATCCTCCACGGCACATACAGCAAGAAGAGTCCCTATAACACCTGCGTTCCCGAGGGGGTGGACGAGTGCACCTCCTGGGGGGACTTCTATTATATGGAGGCCCTCACCCGCCTGTGCGCGGACTGGGACCCCTATTGGTAGGGGCGCGGCATGAGGGGATATCGTGATATGGGCGGGGCCGGCGGTTGGATGACCGCCCGGCCCTGGAGAAACGGGCCGCCTGCATCCGGGGCGGCGTCCGAAGATCTGTGCATGCTGGTGCGGGGGCGGGTGGCGCTGCCGCCGGGCAGGCATGTGCTGCGGCTGAGCGCCGGGGATTATTACTATGCGTGGCTCAACGGGACGCGGCTGGGCCAGGGCCCCGCGCCCGCCGCCGGAGGCGTCCGCTACTGCCAGGAGTACCCCGTGGAGGGGGGACGGACGGTGACGGTGGCGGTGCTGGTGTGCCGCCGGGCGGCGGAGGACATGGGCTGGAGCGCCGGGGCGGGGCAGCCCGCCCTCTGGGCGCAGTTTGTCCGGGGGGGCAGGGTGAGCGCCCGGTGCGGTGAGGACTGGCGCTGCCGGCTGTGCCGGGCCTGGCCGGACGGCGGCAGCTTTGACAGCCGCCTGTGGCCCCAGGGGTGGGAGCAGCCCCGGTTCCGGGACCGGGGCTGGGCCCGGCTGGTTCCGGCCCGGTGGGCGCGATGCAGGCTGTCCCCCCAGCCGGGGGCCGGGCTGGAGCGGGTAAAGGCGGAGCCCGTGCGTACCTGCGCCGTTCCCGGCGGTGTGCTGCTGGACTTTGGCCGGGTGCGGACGGGAACCCTCCACGCCGCCGCCCAAGGCCGGGCGGGGGAGGGCGTCACCCTGCGCTTTGGCATGGAGCTGGACAAAGCGGGCCGGGTGGCGTGCGCCCGGGAGGAGCGGTGGATTCTGGGGGAGGGGGAGAGCGCCCTGCACCAGCGGGGATGCCGGGTCTTCCAATATGTGGAGGCGCTGGGGCCGGGGGACGGCCCGGTGCTGCGGGAGTGCTGGGCGTGGGAGCGGCACTACCCCATGCCCGAGGGGCTGTGCACCCTGTCCTGCCCCCGGGACGGGCTGGAGGACATCTTTGCGCGGGGCAAAAGCGCCGTGCGCAGCCGCTCGCAGGAGGGCTACCGGGACTGGCCGGGCCGGGGGCTGGGCCAGTCCCTGGGGGACGCGGCGATCACCGCCCGGGCCCAGGTGTGGCTCACCGGGCGGACAGACCTGCTGCGCCAATACATCCGGGAGGCGGCCGCCGCGGCGCCGCTGGGGGACCGGGCCGGGGGCTTTGCCCTGCTGTTCCCCGCCCTGCCGCTGACGGACTGGGATTTTACGGGAGACCGGGACTTCCTGCGCACGTGCTGGGGCGCTGTGGACGAGATTGCCGGGGAGTTTTCCCGGTATCAGAGGCCGGACGGCCTGCTGGAGGGGCTGCCCGCCGGCTGGGACGGGGCGGAGGAGGGCTGTACCGCCGCCGTCAATGCCCTGTGGTTCGGCTTTTTGAAGATGAAGGAGCGGGGGGAGCGCCTGCTGGGCCTGCCCGGTAAGGGGGAGTCCCGGCGGGTGGCGGCGGCCTTCCTGCAAGCCTTCTGGCGCTGGGAGAGCAAGCTGTTCGCCGGGCGCGAGGGGGATGGCCGGTGCACAGTGGAGGCCAATGCCGGGCCCGCCTGCTTTGGGCTGACGCCCCAGGTGGGGGCGGAGGCTTACGAGCGGCTGCTGCTCAGGCCGGGGCAGGCATGGGAGCCGTTTTTGTCGTACCTGGCCCTGCGGGGGCTGGGGCGGCTGGGGCGGCGGCGCGCCCTGTACCGCCTGCTCACCCGGGAAGCTGGGGACGGGCCGTACCGCCCGGAGCCCGGCGGGGCTGTGCCGCTGATCGTGGAGGAGCTGGCGGGGCTGCTGCCCGACCCGGATATGCCCATGGGCCTGCGCTTCCGTCCCCGCCTGCCGGCGGAGCTGGAGGAGTTTGCCCTCCAGGCGCCCCTCCGGGGCCAGCTGGTCTGGGTGGAGCAGCGGGAGTGGCGGGCCGCCCTGACAGTCCGCCCCATGGGCGGGCGGCAGGACTGCTGCCGGGCTGAGGCTGCGGAAAAGACCTGGCAGGGTTCGCGCCCGCAGGCGTGAAAAAAGTGACTGGCCCGCCGGAAAGGGAAAAGCCTTTTCCGGCGGGTTGAGGCCGGCGCCGGATTGGACGCCGGCCTTTCTGCGCGGCTGGGGAGGATTTTGGCAACCAAACGGGGCTGTCCGGGGTATATAAAAAGGAAGGGCTGGAAAATTCAGAAGCTGTACCAATATCCGAAGTATTCAGATTCTTAAAGAAATCTAAAGATTGAGATTTGGAATTGTTACAGGATTGTTGTTGTTTTTCCGGCCCGTTCCCGTTATACTGAAAGCTGCGTACAAGCGTCCCGCGCCAAGGGGCGCAGGCGCCCAGCCCGACGACAGGAGGAACGATACCATGCCCGATCTGAAAATACCAGAAGCCCAGGAAGAACTGAAAACGGAGCAGCTCCCTGAGCAGGCTCCCGCGCAAGCGCCGGAGGAAACCCCGAAGAAAGAGCCGTGGGAGGCCCCCAACCCCAAAAAGAAGGTGAAGACCGCAGCGGAAAAGAAAAAGCTGGTCAAGCGCGTTGTCGCCGGTGTGACGGCGGCGGCGGTGCTGGGCGGAATTATTTTCGGCATGTGGTTTGTGGTATTCCGCAAGGACGATTCCCTGGGGGATATTTACGCCGAACCGGCCTACATAGGGTCCATTCAGAGTACGGTGGAGGGCAGCGGCAACGCCACAGCCAAGGAGACGGCCACCGTCACCATCCCCGCCAACGGCACCGTGGAGCAGGTCCTGGTGGCCCAGGGGGATGTGGTGAGCGCGGGCCAGCCGCTGTTCTCTGTGTACAGCCAGGCCGCGCAGGAGGCGCTGGCCAGCGCCCAGCAGCAGATGGACTCGCTGAACAGCAAGCTGGCCAACCTGACGCTGACCGCCCCCTTTGCCGGAAAGCTGATGGAGGTGGCGCAGTTCAGCCCCGGTGACAACGTGGGGGAGGGCACAGAGGTGGCCACCTTGGTGAACGATACCAAGCTGAAGCTGTCCCTCTATTTCAGCTACGCCTATGAGGACCAGGTGCGGGTGGGCCAGACCGCCCAGGTGTCCGTCCCCGCGGTGATGTACACCGGGGAGGGCACGGTGGAGCAGGTCAATAAGGTGAGCTTCATCACCCCCGAGGGGGGCGTCTATTTTGAGGCGGTGATCGCCTTCCAAAACCCCGGGACCCTCACCGCCGAGATGGAGGCCAGCGCCTCCCTCACCGACGGGGACGGCATGCCCATCTTCCCCTATGAGCAGAGCAAGACGGAGTACTATGAGAGCCGGAAGCTGGCCACTAAGGCGGGCGGGCCGCTGGTGAGCAGCCGCCTGCTCAACCACGCCCGGGTGGCCGCGGGGGAGGCCCTGCTCACCATGGGCTCGGAGAGCCTGGACGAGCAGCTCACCGCCGCCCAGGAGCGGCTGAGCGAGGCCCAGGCCGCCGTGGACGCCCTCAACGCCACCGCCCCCATCGACGGCACCGTCATCTCCTGTACCATCGCCGAAGGGGGCGAGGTGAAGGCGGGGGACGCGGTGGTCACCATCCAGAACACCACCGTCATGACGGTCACCATCCAGGTGGACGATCGGAACATCGGCTTCATCAAGCTGGGGGATATGATCAGCCTGTCCGACTATAACGGGAACTCCTACATGGGGACCGTCAGCAACATCGCCATGCAGGGCGAGGCGGGCCAGGGCATGTCCACCTTCCCCGTCACGCTGGAGGTGGATAACTTCGACGGCAGCCTGTACGCCGGGGTATGGCTGAACTACTCGGTGGTTACCAGCCAGTCCAGCGACTGCGTGCTGGTGCCCACCACGGCGGTGAAGTCGGTGCTGGACGCGGAGGGGAACAAGCAGGCGGTGGTGTTTGTCCAGCGGGAGGAGCGCCCGGCGGAGGCCATCGACCTGGACGCGTCCATCACCGGCGTGCCCGGGGAGGCGGACAAATACTGGCCTGTGCCGGTGACCACCGGTATTTCCGACGCCAAGCAGGTGGAGATCATCTCCGGCGTGGAGGCGGGGGATATGGTGTTCATCAACTACACCGTGGACCCCGGAAACGGCATGGGCGGCGGCATCATGTTCGGCTGAGGTGGCGCCATGCTCATCGACATCAAGGACCTGTATAAAATCTATAACGAGGGCCAGGAGAGCGAGGTGCGGGCGCTGGACGGGGTATCCCTCCAGATCGACCGGGGGGAGTTTGTGGCCATCGTGGGGGCGTCCGGCTCGGGCAAGTCCACCATGATGAACGTGCTGGGCTGCCTGGACGTGCCCACCCGGGGGGAGTACGTGCTCAACGGCACCGATGTCACCTCCCTCAAGGACAGGGAGCTGGCCCGCATCCGAAACCGGGAGATCGGCTTTATCTTCCAGGGCTATAACCTGCTCCAGGACCTGGACGCGCTGGACAACGTGATTCTTCCCCTGATCTACCGGGGCACCTCCATCTTCGAGCGGGAGGAGCTGGCCATGGCCGCCCTGGCCCGGGTGGGGATGGACGACCGGGCCCGCCACCGGCCCAGCCAGATGTCCGGCGGGCAGCAGCAGCGGGTGGCCATCGCCCGGGCCATCGCCACCCACCCGCCCATCATCATGGCCGACGAGCCCACCGGCGCGCTGGACTCCAAAACCGGGCGGCATGTGCTGGGCATACTCCAGCAGCTCTACCGGGAGGGCACCACCATCCTGCTCATCACCCATGACGACGGCATTGCCGCCACCGCCCCCCGGGTGGTGCGGCTGTCCGACGGCAAGATCATATCCGACAAGCACCAGGAGGTGGACTGGCTGTGAACCTGATGCAGGCGTTCAAGATGGCGTTCAAGTCCATCGCGTCCAAGAAAATGCGCTCCTTCCTCACCATGCTGGGCATCATCATCGGCGTGGCCTCGGTGGTCATCATGGTGTCGGTGGTCCAGGGGCAGAACAAAAAGCAGATGGAATATCTGGAGGCCATGGGGGACAACAAAATCCAGGTCTACGCCTCCCGGTGGTACGGCTCGTCGGGGGACATCTCCGAGCTGCTGTACGAGTACTGCCTGGGGATGCAGGACCTGGTGGTGGGGGTCACCCCCCAGATCGAGGTGTGGCAGGAGATCACCATCAAATACGGCGCCAAGACCTTTAACACCCAGAACTGGGACGACTGGGAGAAGCGCGTGTCCCTCAAGCTGGGCTCCGACCAGTTCGGGGTATGTAATAACTACACCCTGGGGGGCGGCCGGGAGCTGTCCTTCCTGGACGTGGACAAGACCAACCGGGTGTGCGTGCTGGGGGGCGGGGCGAAGAAGCTGCTCTTCGACTTTGTGGACCCGGTGGGGGAGACCATCTTCATCAACAGCCAGCCCTTCCTGGTGGTGGGCTGGTATGAGCCCACGGGGGTGGAGGGAATGAGCGATATGGACAACGTGGTGCTGCTGCCCTACACCTTCAACCGAACCCTCAACAACAACCAGGACATCAGCCAGTATGTGGTGAAGGCCAAGAGCGCCGCCGCCACCACCATGGCCATCGCCAAGCTGAAGGCGTTTTTGGGCGGCTTCATCACCAACGGCGAGAACGGGAACTACGATGTGTACAGCAATAACGACTGGTCCAACCAGATGCAGGAGCAGAGCCTGATGCAGTCGCTGGTGCTGGGGGCCATCGCGGGCATCTCCCTGCTGGTGGGCGGCATCGGCATCATGAATATCATGCTGGTCACCGTCACCGAGCGCACCCGGGAGATCGGCATCCGCAAAGCCATCGGCGCGGAGCGCCGGAGCATCATCGTGCAGTTTCTCATCGAAGCAGCGGTGATCTGCGGCATCGGCGGGCTGATCGGCATCGGCCTGGGGTGTATGGGCTCGCTCATCGCGGGGAAATTCCTGCTCCAGGGTATGATTTTGTGGCCCAGCTCGGTGATAACCATCGGGGCGTTCACCTTCTCGGTGGCGCTGGGGGTGGTGTTCGGGCTGTATCCGGCCATCAAGGCGTCCAGCCTGCAGCCGGTGGAAGCGCTCCGCGCGGAATAAGGAGGAACGGTATTATGAGACTGACAAGACAAAAGCGGGCGCTGTCCCTGCTGCTGGCCCTGGCGGCGGTGCTGTCGCTGATGGTGCTGCCCGGCGGCGCGGTCCGCTTTCTGGACGTGGATGACGCCAGGGTATCCCTGGCGGCGGACACCCTGGCCGCCCTGGGGGTGGTGGGGGGCACCGGGGATGGGAAATTCTCCCCCGAGGGGCACCTCACCCGGGCCCAGCTGTGCAAGATGGCGGTGGAGCTGCTGGGTATGCGGGAGCAGGCCGAGGCCCAGGCGTACCGCACCATTTTTGCCGACATGGGAAAGCATTGGGCCAGGGGATATGTGAACGTGGCGGCCACCACCGAGGTGCCGGAAAAGTCCGGCGTGCGGCTGATGCTGGGGCTGGGCGACGGAAGGTTCGGCCCCGACCAGATTGTTACCTATCAGGAGGCGGTCACCCTGGCCCTGCGCATCCTGGAGTATGGGACGGAGGCCAACCGGGCATGGCCCCACAGCGCGGTGGAGACCGCCGCCCTGCTGGGGCTGGACCAGGATATCCAGGTGGAGGACCCGGCCGGGCCCATCACCCGGGGACAGGCGTCGCTGCTGTTTTATAATATGCTGACCATCCCCGCCAAGGGGCAGGAAAAGCCCTGCGCGGACAAGCTGGGCCAGCTGAAGGAGGACGCTATTCTGCTCACCGCCAACGCCACCGTCAACGGCCAGGAGGGCTGGGCGGTGGTGGCCCAGGAGGACGCCACCCAGACCTACCCGTGCGCCGGCTCGGTGGACCAGGCCCTGATGGGCAAGCGGGGGTGGGCCATGCTGGACAAGGAGGGGCGGTTTATCACCCTGCTGCCCGACGAATCCTCCTCCGTCACCGCTGCGGTGGAGCGCAAGCAGGCGTACTACCTCTATCTCAAGGGCCAGGGGCGGTATACCCTGTCGGAGGACACCCCGGTATACACCGGCTCGGCCTACGACGCGGGGGTGACCACCTATAAGGAGTACATGGCCAACCTGCGCGCCGGGGATCTGGTGACCCTTTATCTGGACGAGCGGGGCCAGGTGGCGGGGCTGTACCGGGCGGAGGCGTCCACCGAGACCAGCTTCATTATCGTCCGGGGCAGGACGGCCAACTACGGCACCTTCCGCTCCATCACCAACGGGGAGCAGGGCTATGCGGTGCGCAAAAACGGGGCCACTGTCCCCCTGAGCGCCATCAAGCAGTACGACGTGGCCACCTATGACCCGGTGAATAAGGTGCTGGAGGTGTGCGATGTCCGGCTGACGTGCATGTATGAGAACGCCTCGCCCTCCCCCGGCTCGCCCAGCAAGGTCACCGCGGCGGGCGGCAACCAGTTCGATGTGATGGCGGACGGCATCAGCTCCTTCGCCGGGCGTAAGATCGGCGACCAGATCACCCTGATGTTCACCGCCAGCGGCAAGGTGGCCGGGGTGCTGCCCAAGGAGGCAGACAATGTCACCTCCTTGGCCCTGGGCGTGCAGACGACGGTGGGGAAGGAAGAAAAATTCCAGGTGCTGGGCTGCAAGCTGACGCTGATGGGCGGCGTTTTGAGGGACGGGGCACAGCCTGGGGATATCCTCAACGCGTCCTCCGCCCACCGGGGAGATCTGGCCCTAACCCCGGCGGGGACGAAGACCAACTCCAAGTTCAACACGGCGGATATGCTCCTGGACAAGATGCGCGTGAGCTCCGGCGTGCAGGTTTACGAGCAGACCCTGAACGGGATGGAGCTGAGGAGCCTGCCCGAGCTGCCCGCCACCGTCACCGTCTCCCAGTACCACAGGGACAACTCGGGGCTGGTGGATCTCATTATCGTCAACGGCTACTCGGGCGATGGGTACAAATATGGGCGGATTGACGCGGTGACCGGCTATGAGCTGGCGAAAACCTTCGCGAGCGGTAAGACCAGATGGGTGCTGAGAACCGTGCAGGGGCTGCTGTTCACCAGGAAGGACGGCTCCAAGACCTATCCCCCCATTGCGGGCGCATACCACGCCAGCGGCTACGGGACCGTGCTGGAGTACGAGGGCAGCTTTGCCGGCGTCACCTACCTGGAGGCCATCGAAAACGTGAACTCCTCCGACTTCTTCACCCAGGAGGGCGTGACCTATGTGCGCACCAAGAAGGGCGTGTTCCCGGTGGCCGAGGACGTGCAGTGCTTCAACGGCGCCGCATCGGGCGACCAGACCTCCGCGCCGCCCGCATGGGTACAGCAGATTCTGGCCAACGGCGGCGTGTGGGACAGCGAGCAGCCGCCCGTGGGAGCGGAGGAAGGGTCGTTCTGGTCCCCCGATACCGGCGATATCAAGGCCATTGTGTTTGACAGCCTGGGCGAGTGCCGCAACTTCTCCGACACCGTTACGGTCTATATCGACAGCAGGGGCCGCCAGGTGCGGGTGGTGGAGGCCAAGTGACCGGCCGCAGGAACAAGCCCATTGAGAAAGGAAGAGATACCCATGAATTTTGATACCAACTGTCTCCACGCGGGCTACCGGCCCGGCAGCGGGGAGCCCCGGAACATCCCCATCATCCAGTCCACCACCTTCCGCTACGAGACCAGCGAGGAGATGGGCAGGCTGTTCGACCTGGAGGCGGCGGGCTACTTCTACACCCGGCTGCAAAACCCCACCAGCGACGCGGTGGCCGCCCGGCTGTGCGCCCTGGAGGGGGGGACGGCGGCCATGCTGCTCTCCTCGGGGCAGGCGGCCTCCTTCTTCTCCATCTTCAACATCGCCTCGGCGGGGGACCATGTGGTGTCCTCCACCGCCATCTACGGCGGCACCTATAACCTGTTCGCCGTCACCATGAAGCGCATGGGCATCGAGTTCACCTTTGTGGACCCGGACTGCACCGAGGACGAGCTGAACGCCGCGTTCCGGCCCAACACCCGCGCCCTGTTTGGCGAGACCATCGCCAACCCGGCCTTGACGGTGCTGGACATTGAGAAATTCGCCCGCGCCGCCCACGCCCACGGCGTACCCCTCATTGTGGACAACACCTTTGCCACCCCGGCGCTGTGCCGGCCCTTTGAGTGGGGGGCGGACATCGTGATCCACTCCACCACCAAATATCTGGACGGCCACGCCGCCGCCGTGGGGGGCGCCATCGTGGACTCGGGCAGGTTCGACTGGGAGGCCCACGCGGACAAGTACCCCGGCCTCACCACCCCGGACGAGAGCTACCATGGGGTGACGTATACCAAGAAGTTCGGCCAGGGGGGCGCGTATATCACCAAGGCCACCGCCCAGCTCATGCGGGACTTCGGCTCCACCCCCGCCCCCATGAACGCGTGGCTGCTGGGCATGGGCATCGAGACCCTGCCCCTGCGCATGGCCCGGCACTGCTCCAACGCCCAGGGGGTGGCGGAGTACCTCCGGGGGCATGAGAAGGTGGCCTGGGTGCGCTACGCCGGGCTGCCCGGGGACAAATATCACGCGCTGGCCCAAAAGTATCTGCCTAAGGGCTGCTGCGGCGTGGTGTCCTTCGGGGTGAAGGGGGGCCGGGCCGCCGCCGAGCGGTTTATGGCGGGGCTCAAGCTGGCCTCCATCGCCACCCATGTGGCGGACGCCAAGACCTGCGTGCTCCACCCCGCCTCCGCCACCCACCGGCAGATGAACGACGCGGAGCTGGCCGCCGCCGGGGTGGCCCCCGACCTGGTGCGCTTCTCCGTGGGGCTGGAGGACCTGGACGACCTGATCCAGGACCTGGCCCAGGCGCTGGAGGAAGCGTGAGGACAGACCCATAGGGAAAGCCTGGAGCGGGGCGAGGGTAAAGGGCCCGGCTTCGCCCGGCGGGACTGGGCTTTGCCTGAGACGCGGCGAAAGCGGCCCGGCCATGGGCCCAATCCAAGCGTGACACCTGGTATAAGGTTTTTGGCTATAAAAGAGGGCGGCCCTGCCGCCCTCTGAGCTTGTGGAAAAAGCCTCGCAGAGTTCGCGCCCGCAGGCGCGAAGAAAATGGAATCCGTTTTCCCCGGCGACATGTGCGTCGGGGAAAACACTTCTCGGCCGAACAGTGTGCGAGTTGGCCGCCTCAGGCGGACAGCGAGTGCGCGCATGAGGCCGCAGCTGTTCCCGTCGGAAAAGGCAAAGCCTTTTTCGACGGACTGAGAGGGCGGCTCTGCCGCCCTCTTTTTTCTTAAGATTTTGTAAAAAGCCTTGACATTACACCCTGTGGAAGGTGTACCATGTCCCCAACGAGGGAGGGAAGACGATGAAGATCAATCAGGTGGAGCAGCTGGTGGGCATCACCAAGGGGAATATCCGCTTCTATGAAAAGGAGGGGCTGCTCACCCCCGGGCGCAACAATGAGAACGGCTACCGGGACTACAGCGACGCCGACGTGGCGTGGCTGAAAAAAATCAAGCTGCTGCGGATGCTGGACGTGCCCATCGAGGAGATCCTGCGGCTGAAATCCGGGGCGCTGACCCTGGAGGACGCCATGGGACGGCATATGATCCAGCTCCAGCGCAGGCAGGCCAACCTGGAGGCGGCCCAGGGCGTGTGCGCCCAGATCAGGGACAGCCGCAGCCAGCTGGACGCGCTGGACGCCGACGGGGTGCTGGAGAGCATGGAGCGGCAGGAACAGGAGGGGACAAAATTTATGAACGTGGGAAAACAGGATAAGCTGACCCGGTACGTCAGCCCCGTGGGGGCGGCGGTGGTGGTGCTGGCAATGATGGCGGCGTTTATCGCCCTGATCGTGTGGGGCTTCACCGTCTCGCCGGAGGACGCGCCCCCCATCGGGGTGATCATCGGGCTGGCCGTCATCCCGGTGGTCGTCATCATCGGGGTGCTGGCGGCGCTGTACCAGCGCATCAAGCAGATTAGAGGAGGGGAAGAGGATGCTGCTGCTCAATATTGACCATATCCCCGGCCGGGAGATTGAGGCGCTGTCCCTGGTGAAGGGCTCGGTGGTGCAGTGCAAGAGCTTCGGAAAGGATTTTATGGCCGGGATGAAGACCTTTGTGGGCGGCGAGATCGAGAGCTATACCGCCATGCTCAACGAGGCCCGGCAGCTGGCCACCAAGCGGATGGTGGACGAGGCGGAAGCCCTGGGGGCGGACGCGGTGGTCAATGTCCGCTACGCCTCCGCGTCCATCATGCAGGGGGCGGCGGAGATCACCGTGTACGGCACGGCGGTGAAGTACAGGGGGTGATCCTGGTGAAGAAAAAGCGTTATTGGCCCTTTCTGCTGGTGATCCCGCTGATCGCGGCTGCGGCTGCGGGCTGGTTCCTGCTGCCGGATGAGCTGGTGATGCAGGTCGGACTGGACGGCCAGCCCAGCAGAATGATGCCCAAGCTGGCCGGCCTGCTGGTTCCCGTGGCTGTGGGGGCCGTGGGGGCTGGCATCGCCTGCGGCAGGGAGCAGGAAAAACGGGCGGGGGCCTTATCGTCCTGGTGGTGGCGGCAGTGATCACCGGGGTTGTCTTTGTCATGAACCTTTGAAGCGCCGTAACCTTAAATATAAAACTGTGCGGATGTTTCACGTGAAACACTAGTTCTAAAAAGGAGATCTGATTATGCTTCGTATCGAACACTATTCCAAAACCTATCCCGGCGGCAAGAAGGCCGTGGACGATCTGACTCTCCATGTCCGTCCCGGCGAGATCTATGGCTTTATCGGCCACAACGGGGCGGGCAAGACCACCACCCTCCGGGCGGTGGCGGGGGTGATGGACTTCACCGAGGGGACCATCACCATCGACGGCCACGATGTCAAGCGGGACCCGGTGGGGGCCAAGCGGGTGACGGCCTTCCTGCCCGACAACCCGGATCTCTACGAGTTCATGAAGGGCATCGACTATTTGAACTTCATCGCCGACCTGTACGATATCCCGGCGGAGCAGCGGACGAAGGACATCGCCAAGTACGGGGACGCCTTTGAGCTGACGGGGAACCTGGGCTCCCCCATCGGCAGCTACTCCCACGGCATGCGGCAGAAGCTGGCCCTCATCTCGGCCTTCATCCGCCGTCCGCGGCTGCTCATCCTGGATGAGCCCTTCGTGGGCCTGGACCCCTCCGCGTCCCACATCATGAAGGGGTATTTGGCGGATTTGTGCCGGGGCGGCTCGGCGGTGTTCTTCTCCACCCACGTGCTGGAGGTGGCGGAAAAGCTGTGCCACCAGATCGCCATCATCAAGGACGGGCGGCTGGTAAAGTGCGGTCCCACCGATGAGCTGGTGGGCGACTCCTCCCTGGAGGACGTGTTCCTGGAGCTGGAGGGAGACAAATGAAAAAGTTCTTCGCCCTGCTCAAGGTGAGCGTCAAGTCCATGCTGCTCTCCTCCACCAACTCCCAGGGGGGCAGCCGCAAAAGGGCGGCCACCGGCGTGGGGGCCATGGTGCTCATCGCCTTTTTGGGCCTGTACATGTCCGGGTTTTACAGCTCCATGCTGATGCATGCGCTGGCCCCCGTCCACATGGAGGTGCTGGTGTTCATCTTCATGGGCATGGGGGCGCTGGTGGGCGGGCTGCTGTTTACCGCCTTCGCCGTCAAGGGCGTGGTGTTCGGCGGCAAGGACAACGACCTGCTGCTGTCCATGCCCGTCAGCTCCACCATGCTGATGGCCAGCCGGGTGTCGGCCATCTATCTGGAAAACCTGCTGTTCGCCCTGTTCGTGCTGGCCCCCGCCGGGGCGGTGTGCACCTTCATGACCCAGAGCGGGGTGGGGCACAGCGTCCTGTTCTGGGTGCGGCTGGCGGTGGCGGTGTTCACCCTGCCCCTGCTGGACACGGCGCTGTCGGTGCTGATGGGGGCGCTGGTGGCCTTTTTATCCGCCAGGGTGACCCGGGGCGTGCTGGGGCAGAACATCGTGATGGCCGTATACATGGCGGCGGTGTTCTGGTTTGCCTTCAACGTCAACGGCATGATCGAGGGCCTGGCCGCCAATGCCGCCGGGGTGAAGGAGTCCCTGAGCTGGGCCGCCCCCATGCTGTGGATGGCGGACGGCATCATGGGCGATTGGGGGCTGCTGCTGGCCTTCGCCGCCTGCTGTATCGTCCCCTTCGCGCTGGTGGTATTCGGGCTGGGCAGGGTGTACCGCCAGGCGGTCACCGCCTTTGCGGCCCGGTCCGCCCGGAACGACTACAAGCTGTCCGCCCAGTCCGCCTCGGGGCAGAAAAAGGCCCTGCTGGCCAAGGAGGCCAAACGGTTCTTCGGCACCCCCATGTACTTCTGGAACGCGGGCATCGGCCTGATTATGCTGGTGGCCATGGGTGCGGCGGCGCTGGTGATGCAAAACGACCTGCGGGAGTTTATCGGCCTGCTGGGGGGCGCGCTGCCCGTCATGCCCATGGCGGCGCTGGCGATGGGCTTCTGCCTGTGCACGTCCGCCGTGGCCGCGCCGTCTATCAGCCTGGAGGGCAAGTATTTGTGGATTCTCCGGGAGGCCCCGGTGGACGAGGGGTCGCTGCTTTGGATCAAGACGGGCTTTGAGCTGCTGCTCAGCCTGCCCTGCACCGTCATTGGGGGGGTGTGCCTCATCATCGCCCTCCAGCTGACGGCGCCGGAGGGGGCGCTGCTGATCTTCTCCATGGCGCTGTTCGCCGGGTGCCACGCCGCCTTCGGGATGCTCATGGGCCTGACCTTCCCCAAGCTGGACGCGGTGAACGAGACGGTGGTGGTTAAGCAGAGCCTGGCCGTCATGCTGGACATGTTTGTCCCCATGGGCGTGCTGGGCCTGTGCGCCCTGCTGTACTGGCTGGGCGGCAGGATGGCCCCGGCGCTGGCGCTGGCCCTTCCGCTGGCCCTGCTGGCGGTATTTACGGGCGTGTGCGTCCTCATCCTGGCGAAAAAAGGGCCCGCCATGCTCAAGGCCCTGTAAGGGATAAAATTAAGAAGCTGTACCAATTAGGCGCTGTTTGAAAATTGGAAATATGCCCAGCGGCGAGAGATTTTTTCGCCAGACGAAGCCAATTTGGCGCAGGAATACTTGGTGTATTCCAAGGAAAATTGGCAATGTATGGCGGAAAAAAAGCCGCCGTTTGGGTATGTTAACAATTTTCAAACGAGCCCTAGCCGAAGTATGCAGCCTGGCGGCAATTTTTCCTCGCAAGGCTGTATGATGGGGTCTATTGGTACAGCTTCTAAAGGCCCGGGGCTTTCCCTTGACAGGGGAGGCCCCGGGCCCTATAATTTTCCCATGAAAACAGGAGGTATTTCGGATATGGAGCAGAACAGGCGGGTGCTGGTGGCCATGAGCGGCGGGGTGGATTCCAGCGCCGCGGTATGTCTTTTGAAGGAGCAGGGGTACGCGTGCGTGGGGGTCACCATGAAGCTGCTGGGCGGCCCGCCGGGCGGCGAGGAGGACGCCCGGGAGGCGGCCCGCCGGATGGAGATCCCCCATTATGTGCTGGACTGTGCAGAGCAGTTCCGGCGGGAGGTGGTGCAGCCCTTTGCAGACGCCTACGAGCGGGGCGAGACCCCCAATCCCTGCGTATTCTGCAACCGGGCGCTGAAATTCGGGCTGCTGCTGGACAAGGCGGAGGAGCTGGGGTGCGCCTATCTGGCCACCGGGCACTACGCCCGGATAACGGACGGCGGCGGGGGGCCGCGCCTGCGCAAGGCCGCCGATTTGAGCCGGGATCAGAGCTATGTGCTCTACCCCATACCCAGGCAGCGGCTGGGCCGGGTGCTCTTCCCCCTGGGCGGGCTGAGCAAGGACCAGGTGCGGGAGATCGCCGCGCGGGCGGGCTTCCCCAACGCCCGCAAGCAGGACAGCCAGGACATCTGCTTCATCCCGGACGGGGACTACCTGTCCTTTTTGGAGCGGTATACCGGCAAGACATATCCCGCCGGGGACATTGTGGATATGGACGGGAATGTGGTGGGCCGCCACCGGGGGGCGGCGGGGCTCACCCTGGGCCAGCGCCGGGGGGTGGGGGTGTCCTCCTCTGGGCGCATCTATGTGTGCGCCAAGTGCATGGACACCAACACCGTCACCGTGGGGCCGGAGGAGGCGCTGTACTCCCGCGGCTGCGCCGCCAGGGACTGGAACTGGCTCATAACGGCGCCCGCCGCCCCCTTTGAGGCGCTGGCCAAGACCCGCTACCGCCAGCGGGAGCAGCCGGTGACGGTCTGCCCGGAGGACGGGGGGGTGCGGCTGGAATTCGCCCAGCCCCAGCGGGCGGTGACCCCGGGCCAGTCGGCGGTGGTTTATGACCGGGACGGCGCGGTGCTGGGGGGCGGGGTCATTGTGTCCACCTGGGGATAGCCGTGTGCCTGGGGGCGCAGGCCCGGCCGGGCCTTTTCGACAGCCAAAAGCGGGACGCGCCGTGGGGGCGCGTCCCGCTTTGCTGCGTGATATGGGCCTGCCTGCCGTTTTTCTCAGGCGCTGTACCAATAGACCCCGGCACACATCCTGGCGGCAATTTTTCCTCGCAAGCCTGCATACTTCGGCTGTTGGTATAGCTTCTCAGTCGAGGGTGGCCAGCTCGTACTCCCGGCTGCCGATGCCCAGCGCGGCGGCGGCCTCTATGGTGTGGACGCCGTTGCGGGACTCGATGCGCTCAATGAGGTCCGCCTTGCCCGGGTCCTGGGAGGCGTACACCAGGTCCAGGCATGCCTGGTCCAGGGCCACCGGGTCCAGGGAGGCGAGTATGCCGATATCGCCGATTTTGGGGTCGGCGGCCACGGCGCAGCAGTCACAGTCCACCGACATGTTTTTCATCACGTTGAGGTAGGCGATCCTGCCCTGGAAGCGGTTGTGGATGGACCAGGCGGCGTCGGCCATGGCCTCCAGGAAGGAGTCGTGGTCGGCGTCCCAGAATTTTTCCATGTCGCCCGCGCCGTGGATATACTGCTTGCCCCGGGAGGAGGCGATGCCGATGGAGATGTTTTTCAGCGCGCCGCCAAAGCCCCCCATGGGGTGCCCCTTGAAGTGGGAGAGCACCAGCAGGGAGTCGTATGCGGCCAGGTGCGCGCCCACAAAGTTCTTTTGGATGACGTGGCCGTTGGGAATGGGCAGCTCCATGTCGTCCGTCTCGTCCAGGATGTCCACCTGGGCGGCGCTGAGCCAGCCGTGGCGCTCCATGGTGATCTTGTGGGCGTGGGTGGTGTTGCGCCCGCCGTCGTAGGCGGTATTGCACTCCACGATGACGCCGCCCACGTGGTCGATCATGGGCTTCATGAAGTCGGGGCGCAGAAAGTTCTGGTTGCCGGGCTCGCCGGAGTGGAGCTTGACGGCCACCTTCCCCTCCAGCTTGACGCCCAGGGCGCCGTACAGCCGGAGCATGGCGGCGGGGGTGAGGTCACGGGTGAAATAGACGGTGGGTTTCATGTCGATCCTCCTCAATCAAGAATATTTTGTGCATATTCCCATTGTATATCAATGGGGACGGGCCGTCAAGGGGACTTTGACGGGGAGACGGGCGAATTACGGCTTGCAATCGCCGCCGCTCTATGATAAACTTTTAAAATATATACCAGAGCTGGTTTGAAAATTGCCGGTATATTCAAACGACGGGGCTTTTTCCCGCCATATGCCGTTGATTTGAAATGCACAAAGCATTTCTGTGTCAAAGCGCCCTGCCCGGCGAAAAAATCCCGCACCGCCGGGCACACCGTCAATTTTCAAACAGCGCCTTGACGGCGGACGCGGGTTTTGTCCGCCGGGGACGCACACCAAAAATAAGAAATAAGGGGATCGACATGAAGGTTCGACGCATTTTAACCGCCCTGCTGGCCTTTGTCCTTCTGGCCGGGTGCAGCGACCAGGCGGGGACGGAGGGGCTGGACAGGGATGGATATATCGACCGGGTGGCGTTGGCGGAGACCTGGGACGAGGCGGCGGCCCTTGCCGAAGCCCCCCATCCGGCGGCCGCTGTGCTCAAGCCGGAGGCCGCCGGAAAGCTCACCCAGGAGAACAGCCGGGCTGTTATCGACTACTCCAATTCCACCGACGGATATGTGATGGTCAAGTGCTCCGACGGCGGCAAGAAGCTGATGGTCCAGGTGTTCGGCCCGTCCTATGCCGACAGCGAGATCAAATATACCTATAACCTTAGCGGGGACGAGTGGACGACCTTCCCCCTGTCCGACGGGAACGGAAGCTATAAGGTGACGGTGTATGAGAACACCTCCGGCCAGAACTACGCCACGCTGCTGTCCGCCTCCTTTGAGGTGGCGCTGGCGGACGAGTTCGCCCCCTTCCTGCGGCCCAACCAGTATGTGAACTACGAGGAGAACGCCAAAAACGCCATCGCCAAGGCCGCCGAGCTCACCAAGGGCGTCGACGACCCGCTGAAAAAGGTGGAAGAGGTCTACAAATTCGTGGTGAACCATGTCACCTACGACAAGGAAAAGGCCGCGTCGGTAAAGTCGGGCTACCTGCCCGTGCTGGACGACACCCTGGCCAGCGGAAAGGGGATCTGCTTTGATTATGCGGCGCTGATGACCGGGATGCTGCGCAGCCAGGGCGTGCCCTGCAAGCTGGTGGTGGGCTACTCCGGCAGGCAGTACCACGCCTGGATCAGCGTGTGGACGGAGGAATCGGGCTGGGTGGACGGCGCGGTGTTCTTCGACGGCTCCACCTGGCAGCGCATGGACCCCACCTATATCTCCTCGGGCAAAAACAGCGCGGCGATCCAGAAATATGTGGGAAACGGCAAGAATTACAACGCCATGTACCTCTATTAAGCGAGTTGATTGAGAATGGGAAAGACGATCACAAATGGGGAGCTGTCCAGCCTGACCATGGAGCTGTCCATGCTCCTCCACACCGGGATCGGCGTGGGAGACGCGCTGTCCATGCTCAGCGGGGAGGACGGCTATCGGGATTTGCTGGACGGAATGGCCCGGCGGGCCGACGAGGGGGAGCCGCTGTCCCAGTGCCTGCGGGAGGGGGGGCGCATCCCCGCCTATGTCTGCGGGCTGGTGGAGGTGGGTGAGGAGACGGGCCGCACCGAGGAGGCGCTGGCCGCCCTGTCCCGCTACTACGAGCGCAGGGCCCGGCTGGACCGGCAGGTGCGCAGCGCGCTGCTCTACCCGGCGGTGATGCTGGTGCTGATGCTGCTGGTCATCGCCGTGCTGCTGGTGCGGGTGCTGCCCATTTTTGACGATGTGTACGCCTCCCTGGGCGGGCGGCTCACCGGCGTGGCCGGGGGTCTGCTGGCCCTGGGGCGGGGGCTTGACGCGGCCATGCCGGCGCTGTGGGCGGCGCTGGCTCTGGCGGTGGTGTTCTTTGGCGCCTTTGCCGGGGTGGAGTCCTTCCGGGGCAGGGTGCTGGCCCTGTGGCGGCGTGGCCGGGGGGACCGGGGGGTGTCCCGCCGGATGAACAACGCCCGGCTCGCCCAGGCCATGGCCATGGGGATGGCCAGCGGCCTGCCGCTGGAGCGCTCCATGGAGCTGGCCGCCTCGCTGATGGAGGACGTGCCCCCCGCCCGGGCCCGGTGCGAGGACTGCCGCGCCCGGCTGGAGGGCGGCGCAAGCCTGTCCGCCGCCATGGGGGAGAGCGGGCTGCTGCCCGCCGGGGCCTGCCGCCTGCTGGAGATCGGCCAGCGGGGCGGTACGGCGGACGCCGCCATGGATAAGATCGCCCGGGACCTGTCCGAGGACGGCGAGGCCGCCCTGGAGGAGCTGGTCAGCCGGGTGGAGCCGTCGCTGGTGCTGGTGTGCTCCGTCCTGGTGGGGGTAATTCTGCTGTCGGTGATGCTGCCGCTGATGCACATCATGAGCGCCATCGGGTGAGCCTATGGGGACGGGGAAAAAAATTTTGCGGGTGCTGCTGGCCCCGCTGGCAGTGGCGGCGGCGCTGGTGTGCTTCGCCGCGGCGGTGGACCGCCTGGAGCAGGGCCAGTCCGCCCAGCGTTTGCAGCAGGTGGAGCAGGCGGTGCGGCGCAGCTGCCTGTCCTGCTATGCCCTGGAGGGGGCCTACCCCCCCGACCTCAACTATTTGAAGGACCGCTACGGCCTCCAGATCGACGAGGACGAGTACATTGTGCGCTATTGTGCGGTGGCGCAGAACCTGATGCCGGACATCTATGTGCTGCCCGTGTCCCAGGGGGACGGTGAGCAATGAGCGTGAAGAGGCGTGGCTATCATCTGGAGGGCCTGATGGCCCTGCTGCTGTTCGGCGTGTTCGCGGTGTGCCTGCTCATTGTGCTGCTCACCGGCGCGGACAGCTACCAGAGGCTGACCCAGCGGGACCGGGTGTCCGATAACCGCCGGGTGTGCGTACAGTACCTGACCACCCGGGTGCGCCAGGCCGACGCTGCCGGGGGGGTGTCGGCGGGTGAGTTCGGCGGCGGGGACGCGCTGCTGTTCACCCAGGATATCGGCGGGACGCAGTACGTCACCCGGATTTATGTCAGCGGCGGCTATCTGATGGAGCTGTTCAGCGCGGCGGACAGTGAGATGTCCCCGGAGGACGGGGAGAAGCTGATGGCGGCCCAGTCTTTGTCGGCATCGCTGTCCGAAGGGCTGCTGGAGCTGTCCGTCACGCCGGAGGACGGTAGGCCGGTGGAGCTGACGCTGTCCCTGCGCAGCGGAGAGGGGGCCGGGACATGAGAAGCAAGGCCCCATTGCTGCTCATGGAGCAGATGGTGATGCTGGCGGTGTTCGCCCTGGCGGCGGCGCTGTGCGTCCAGGCCTTTGTGCGCTCGGACGCGGCCTCCGCCCGGAATGAGGCCCGGGACGAGGCGGTGGTGCTGTGCCAGAATGCGGCGGAGGCCATCCGGCACAGCGGCGGAAATTTCAATGAGGCGGCGGAAAAGCTGGGCCTGGAATTTGGCCAGGGCAGCACGATGTTCCGCTATTACGACGAAAACTGGCAGCCCATTGATTTTGATACCTGCGGCATGGGCGCCCCCCCGGCAGCCTACAGCCTGAACATCCACGGTGTGCTGGACGCGCCGGACGGGGTGGGCAAGGCGTCCGTTTCCGTGTCCGAGGCGGAGGGAGAAGTGCTGTTCGAGATCGAGGTGGCCTGGCAGGAGGTGTTTTTCCATGGATGAGCGCAAGCAGGCCGAGCTGTCGCCGCCGCCGGTGGGGGGCGCGTCCCTGCTGGTGGTGTTCGCGGTGCTGTGCCTGACGGTGTTTGCGCTGCTCAGCCTGTCCACCGTGCGGGCCAACGAGCGGCTCAGCGAGGCCTCCGCCCAGGCGGTGGCGGACTACTACGCCGCCGACTGCGCCGCCCAGGAGATCCTGGCCCGCCTGCGGGCCGGGGAAGAGCCGGAGGGCGTGGACTTCAGGGGCTTCGGCGAGCTGTACGCCAGCTACGCCTGCCCCATCTCGGACCAGCAGGAGCTGCGGGTGGAGGTGCGCTTTCCCGATGTGCTGGATCTGGACAGCTATGAGATCCTGTGCTGGCGGGCGGCTCCCGTGGGGCAGTGGGAGAACGACGACAGCCTGAACGTCTGGGACGGGGAGGGCACATTGTTTTAAGAGAGGACGGACCATGCTATGGCGGAACTGCTGGAGTATCTGAACCGGGTGGTGAAGGACGAGGGCTCGGACCTGTTTATCATCGCGGGCAGCCCCGTGTGCGAGAAGCTGGGGGTGCGGGTGCGGCCCATCGGGGATGAGCGGGTGACACCCGAGGAGAGCGAACGGCTGATTGGCGCGGTCTACGCCCTGGCCGGGCGGCCCATCGACGGCTTCCGGGGGCGGGGGGACGACGATTTTTCCTTCTCCGTGGCCGGGCTGGCCCGGTTCCGGGTCAACGCATACCGCCAGCGGGGCTCCATGGCGGCGGTGATCCGGGTGGTGGCCTTCGGCATCCCGGATTGGAGAAGCGTGGGCATCCCGGAGCGGGTGATGGCTCTGGCGGAGGAGCGCTCCGGCATGATCCTGGTCACCGGCAAGGCGGGCAGCGGCAAATCCACCACCCAGGCCTGCATCATCGACCAGATCAACCGTACCCGGGAGTGCCATATCATCACCATGGAGAACCCCATCGAGTACCTGCACCGCAACCAGCGCAGCGTCATCAGCCAGCGGGAGATCTCCATCGACACTGAGGATTACCTGTCCGGGCTGCGGGCCTGCCTGCGCCAGGCCCCCGATGTGATCCTTTTGGGGGAAATGCGGGACCATGAGACCATCCTCACCGCCATGACCGCGGCGGAGACCGGCCACCTGCTCATCGCCACCCTCCACACCAAAGGGGCGGTGAACGCCATCGACCGCATCATCGACTCGTTCCCCAGCGAGCAGCAGGCCCAGGTGCGTATCCAGCTGAGCATGGTGCTGAGCACAGTGGTGTCCCAGCAGCTGATAGTGGGGGAGGGGGGACGGCTGACGCCCGCCTTCGAGGTGATGCGCGCCAACAGCGGCATCAAGGGCCTGATCCGGGACGGCAAGAGCCACCAGATCGACAACGCCATCGCAGCGGGCGGGGCGGAGGGTATGATCTCCATGGACCAGTCCATTTTGGCCCTGTGCCAGGCGGGCAGGATCAGCCGGGAGACGGCCCTGGCCCATGCGGACAACCCGGATTTGCTGCGCCGCCGGCTGGGATGAGGGACAAGCTATGAAAAACGCCGCCGGAGCAGTGCTCCGGCGGCGTTTTTGGCAGCTGGGATGGAGAACTCAGGCGGTCCCCGCCTCCCGGGAGGCGGGGAACTGCTCCACATGATATCGGAGCCCGGCGGTGGTGAAGGCGGTGTACAGCACGTCGAAGACATTCAGCTGGGAAATGCGGGAGGAGCTGGTGCCGTCGTGGAGGGTGGCCGTGTCATCGGTGGTGTAAAGCCGGTAGTCGGCCAGATCCGCCACCGGGGAGGGGGTGCAACGGGTAATGGCGATGATAGGGGTGCCGTTTTCCCGGAGGGCCCGCATGGACTGGATGACCTCCGCCGTCTCGCCGGAGAAGGACACCACAATGGCCAGATCCTGGGGGCCGGAGTTCTTGGCCTGGAGCAGCTGGGAGGACCAGTCGTCATTGATGACGCAGGGCTTGCCCAGGCGCAGGAACTTCAAATAGGCGTCCCTGGCGGCATAGAGCGACGCGCCCAGCCCGAACAGCAGCACCGTCCTGGCGCTTGTCAAGCGCTCCACGCAGGCGTTCAGCGTTTCGGCGTCCAGCAGGTTTTTACTGTCCTCCAGGGAGAGGATATTCTTTTGGGTGACCTTTTCCACGATGTCCTCCATGCTGTCGGAGGGGAAAATCTCCTGGGGGGACTGCCCCGCATGGCTGAAGCGCCGCACCGCCACCTCGCAGGTGACGGCCTGGCGAAACTCCTTGTAGCCGGCAAAGCCGATGCGCTGGCACATGCGGATGATGGTGGAGGGGGAGGCAAAGGTCTTTTCCGCCAGTTGGTGGATGCTCAGGCCCATGGCCTCGCCCTGATGGGTCAGCAGATAGTCGGAGACGGCCCGCTCCGTAGCGCTCATGGAGTTTTGGGTCTCCCGCAGCTTCAGCAGTGCGCTTTTCATTTTTCTCTCTCCTCTCCGCCCCCGGACAGGGGGCGCAGCCTAGTCGTACGGCACGCAGGCGGCGGACAGACCTGGCCGGGGGAATAACAGGATGTATTCCCCCCTTGGGGCGGGCCGGGGCCCTGCCGGCGGAAATGAATAAAAGTCCCTGCCGGCGGGACGCTCCCGCCCGTGTGGCGCTGTGCCGCAGGTGGGACTCCGCATGGCATGGACAGTCATTTAAAAGTCAAAACTTTCCTTTTCTTTACTTGGAGTATACTCTCATTTTTTCCGGGTGTCAAGAAAATTTCCAAAAGTTTCTTTTCCGCCAAAACAGCGCAAAAAGCGGGGCCCCGGCGGCTGGCCCGGGGCCCCGTGCAGGGGTAGTGTAAAAATCCGCTCAGGCGGCGGGGATCACCAGGACCTGGCCGGGCCAGATCTGGTTGGGATTGGAGATGAGATCCCTGTTGGCCTCATAGATGACGCGCCACATGGAGCTGTCGCCATACTGGATGTAGGCGATCTTGGACAGGTTATCGCCCCGCACCACGGTGTAGACGCCCTCGGGCTCGGGCTGGGGCTGGGGTTCAGGCTCCGGCTCGGGCTGGACCTGGGGCTTCACCACAGTGATGCGGCCGGCGGGCTCAGCATAGGCTTCGCTGATGGTGCCGCCCAGCTCGTCGGTGATAAACTGCATCAGGGCCACGTCCAGCGCCACGCCGGTGTCCACTACGGTGGCGGTGGAGAAAGCGTAATAGGTGTCGCCGCCGGCGGCGCAGAAATCGTTGCTGATGACGGCATAGGTATCGGTGAGGGAGAAGTCCTTGCCGTTGACAGACTCCACGCTGACGCGGTTGATGGAGGCGGGGGCGTAGTAAGTGGTGTCGGGGTACAGCTCGCCCTGGTCAAACTCCTTGGTAGCGTCCACGGTGATGTTCATGCCGGCGATCTGGGGGAAGCCGCCCACGGCGGTGGGGGTGCAGTAGGTGGATGCCTCCAGGACCTCCAGCAGCTGCTCGCCGGTGACATAGACCACGGCCACGGTGTTGCCGAAGGGGAGAACTGTATTCACGTCGTTCTTGCTGATATCGCCCTTGGCGATGGGGGCGCGGATGCCGCCGCCGTTGGTCATGGCCACCACGTGGTCATCGTCCACCTCCAGGCCGCCATCCTTGGTCACCAGCCAAACCATGGCGTCGGTAATCAGGTCGCCCAGGTTGGTCTCCTCGGTGCGGTTGCCGGGATCGCGGTCGCCGTTCAGATCCACCGCGGAGGTGGCAAAGGTGGCGCCGTATTCGGCCTCGATTTCGTCCGCGATGGCCTTGGCGCGCTTGGCAACGTCGCTGTCCTCGGACGCCTCAACGTCCTCGGTGGAAACGCTGTCGATGGTGATGGTCTCGCCGTCCAGGATGACCCGGCCCACGCTGGCCAGCTTGGTGCCGGTGGAGGTCAGGTAGGTGTCGCCCACCTTGCCGGAGCCGCCGGTGGCCTCCCTGACGGCCTCCAGGGTGGAGTGGGAGTGGCCGTCGATGAACACGTCAATGCCGGTGACCTTGCCCAGCAGGTCGACGGAGCGGTTCTTGGTGGCGGCAGTCTCATCGTCGATGCCCAGGTGGCCCAGGCAGATGATGTAATCGCAGCCCTCATCCTGAAGTGCCTTCACCTCGGCTTGGGCCAGGGCGTACATCTCCTCACCGCCCACAAAGGTGACGCCCGCGATCTTGGCGGGGTGGGCTTTGGTGGCGGTCTCGGGGGTGCTCAGACCGAACACGCCGATCTTCTTCCCGCCGGCATCCAGCACGATGTGGGCGTCAAAGGGGGTCTTGCCCTCATACTTGATGTTGGCGGCCAGGATGGGGAAGCCTGCGGCTGTTGCCAGCTTCTTCAGGTTGGCATAGCCGTAGTCGAACTCGTGGTTGCCGGGGGCGGCCACGTCATAGCCCACCAGATTCATCAGCTCGACGGCGGTGGCGCCCTCGGAGTCGCTGACATTGGTGGTGCCCTGGATGAAGTCGCCCGCGTCCATCAGCAGGACGTGGGCCCCGGCCTCTTCATACTCGGCCTTCAGGGCGGCTACCTTGGCGTAGCTCTCAATTGCGCCGTGGACATCGTTGGTGTGGAGGATGACGATCTTACCCTCCAGCTGGACTTCCGGGGCCTCGGAGACGGGTCCCGCCGCGGCTGCGGCGGGGAGGACCAGCCCGACGGCCAGCACCACAGCCAGCAGAAGGGCCAAGATCTTGCTTTGGGTTCGTTTCATTGGTTCACCTTTCCTTTCTTTTTCTCTTTGCGGGCCGGTCCGCGCCTGTGGCGCAGGCCCGCTGCGTTTTTATTATACAAATATCCGGCGGCTCTTTCAAGTATATCTTGGTAATTCAGCCTAAATTTTTCCCCGCCGGGGGAAGGGGGCCGGGTTTTGCCGGCGGGGCGGCCCCGGCGCAAAACAGCCCTCCCGCCGGAGCGGGAGGGCGTTTCATTATTTTGCGGCCCAGCTCCCCGTGGCGGCGGCGGTGAGATAGGCGTTGATGAAGCCGTCCAAGTCGCCGTCCATCACCCCATTGACGTTGGAGGTCTCAAAAGCGGTGCGGTTGTCCTTGACCAGTTGGTAGGGCATAAACACGTAGGAGCGGATCTGGCTGCCCCATTCGATCTTGAGCTGCACGCCCTTGATATCGGAGATCTTGTCCAAATGCTCCTGCTCCTTGATCTGCATCAGCTTGGAGCGCAGCATCTTCATACAGGTCTCCTCGTTCTGGAACTGGGAGCGCTCGGTCTGGCAGGACACCACAATGCCGGTGGGCTTGTGGATGAGCCGGACGGCGGAGGAGGTCTTGTTGATGTGCTGGCCCCCCGCGCCGGAGGAGCGGTACACCTGGCGCTCAATATCCTCGTCCCGGATATCCACCTCCACGCTGTCGTCCAGCTCGGGCATGACCTCCACGGCGGCGAAGGAGGTCTGCCGCCGGGCGTTGGCGTCGAAGGGGGAGATGCGCACCAGGCGGTGGACGCCGTGCTCGCTCTTGAGGTAGCCGTAGGCGTTGTCCCCCTCAATGCGGATGGCGGCGGACTTGATGCCCGCCTCGTCTCCGTCCTGGTAGTCCAGCACCGAATAGGTAAAGCCGTGGCGCTCCGCCCAGCGGGTGTACATGCGGTAGAGCATCTGGGCCCAGTCCTGGGCCTCGGTGCCCCCCGCCCCGGCCTGGAGGGAGACGATGGCGGTGGAGTTGTCGTATTCCCCGGACAGCAGGGTGGACAGCCTGGCGGTCTCCATCTCCTTCACCAGGGCGTCGAAGCCGGACTCCACCTCGGGGATGAGGGATTCGTCCTCCTCCTCGTTGCCCATCTCGCACAGGGTCATCAGATCGTCCCAGGCCCCCTGGCGCCTGGCCTGGGCGTTTACCTTGTCCTCCAGGTTGCTGATGCGCTTTTGTACCTTGCGGGCCTTTTCCACGTTGTCCCAGAAGCCGTCGGCGGCGGACTGGGCGTGGAGCTCGTCCAGCTCCCGCGCGGCGCTGTCCAGGTCCAGCGCCTCCCCCAGCTTGTCAAGCTCGGGCTTCAGGTTGTTGAGCTTTACCCGGTATTCGTCAAATTGAAGCATGGCGTTTTCATCCTTCCGCAGCATTTTCCGTACAATTATATAGAACGCCGGGGCAAATGTAAAGAGGAAAAGCGAAAAACCGCCCAGGCCCCGCAAGGGCGGGGTCCGGGCGGTTCACCGCTGGCTGACCTGGGGCCCGGTCTGGCCCAAAAAGATCAGGTCGTCCACGTCCTGCTGGGCGGGGTCGGCGCTTCTGGCCGGGAGATATCTTTCTGTCATGTTCATCGCTCCTTTTTCTGTTCTGCGCGCACCTATTGGATTGTGCCATACAGGCCAGCATATGCACGGGGGAATGCAAGGATGACAAGAATTTTTTGGAGAGGGCCCCGCCGCTCCGGCCGGGGCGGGCATTTTGCGCCGGCCAGGTTGCAAAGCGGCCCGCAGCTATGCTATACTGGGGAAAATGGCGGGGCGCGGCCCCTGAAAGGAGTTTTGATGATGGATACCATGTTTCCCGAGGTGAAGGGCCGGTTTGGCTTTGGCTGCATGCGGCTGCCCATGGCGGGCGAGGAGGTGGACCTGGAGCGGTTTGCCGCCATGACGGACCGCTTTTTGGAGGCGGGCTATAATTATTTCGACACCGCCCACGGCTACATCAGCGAGAAGAGCGAGACCGCCATCCGCGCCTGCCTCACCTCCCGGCATCCCCGGGAGTCCTACATCCTCACCGACAAGCTCAGCGGGAACTACTTTGAGAAGGAGGCGGATATACGCCCCCTCTTCCAGCGCCAGCTGGCCGCCTGCGGGGTGGAGTATTTCGACTTTTACCTGCTCCACGCCATGGC
The DNA here is from genome assembly GCA_910587255.1 of uncultured Oscillospiraceae bacterium. Taxonomy (GTDB): domain Bacteria; phylum Bacillota; class Clostridia; order Oscillospirales; family Oscillospiraceae; genus Enterenecus. The sequence goes on from CAJUKT010000053.1 coordinate 51,299, forward strand.
CGCCGCCCGGTATGACCACTACACCGGCTGCCGGGCCTTTGAGATCGTCCAGGAGCTGAAGGCGGAGGGGAAGATCCGCCATGTGGGCATGTCCTTCCACGACACGGCGGAGGTGCTGGACCGCATCCTCACCGACCACCCGGAGCTGGAGGTGGTCCAGCTCCAGTTCAACTACCTGGACTTCGACGACCCCAAGGTGCAGAGCCGGGCGTGCTATGAGGTGTGCGTGAAGCACAGCAAGCCCGTCATCGTCATGGAGCCGGTGAAGGGGGGCAAGCTGGCTGACCCGCCCCAGGCGGCCCGGGCGGAGCTGGCGGCCCTGGGCGGGCTGAGCCCTGCGGGGGCGGCGCTGCGGTTCTGCGCCAGCTTCCCCAATGTGCGCATGATCCTGTCCGGCATGGGCAGCATGGAGATGATGGAGGATAACCTGTCCGCCATGGCCCGGCCCGGGCCCCTGGGGGAGGGGGAGATGCAGGCGGTGCTCCGGGCCCGGGATGTGCTGGCGGCCCAGCAGGCCATCCCCTGTACGGCCTGCCGCTACTGCGTGGACGGCTGCCCCATGTCCATCCCCATCCCGGAGCTGTTTGCCTGCGTCAACGACAGGGCCCAGGGGAGGGAGGGGGCCGGCTATGCCCGGGTGACCGAGGGCCGGGGACGGGCCTCCCAGTGCGTGAAGTGCGGGAAATGCGAGGAGATATGCCCCCAGCACCTGGAGATCCGAAGCCTGCTGGACCGGACGGCCCGGATGTTTGAGTGACAAAACCGCGGGGCGGCATGGCAAACGCCATGCCGCCCCGCGGCGATTTTATCGGAAAGGGGGCCGGTCACGGGTGGACGATGTGCAGGGCCTGGGCGGGGACGGTCTCCTCGTAAATACCCAGGCTGTTGACCAGCTCCAGCACGGCTTCATCATCCAGATGCCAGTAAGGGCTGATCCACTCGCCCTCCAAGGAGGCGGCGTTGAGGGCGGAATCCAGATCCATGCCGATGGCCTGGGTGCCGAAGAACACCATGTCGTTCAGCGGCATGTCGGAGACTACGTACTGGCTGAAGGTGTTGATGAGGGAGGTGACGTTGGTCACGTTGGACGGGGTGATGGCCTGCTTGGCCAGGGCGGTGAGAAAGGCGCGCTGGGTGGCGGTGCGGCCGATGTCGGCGCTGGGATAGCAGTTGCGGCAGCGCATGACGCCCTCCGCCTTGCTGCCGTCCAGCAGCTGGTAGCCCGCCTTGATGTGAATGTGCAGGTCCTGAAGGGGGTCGTCATAATCCATATCCACCGGCACGTTAAACCATACCCCGCCGATCTGGTCCACGATGGAGGAGAACGCCTTCAGATTCACCGACACATAGTAGTCCACCGGCACGCCCAGCAGATCCCGGACCGCCGCGGCCACCGCCGTCTCGCCCCCGGCGTAGGTAGAGTTGATTTTGCGGTACTTGCCGTTGGAGTAGATCACCGTGTCCCGGGGGATGGAGATGAGGGAGGCGGTTTTTGCCTTGGTGTCGAACACGCCCAGCATGATGGTGTCGCTGCCGCCTATGTCCGCCACTCCCAGCAGCAAGCAGGTGTAGACCCCCTTCCGGCGGGTGAGCACCAGGGGGGTGGGGGTGGCCTCGGCTGGCTCGTCCGACTCCGCCGGGGGGGCGGAGGGGCCGGCGGGCTGGGGCGGGATGGTGACCTGGGAGTCCACCGTGGGCTCGGGGGCGAACATCTTGAGGGCCGCAAAGCCGACCACTACCACCAGGGACAGGCCGAACAAAACGAAATAGAGGATTTTGACCAGACGGAGCAGGGGAGAGGCTTTCCTTCTGGCTTTGCGCTTGGCAGAAGTACTCATGGGGGGCTTCCTTTCCAAAAAGGCCTGTCGAAGGGCCTCGTATTATGTCAACTTTAAACCGTCCCCTAGTATAGCGGACCCCGCTGGAAAAAACAAGGGGGCGTTCATTAAGAAATAGTAAATAAAATGCAGGAAATCCTTCCTTGACATTATGCGTTCTGCCCAGTACAATCTAAACGGACCAGTTCATACTGCGTGGGTGGGAAATGCCCGCCCGAACAAGAAAGGAACGTGACCTATGAAGTATTATAAAAGGCTTACGGCCGCCCTGCTGGCCGCTTTGCTGCTGTTCGCCCTGCCCGCCTGCAAGCCGTCGGCGGCAGACTCCACGGCCGCGCCCTCCGAGGCGGCCTCTGAATCAGTTTCCCCCAGCGCGGAGATTCCTGTCCAGCCTACCGCAGAGCCCACCCAGGAACCCTCTTCGGAGCCCTCCGAGGATCCGTTTGACGGCCTCATCCGTCTGGCTGTCCTCAACGGGCCCACAGGGGTGGGCGCGGCCAAGCTGCTAAACCACATCGACAACAACGACGCCTACCTCAGCTACTCCCACTACCGCTATGATATCTATACCGACAATACCGAGTTGATGGCGGGCCTGACCAAGGGCGAGATCGACATCGCCACCGTGGCCTCCAACGTGGCGTTGAACCTGTACAACAAGACGGACGGCGGGGTGAAGATCATCGCCGTGGGCACCCTGGGGGTGCTCCACATCCTGGAGGGCGGAGGCGGCACGGAGATCGACAGCGTCGCCGATCTGGCGGGCAGGACCGTCTACGCCGCGGGCCAGGGGGCCAATCCCGAGTATGTGCTGCGCTATCTGCTCCAGGAGAACGGCCTGGAGATGGGCAAGGACGTGGAGGTGGTCTTTGCAGACGCCTCCGAGATCAGCGCCAAGCTGCTGTCCGGCGAGATTGAGTGCGCCATGCTCCCCGTCCCCGCCGCCACCGCCGCCATCGTGAAGAGCGAGGGCAGCGTGCGTCAGGCTGTCGATCTCACCGAGGCCTGGGACAGCCTGAAAAACGGCAGCCAGCTCATCATGACCGCTGTGGTGGCGCGCACCGAGTACGTGGAGGAACACCCCGAGCTGGTGTCCGGCTTCCTCTACGACTACAAGGACTCCATTAACTTTGTGAACAACAACGTGGACGCGGCGGCGGAGATGGTGGCGGAGCTGGGCCTTGTCCCCAGCGCGGGCATCGCCAAGCAGGCCATCCCCCAATGCCATCTGGCCTTTCTGAGCGGGGCGGACATGGTGGCGGCCATCTCCGACTACTACTCGGTGCTGTGGTCCATCGACCCCGCCTCCGTGGGCGGCTCCCTGCCCGACGACGGGATCTACTGGTGGACAGAGTGACATGATGCGATGCGTTTTGGGTTGAAAAAAGCGTTACAGGCGGCGGCACCCCCAGCCCTCTGGCTGGGGGTGTGGCAGCTTGCGGCGCTGGCGGCGGGCCGGGAGCTGCTCCTCCCCGGCCCGCTGGCGGTGGGAGAGCGGCTGCTGGTCCTGGCGGGGACGGCGGACTTCTGGCTGTCAGTGGGCTCCACCCTGGGGCGTGTGTTCCTGGGCCTCCTCTGGGGGGCGCTGGCGGGGGCGGCGCTGGCCTTCGCCACCCATTTCTCCCCCTGGGCGGACCGGCTGATCTCCCCGGCTATCCGGGTGGTGCGGGCCACGCCGGTGGTGTCCTTCATCCTGCTGGTGTACCTGTGGGTGGCCCGAAGCGCCATTCCCTGGGTCATTGCGGGGCTGATGGTGCTGCCGGTGGTGTGGGGCGCTCTGGGCGCGGGGCTGGACAGCCTGGACAAGCAGCTTTTGGAATTTGCCCGGGCCTACCGCTTTACCCGGTTCAAAACCCTGCGGCTGGTGTGCCTGCCCGCCCTGCGCCCCCAATTTGCCGCCGGACTGCTTACCGCCTTTGGGCTGGCCTGGAAGTCCGGGGTGGCGGCGGAGGTGCTGTGCCCCCCTGCCTACGCCATCGGCTCGCGCATCCAGCAGGCGAAGCTGGGGCTGGAGACGGCGGACCTGTTCGCCTGGACCCTGGCCATCGTGGCGCTGTCCCTGGCGCTGGAGAAGCTGCTCCGGCAGGTGCTGAAAAGGGGGGACAGGGCGTGATTAAGCTGGAAAATATCACCCTGCGTTATGGGGAAAAGCTGATACTGGACCGCTTTTCCCTGGAGCTGCCGGGCCGGGGCTTCACCGCCCTGTCCGGGCCCTCGGGCTGCGGCAAGACCACCCTGCTGCGGGTGCTGGCCGGGCTGGCGGCCCCCGAGTGCGGCACGGTGTCCGGCATTGATCCGGCCCGGACGGCGTTTTTGTTTCAGGAGGACCGGCTTCTGCCCTGGCGGACGGTTCGCCAGCACATTGCCGACGTGCTTCCCCGGGCGCGCCGGGGGGAGGTTGGGAAATGGCTGGCCTTTGCCGAGATGGAGGGGGAAGGGGACGCCTGCCCCGCCGGACTGTCCGGCGGCATGGCTCGGAGGCTGGCGCTGGCCCGGTGCGCGGCGCTGGGCGGGGAGCTGCTTTTGCTGGACGAGCCCTTCGCCGGGGTGGACCCGGCCCGGACGGCCCGGATGCTGGAGCGCCTGCGGGCGCTGGACGCGCCCGTGGTGCTGGCCAGCCATCAGCCCCAGGTGCTCTCGGCCTGTGAGCGGATGATTGCGCTGGACGGGCCGCCGCTGGTACAAATATAAGGGCGCCCCGGCACATCGGCCGGAGCGCCCCTTTTTCAGCGTTTGGTGATGACCACGTGAACCAGGTCGCCGTCCCCCTTGCCCAGCTGCTTCCGAATGGCCTTCAATACGCCGATGATATAGCAGGGCTTGCCATGGGCGTCCTTGACCCCCATGTTTACGATGCTGCCGTCATAGGGCAGCGCGTCAAACGTGGCGCTGACCTTTACCCGCCCCGCGCCAAATTCCTCCCGGATATCCCACGGGAAGATAAGAAGCTGTACCAATAGGCTAAAACCGCTTGAGTAAAGTGCTGAAAGCAGCAATGGTGCAAACAGCTTGTGCAGAACGGACAGACACTTCATAGTCTTTGGAAAGACGGCGGGAATTGTTGATCCAGGCCAAAGAAC
>CAJUKT010000054.1 GCA_910587255.1 uncultured Oscillospiraceae bacterium
CGTTCTTTGGCCTGGATCAACAATTCCCGCCGTCTTTCCAAAGACTATGAAGTGTCTGTCCGTTCTGCACAAGCTGTTTGCACCATTGCTGCTTTCAGCACTTTACTCAAGCGGTTTTAGCCTATTGGTACAGCTTCTCAGATCCGCCCCGGCGATTTGGTCAGGTACGATAACGAACGCAATGGACACGTCATCGTAGTAATAAAGATTGACACGGAGTGGGTCACCTACACAGACAGCGGCACCACCCAAAAAGCATACTGGGGCGGGCAGTACCCCCGCTGGTGGCTGGAACAGCAGCCCGGCCTCACCCTCTATACCCGCTACCCAGAATAGAAATTCTGAGGTACAGGCGGGCGGCGCTCCACATCCACGGGGCGCCGCCCCAATTGTTCCCCGTGTCCGCCCCTGTAAAACAGTTTGTGCCCATCCTATGGAGCAGGTAGCACCCGTGTCCCTCCCGCAAATAAAACGCGGTGCCAGCCCCTCTGCGCGCCGTTGTGCGGGGGTGCGGATTGCACCACTGTCTACAAAGAGAACGCCGCCAGCGCAGGCGAAAAAAGATATGTCTGAACTGATAACCTTTCCCGTTTGCCATGGCTATTCCCGCCAGCTTGTGGTATGGTGTGCCGCTATAGGAGGCGAGGAAAATGCGAAAAACCTTGGAAGATTTCTACTACGGCAACATCACACCCAACGCACAGGACATGGCACCCCATTCCGAGCTGAAGCGAGCAACAGACCGTGTAACCCGTTTCGAAAACCAGCTCACCGAGCGGCTTGACGAGGCCGGACAAACGATCCTGGCAAAACTCATCGAATCACAACAGGAAATCGACAGCATCACCGCCCTGGAAAACTTCATTCTGGGTTTCCGGCTGGGAGTTCGGATCATGGCCGAGTGCATGGATGACAATGACGGCGACATCAGAAATGGAGGTGGATAAACCATGTCAAAACGCCGCGCCAACGGCGAAGGGAATCTGCGGAAGCGCTCTGACGGCCGCTGGGAGGGCCGCTACACCGCGGGCTACAATCCCGACACCGGCAAGCGCATCATCAAAAATGTCCTGGGCCGCACCCAGGCAGAGGCCAAGGAAAAACTCAAAGCGGCGGTGGAGCAGGCTCAGCAGGTAGACGTTACCCGCACCGACGAGTACACTGTAGCCACCTGGCTGCGTGCCTGGTACGACCTCTACGCCCAACCCAACGTCCGGCAGGCCACAGCAGACCGCTACAAGCTGATGATCGAGACCTACACCATTCCCCGCATCGGAAAGATCAAGCTGAAAAAACTGACCTCCCGCGACCTGCAAAAAATGTACAAAAATCTGATGGAGCGTGGCCGGGTGAACACGAAAAGCGGCCATGGCAATCCCGGCCTGAGTAGCACCACGGTACGCAGCGTCCACCTGATGCTCCACAGCGCGTTCGAGAGGGCAGTGAAGGAGCGGCTGATCCCTCGCAACCCCACTGACGACTGTATCGCCCCCAAAGTTCAAAATGTGGAGATGAAAACCCTCCGGCCCGAACACCTCAAAGCCTACCTGGACGCCGCCGACGCACGGGGAGTCCTTCCCATGTTCTACCTGGAACTGGTAAGCGGCCTGCGGAAGGGCGAGCTGGTGGCCCTTCTCTGGGATGACTTGGACATCCAAAACCGGACGATTTCCGTGAGCAAGCAGTATATCAAAAACCCCAGCGGCAAGCTCACCCTCTCCCGGCCCAAGACTGAGACCTCAGTGCGCCGGGTGTCCATCCCCCAGGAGGCGGTGAACCTGCTAATCCAGGAGCATGAAAAACACCCGGAAAACCCGTATATGTTCTCCTCGTCCACCACCGGAGAGATGTACTACCCCGACTCAGTGGTGAAGCTCCACGAAAAGATTCTCAGGGACGCTGGGCTGGAGCACATCCGCTTCCACGGTCTGCGTCACACCTTCGCAACCTTGGCTCTGCAAAACGGAGTGGATATCAAGACGGTTTCCAGTATGCTGGGTCACTACGACGCAGGGTTTACCCTCCGCACCTACACCCACGCTACCCGCCAGATGCAGGATCAGGCGGCGGAAACCATGGGAAACTTCATGTCGCAAATGATGTAATGGGCACTCAAAAATAAGAAAAACACCGGGCAGGAAAGCCCCGAAATGATTGCTCCCCAGTGGTTCCCCGCATTTTTCAAAATTAAAAACCTGTCGTAGTATTTTCTCTCAAGATATGTTAGGATAATGTCGAAAGGAGTTGAAACTGCAATGAAGAAAATGTACGTATATTACGGATCATTAGCTTTAAAAGCTCTGCGAAAGGCAAGGAAAATGACTGTAGCGCAATTAGCAAGTCTAATTCCTTGCTCCGAGAGAACAGTCAACCGTTTTGAGGCCAGTAATTGGACAAGCAACAAGCAAACAGCGGAAAAACTGGCAGAAATATTTTCCATCCCTTTTGCACAACTTTTTATATTGGAGGAGCAACATCTCCTGGAAGCACTTGAAACCATAGCTCCTAATATTCCATTGGGGCCTCCTATGGGAGAAACGACATATTACCTTCTGTCTATCCGCCGAATTTCATGGTGGGATGCAAACATATGGGGGAAAACCATGTGGATTGGATTTTATGATCAGTTCCACGAACTTCGCAAACTTCATATGTTGAGTAAAGTCGGTTCGTTGCTAATAAAAATGCATATAAAAGAATTACACCGGGTAGGAAGCCAACCTTTCTGCCCGGTACTCTCTAAATCTTTCCACACATTTCGCCGTGTGGGTCAAGTTGTGGGTCGCCCCGCCTGACCCACAACTTGACCCACATTATTTCGAGGGAAAACAGAACAAAAACTCCCAAAATCCAGCGATTTCAGGAGTTTTTGGAGCTGCTATCCAGATTTGAACTGGAGACCTCATCCTTACCAACTGATTGCCCGCCCTCGAAACGCCTCCATTTGGCGCTTGGGGGGCGTTTTTGTTCCGTAAATGCGGAGGCAATCGTGCTTTCCGTTCCATTGCCTCCGCCCGCTTGTTTCCTATTGTGGGTCAGGTTGTGGGTCACTCCGCCCTTGCCTTTCAGAAAATATCCGCTTTTCGGGAAACTGCATCCGCCAGCCCCTGATGAGGGTCCGGCGGATGCTGAATGAGGAATATAGAATCGCCAAGTTGCTTGACGTTCTTTTTATCATTGCCGGGGAAGGCATATCCATCTATCCCAGCGCCCCATGGGTGCGCATATAGATCAGGAACCTCTGTTTCGCCTCCAGTACTTTTCTCCGGCTTAACGGCAAAACCTCCCCGTTAGACAGACGTACCTGTCCTTCCTGGATCAGCTGGATATGCTCACAGTTCACCAAGTAGCCTTTATGGATACGGATAAACCCTTTCGGCGCCAACTCATCCTCCATTTCCGACATGGGTCTGCGCAGGGCAATGGGTTCCCGCTCCCCCGCGATGTGGAGCATCTGGCAGTTTCTGGCCCCCTCCAGATACAGGATATCCTTCAGTTCCACCAGCCGCACCGTATCCCGCTGCTCCAACACCAATCGGTCCGGCAGGGTCCGTTCCGCCCTCTGACTGAGGAACAGGCCAATGGCGTCGGGCAAATCCTCCAGAAAGTGGTTCTTCCGCACAAAGCCCAGGGGCCGAACCTTCAGCGAATCGAACACCTTGTCCTCCCGGCTGGAGATGTAGATGATCTCGGTCCGGCTGTTCTGCTCCCGCAGCTCCTGTCCAAAGGCGATCCCGCTCGTTTGGGGCATATCAATATCCAGCATCAGCAGGTCAAAGACGGTCACCTCCATCCACCGCCTCAGCTCGGAGATGCTGACGCAGGAGGTCAGCTCGGCGGGGGCGCCTTCCCGCGCCAGGGTAGACCTCACCGCGCTCTCAATAATGGCAAGGGCGGTTTCCTCGTCGTCGCAGATGGCGATTTTCAACGGCTCCATCCGTCACACCTCCGTTGCTACCAGCATCAGGTCGGAAAGAAATGTCTGATTCTGAATATCATACTGGACATATCCGTTGCAGCGCTCCGCGATGCGCTGGATCACCTTGGTCCCGTAGCCGTGCAGCTCCCGGTTTTCCTTGGTCGTGCGCAGCCGCAGCCGGTCTTTCGCGTCTATGGAGGGATCCACCGGGTTTTCCATATGGATAAACAGGTACTCCCGCTCCTGCCGGAGCTCCAGCTTGACCACGGGGGACGGCACCCCGGAGGCTGCGCTGGACTCAATGGCGTTGCTCAGCAGATTGTTCAGCAGGGCGAACAGGTCCGCGTCCTCCACCGAGAGCTTCGGGGGCACCGCCGTGCGCACCTCTAAACGCACTCCCTCCAGCTTCGCCACCGCCAGATTCTGATTGATCACCGCGTCGATCACCTGGTTGCCGCAGCTGATCTGCCGCAGGGAATCCAGGGGGATGCCCGTGCGCTTGCGGAGGTATTCTTCCAGCTCGGCGTATTGGCGGTTAGACACCAGCATTTCTATATAGGCGTCGTGATTTTTAATCTCGTGGCGCAGGAGCTTCAGCTCCTCATAGCTCTTCTGGGACAGCTGCAAAAGACGCTGTTGGGCCTCCAGGCTGGCCTGCTGGGCCAGCAGCTCCAGGTTCCTGCCGTAGCTTCGGTTGATGGCGTAGAACATGACGTAAAACAGCAGGAGCATCCCCAGCAGCACAATACTCAGCACGAAGTAGTAGGGCTGGTAGCCCGGTTCGATACGCCAGTTTGCCGAGGATATTGCACCAAAAAGAGCCATAATGGCAACGCCAATTACATAATACCGGGGGGCCAGGCGGAAGTCCTCAATGGCGAACCGCCGCAGGACCCAGATCACGCCGCCGTAGGCCGCCGACATCACGGCGACGGACAGCGGTCCAAATTTCACGCCGCTGAAGCCGAAAATGGCGACGACCAAGATCCACGCCGCCCAGCCCGCGCTGCCCATCACAAACCGCTTGGCCAGGGGATACCTGCTGCGCAGCGCCCCGTACAGCAGCACAAACGCCGTCTGCTGGACCTGATTGAGGTAGCTGTCCCCCAGCAGGGCGAAATAGATCCCGCTGAGCAGCTCCATCCCACACCAGCAGGCCGCCAGCTCAAGCCCCTTCCGCACAAACTCCCCGGGGGTGCGGGGAAGCTCCCCCAGCAGCAGCATGACGCCCAGAAGGAAGGCCGCATATAGCACCAGCGTGTACGGGTTTGTCACGGCCCAATCCCGATACTGCGCGAGGACTTCCACCACAGCAAAGCACCGCCTTTCAAGCCGATTATAGCAGGACTTCCCCCTGTGTGTCAAAGCGGACGGGCCGCTCACCCGGCGAAGGGTGGGCGGCCCGCCGTGTAATTGCGCGTGGTTCTGGTCAGTTTCGTTTCATAAAGCAGGAAACGATGTAGGCCAGGGCGCTGGCCCCCATCACCGCCAGGATGGCCGCCACCAGCTGGATGCCGCCGGTGGAGTTGAACATGGTGATCCCGTTGAAGTAGTCCAGAAAGGTGGGGATACTGGCGATCAGGTAGGTGCTGAAGGCCAGGCCCAGGAACACCACGGCCAGCAGGTTGAGGGGATCGGCGAACCGGCTGGCCAGCAGCACATAGAGCGCGCCGCACCCCGCCGCCAGGGCCAGATAGAGCAGCACCGCGGAGGACGCGCCAGCGACGGCGCACAGCACCAGGGCGCACAGCGACAAAACCGCTGCGGCCAGGTCGAGCTTACTGCCGATGGTGTGAAGGGACAGTTTCATTTACTTGACCTCCTTCTTCTTGCCGTCCTTGACCAGGGCAATCCCGTAAAGCGCCACGGACGCCGCCGTCAGCACGCCCAGGCCAATTTGCAGCCCGGTCAGGGCGGTCCGCCACAACGGTGTCACGGATACGATGGTCGTGTTGGAGTCCAGCCCATTGATGAGGTTGGTTTTCGTTTCGGCATAAATCTGGTGCTTCACCGCGGTACGCAGGGCGCTGAGCAGGTTGCCGTCGTCGTGCTCTGTGATTTTGGCGTAGATCACCGCGTCGCTGGTGCCGCCCGCGTCATAGGTGCCGCTGTTGCCATTTGCCACGGTGGGGGCAGAGCCGCCGGGGCCACCGCCCGGTCCGCCAGGACCGCCGTCCGGGCCGCCAGGGCCGCCCTCACCGCCGGGACCACCGGGAGGAGGCCCAAAGCCCGCCATATCCCAGCACCAGTAGTCCAGACCGTTGGTGATGTTCTCCGCGTAGTGGGTCTTGTAGTTCATGCCCACCACCGCGTCGGAACAGACCACGCCTTTGAAGTCCCACTCGCCCCGGAGCAGATCGTTGAGTACCGCCCCGCAGGAGCCGCCGTAGGTCAGGCCCACCCGGTTGAAGGCGGTCATCACCCCCAGGCATCCGGCCTTGCTGTACGCGCCCTCGAAGGCCCGCATATAGATCTCGCGGATGGTCTGCTCGTTGGCGAAGGTGGCGATGCTCTCCCGGCGGTACTCCTGATCGTTCAGGGTTAGATGCTTGTAGCCCAGGATCACGCCGTATTTCTGACAGTTTTCCGTCATAAGCTGGCCGATGTAGTAATCCAAGGTGGCATCCTCGGAATAGTAGGCGTTGTTGCGCCCGCAGTATTGAGTGCGGTGGAAGTTGGGCCCGCCGGACCAAATCTCGGTGCAGCCCATGAAAATGCCCTCATTGCCGGTGAGCGCGGCACGGGCCGCGATGCGCTCCCTGTCAAAGGTAGCCGCCATCAGAGGGGAGGAGGGCCACACAATGCCGGACTTATCGTTGGCCTTGAAATGGACCTGCTCCAGGCAGTCCATATCGTCGCCCCGGTAGGAGGCGGGCAGGCCCACGCTGGTCAGCTCAACCGAACCGTTCTGATCCGGGAGAATGGAACACATCTCCTCGATGGTCAGTTGGTCGATAAAGGTCTCCCACAAGGGATCATTGTAGTCCACGTCCTTCATGTCCACAAAGGTGAGGCCAGAGCTGACCCCCTGGGTGAAGCTGTTGACGGAGGGAGAATCGGCGGGTTTGGAATAATTTTGGTCATCCAGCTCCACCATCATTTCCTGGGTGGCGGTGATGGCGATGGGGACGGGATAGGTTCCCTCCCAGTCGCTGCGGGAGAGATAGGTCACTGTGTTGTCGATCCAGTGGTTCACATCGGCGCTGTCGAACAGATTGGTCACCGCCGCGCCGTTGTTGCGGGAGCGGCTGTAGGTCTCCGCGTCCAGGGAATCCTGATTCCAGGTGTAGGTCTTGGCCGGGTCGCCGGAGGCGGAATTGCCCAGCACGTCCACCATGCCGGAGACCCCTTTGGCCGCCAGGATGTTGTTCAGCGCGTCATGGGCATCGTCGCCGATGGAGAGGTAGTAGTCACCGGCACTGAGGATATAGGTCTTGGCCTTGGTGTAGTCGTAGCTGGCCAGCAGATAGCGCTCCACTTCGATCTCCAGGGTCTCAGAGGCACCCGGTTCCAGCAGGCCGGTCTTGTCGAAGGCCGCCAGCTGCACCGCCGCCTTCTCCACCTGGTTGGCCTTCTCATAATCGCCGTAGGGAGTCTGGGCGTAGACCTGTACCACGCTCTTTCCGGCGGTATCACCAGTGTTGGTCACCGTCACCTTCACGGTATAGGTGTCGGTGTCCTCGTGGTAGGTCACGCTGTCCAGCTTCTGCTCGAAAGTGGTGTAGCTCAGGCCGTAGCCGAAGGGGTAGCTCACCTCATCGGTATAGCTCCACGCCCCGCCGTTGGAGGCCCCGGCGGCAGAGGAGGCGTTTCCCTGTCCCAGAACGGTATCCTCGTAGCGGGTCTCGTAGTACTTGTACCCCACGTAGATGCCCTCGGCGTAGATCATGTAATAGGACACATACTTGGCGTCGTCCGCGCAGTAGGCCGTCACCTCGTCCAGATTGGTCCACTCATAGGTGTTGGTGTTGGCGTTGACAATGGCGGGGGCGGACAGGGAGTTCACCGCGTAGGTGTCGGGCAGCTTGCCGGAGGGGCTGACCTTGCCGGTGAGCACGTTGGCCACGCCGGTGAAGCCCACGATGCCCGGGGTGCCGATCCACAGGCAGGCGTCCACGCCATAGTCGTCCAGCCACCCCAGCTCAATGGCATAGTTGGAGTTGATGAGGACAATGATTTTGCTGAGATTCCCCGCCGCCTTTTCCGCTTTGAGCATGGACATCATGTCCAGCTCGCTGCGGCTCATGGCCAGCTGGCTGATTCCCTCGCTGGTTTTCAAAACAACGTCACAGTCCTCGCTGGCCTCACGGGTCAGCAGGACAATGGCGGCATCCCCTTTCCAGCTCTGCTTCAGGGCGTCCGTGTAGAGGCTGGCGGGGGCCTCGCCAATCACAGGGTCGGTGACGCTCTTCACCCGGCTGACCCCGCTGTTCTCATAGGCGGAGATCAGGTCCTGGTTCACGTCATAAACCGCCTTCATGGCCCCCACATAGGTGACCAGCTCCTGCATGGAATTGCCGGTGCTGTGGTAGCTGTAGTTGGGGTTGACGGTGTTGTTGCCGAACAGGGACACGCCGCTCCCCTCGGCCAGGGGCAGGGCGTTGTTGTCGTTTTTCAGCAGGACAACGCCGTCCTCTGTCTCACCGATTGCCTCCCGGGCAGCGTCGGCCTCCAGCTGTTCCAGCGCCGACACATCGTAGATATCGGCGCCATAATCGCTCTTGTAGTAGTTGGTGTCCTGGTTGGACGCCTCGCCTTTGATCACCTTACTGGTGGAAACCCCCAGCACAGTGTTGATGCGTCCGGCGTAGCTGTTGGCGATGCCGCTGCCAAACGATACCACGATCAGCAGAAAGGCCAGCACAGCCGACAGCCCGCGGAGCACTTCTTTTTTGATTCTGCCCACGTTTTCTCCTCCTCATCTAAATGTGTTCTGCTATGGCCGCAGGTGATAAGGAGATTATATCAGGCAAAATAGGCTGTGAGCATTTGGGGGACAAATCGCCGCGTCCGGCGGCTAAATGCCTTTCTGGACGTGCAAAGCGGTCGCCTAAACGGGACAAGCGGAAGCGCGCCTATGACCAGCCGTCCACATCCAAGGGAATCACCGCATATCGGTGTTATTACCCAAGATTCCTATTCGCTTTGGCCTGCTATAAATTGCACCAGTGTCTACAAAGAGAACACGGCTACATTCCCAGGAAATTCTATCGGTCATTCAGCTTCTCCTTGAGCTGATTGATAATTGCCATCTGCACCGTTTCGTCCGGCGTCAGCTCCAGCTTCTGAATCGCGTCATCCCGTTCCCTCGCCGCCTGCTCCGCCCAAACCTTGAACTCCTCCCGGCTCATGTTCCCCTTCATGAACCGGGCGTAGTATTTCTTGTACGCCCGCTTATACAGCTTCCAGGTGTCCTCGTCCTGGATCTTTTTCTCAAAGACCGCCCGAGCCCCCATCAACCTGCAGGTCCGCTCCGCCTCGCCGGGGGCCACGCGCTCACAGTACAGGGACCGCTCCCCCTGCTCGTGGAAAAACCACTTCCCGCATAGGCGGCACTGGCGCGGCGCGTTGCCGTGCAGGATGGCCTTCCCCAGTTCTACATAGAGGAAATCCCGCAGCGTGGGAAACGTGTACCGCTCCACCAGCACGGCGGACTTTGGCTGGATGTGATAGCCATAATTCAGCGTACACGCCGCTGAACTCGCCTTCAACTGGTGCCCCATCTCGTCCGTGATCTCCCCCAGATCGATGTACGGCTGGAGGTAGTTGCCGAACACCTTCAGGTACAGCTCCAGATCCCCCAGCAAGGTCTCCCTGTCCTCCCCAGGGTCCGCAAAATCCTCACCGTCAAAAAAAGCCGTCACCGCCTCGCCAAATCGGAATGGCCCTTGATCTCCGATCCAGTATTTCGTGTTGCCAAAGTCCGCGGCCAGCGGGAATGTCAGTTTTGGAAATCCCATAATCATCGTCTCCTCTCGGATAATAGACTATTGGTTTTAAAAAGGCTGTTGACAACCCTCTTAGATTATGTTACCATTGGGATGGCCCAAAATAGACTATAGCCTATATCCATACAAATGTCAATAGCCTTGCTAAGATTTTGGGCCGACCGCACCTCGACAACTGAACACCCACCGCCGAAGATCATACTCCCTGGGTGAAGTACCGCCAAGACCTCCTCATGGAGCGAGCGTACCAGCAGGGTGAAAACGTCCCAGTGAGATTCTGGGGTTGGAACGGGTACGGCGCATGGCCAGCAAGAGCAGATGGAATCCACTCCCCCCTCCATCTGCACCCAAATTCTTTGAAAGGATAAGCAAGTGAAAATTTCTGAGTACAAAAGTTATGACGATCTGCCGCTGTTCCTCAACGCGGCAACCGTAGCCAAGGTACTGGGCATCGCTCCGTCCAGCAGCTACGAATTGATGCACGAAGCGGACTTCCCGGTTCTGAAAATTGGCAACCGGCTGGTCATCCCAAAAGAAAAGTTCATCCAGTGGGTCGAGCAGCACACACAGGGAGGTGCTGCTCAATGAGGAAATGCCACATCCCCTTTGGCTGGCCTCGGCGTGACCCTCGCCATTCCCGCTTCCCGATCCCCAACGCTGTGTGGTCGCATCGGCTCAAGCCTATCGCGTTCGTGATCCTGTCCTACCTCTGCTGCCAGCACTCCCATGGCGGTACAAATCTATCTCCGAAGCTGGTTGCGAAGGGCATTCACAAGTCAGAAAGTACTGTGAGAAAGCGCCTGTCTGTCTTGCGAGACACAGGGTTGATCACAGAAGAATGCTCCCTCACCGCTGAATTTTCCTCTGCCGATGGCGGGAAGTTTTTCACTCTTCCCAATGAAATTTTCCTGCTGAACCTTCCGCCCTCTGCATTTATGGTACACGCTTATCTGCTGCTGATCGAGGATCGCAAAACGCACACTTGCCACCCCAGCTACAGCACCATCGCTACCGCCACGGGGATGTCCAGGAACACCGTGATAAATTCCATCGGTGTCCTCCTGGACAAACACCTCATCGCGGTGGAGCGCACCAGCTACCTTGACGACCGAGGTCTGAAGTGGAACGGCAACAATCTCTACACCATCCTTCCAACACAGAAAGCAGTAGAAGCGTTCCATCAGCGTCAGCTCTGCCACTTGGAGCTGGAGGCCCAGCGCAGGGAGCTCCGCAGACGGCAGAATTGTCAGACCCACCGGGCAACTGCCTCCGTTTCTGCCCGTCCATGAATTATCGAACCGCATTCTGAGCACCCGTATTCCCCGTTAAAATGGGTCGCCCCGTGTTTCGCGTTTTGAGCCCCCGTGTTGCCCTCCCCATAGCCGGGTAGCATCCATACCCCTCCCAGCACCACAAAACGCGGCGTTGACCCCCGTGTGGCCCGCTGTGGCCGAGCGTAGGAGAGTCCCCGAGATTGGGCTTGCACACAATCTCAAAATCAGCCACGGCCAACCCGTCACTTTTTCGCCCGGTTTTTAGGGCAACCCAGCCGTTCGATTTTTGCGCTGGATAAATCTCCCTCACCGCTCCCCGCAGTGTGGACAGCCCCGCCGCAGTACCGTAGGAGCACCTGCTATGGCAACGCAGAAGCGCCCTGTTGGGGCGGATGCCTACCCTTCTGGGTAGGGCAAGCATCGCGTCCGGCTATACGCCGCCCGCACTCGCCGGGGCGCTGCCCCGGCACCCCCTACCCCTCAAGGGGCCCCCATCGAAGCCCAGCGCAGCGGGTTCGATGGGGAGAGGAGGCGCAGCGAAATGAGCGAGCCCCGCCGCTTGCGGCGAGGCGAGGGATATACAGCTTGCGCCGACGAGGGAGAAAGGAGTTTAATGCAGAAGAAAAAGACCGAAATTATCACCGCCAAGATGACACCGGCAGACAAAAAGGCCATCCAACAACGGGCCAAGGCCGCTGGCATGACCGTCACGAATTACCTCACCACCTGCGCTCTCGGCAAAGAAATCGTGCGGGTGGATGGGCTGGACAATCTGCTCTCTGAGCTGAAAGCCCAGGGCCGCAACCTCAACCAGCTCACCACCCTTGTCAACATGGGGCGGATCACTGTCCTACGCGGCGATGACCTCGTCCAAGAGTACTCCCGACTATGTGACACACTGGCCACGTTAATCCGTGAGGTGCGCTGATGGCGACCTTCACCGCGATCCAATGCAAAAAGCAGTCCGCCAGTTCGATGCGCGGCGTGATCGACTATGTGGAACAGGAGGAGAAAACCCGCTGGGGCGACGCGTGGCTGGTCACCGGTAGCGACTGTGTTCCCCAGTCCGCCTTCATCGAGATGCAGATGACCAAAGAGCGTTTCCACAAAACAGGAGGGACACAGTTCTACCACTTCGTCCAGTCCTTCTCCGCGGAGGACAACATCACACCCCAGGAGGTCAATGCCATCGGTCTGGAGTTC
>CAJUKT010000055.1 GCA_910587255.1 uncultured Oscillospiraceae bacterium
AGCCCTGATTTATCAGCTTGTTTCAGGCTTGACGGACGAAAACGGCAAGTATAATTATGCAAAGGCTGTACACCATTACCCGCCATTTTTCGACATATCCTGTTCGGCGAAAAACTACAAAATCGCATCGGCGCTGACAAGTAGCGACTCGTTGGGAAAAAAGGGTCAGGCTGGAATCGGAGATAATCGGTTGACATTTTGAAAAAAAGGTATATGCTATATACGAGATGTCAATAAATATAAGGAGACGAACATGGATTTACGAGAAGAACGGTTCAAGCTTAATAAAGACACCCCGATTCCGCTGTATTACCAGATCAAGCGCATGATTATGAACGAGCTTGCAAGTGGAAACCTGAAGCTGGGCGACAAGCTGCCGGTGGAAAACGAGTTCTGCGAGTGCCTGGGGCTCAGCCGCCCGACAGTGCGCCTGGCGCTGAACGAACTGGTGGCGGAGGGCATTCTGGTGCGCAAAAAGCGCAGCGGCACCTTTGTGGCGGAGCCGAAGATCGAACTGCGGCTGGATATTAGCATTGAGCGGTTCCGGGACCACATGGAGTCCATGGGGCGGGAGTGCGCCGTACAGGTGCTGGATTTGTGCATCGTGGACAAGATCGGCGAGATCAACCAGCGGCTGAAAATCTCGGGGAACGAGCGGCTGATCTACCTCAAGCGTATGTGGTCGGTGGGGAAAAGCCATATCGTCTACAACGCCACGTACTTACCCGAAAGCCTTTGGGATGGGCTCAAGGGCCAGGACTTTATCAAATACGATCTGATCGAGGCGCTGAGTCGGATAGGCAAAGCGGACATCAAACGGCATACGGTGAGGGTAGAGTCCGTGCTGGCCAGCAAAAACGACATTGACCTGCTGGACATCGACCGTACGCGGGCGCCCCTGCTGTACGTCGCGGACCTGTTTCAGGAGGCGGATGGAACGCCGCTGTGCTGGTCCATCTCCCGCTACCGCGGGGACAAGGTTTATCTCGCCTATGAGATCAGTATAAAATGACATCAAAGCCCGGTGCGCTGGGAAGCTCTATTTGTTCAAATAGACAAATAGAGCTTCCTTTTTTTGTATAAAAGTGAGATATTGACAATATGTCATATTGAGGCTATAATCGTCATATAGTTACATAATGAAATTTAGTAATATTATAAAAACAAAATGACAAGGAGGATGTGCTGATGCAGCCGATGACAAAGGCGGCGATCTTCGAGCGCGTGGGCCGCATGGAGCAGATCGCCGGCATCAAGCGATACATGCTGAAAGAGGGTAAGCAGGACGGCGTCAACGCGGTGGACCTGTGGAACGGCTCCGGGCTGTACATGACCATTCTGACAGACCGCGCCTCCGACATCTCCACGCTGACCTTCCAGGGGAAGTCCCTGTGCTGGCTGTCCGGGGTGGGGGTGTCTGCGCCGGAGTTCTGGCACAAGGGAGACTACGAGTGGGACCGGAATTTCGGCGGCGGCATGATGGCCACCTGCGGGCTGACCACCGCGGGTCTGCCCAGTGTAGACAACGGCGAGCCGCTGACCCTGCATGGGGAGATCTCCAACACCCCCTCGGAAGAGGTGAACTGCCGCAGCTATTGGGAGGGCGACGACTACTACCTGGAATACACCGCCAAGACCCGCCAGGTGCGGCCCTACGGCGAGGACCTGTGCCTGACCCGGGAGATCAAGGTGAAGATGGGGGAAAACATCATCCGGGTCCGAGATGTGGTGGAAAACCTAGGCTTCCAGGAGACGCCCTTGATGATGATCTACCATTTGAATTTTGGCTATCCCCTGCTGGACGAGGGGGCAAAGCTCTACCTGACCCGGGACAAATGCTTCCCCACCTCTCCCTTGGCGGAGGAGTCGCTGGACCAGATCGGTGTGGTGGGCGCACCGGACGACGGCTATAAGCCCAGGGCCTATAACCACACGGTGACTGCCAAGGACGGGTTTTCCTATGCCTCCCTGCTCAACGAAAAGATGGGCGTGGGAGCCACGGTGAAGTTTGCTTCGGACAATCTCAACAAGTTCAACCTGTGGAAATGCCTGCAAAAACGCAACTATGTGGTGGGGCTGGAGCCCTGCAACTGCCGCACCTGGGGCCGGGAGAAGGCCAGGGAGCACAACGACCTGGTGTTTTTGAAGCCCATGGAGAGCAAGGAGTTCTACTTTGAGATCCAGGTTCATAGCGGGCCGGGGGAGCTGGCGGCGGCGCGGCGGCGCTATCCCTCCAGCCTGTGACGGGGGGTGTGGGTATGGACATACAGGACCTGTATCAGATTCCCCTGATCGACACCCATGTCCACCGGGTTCACCCGAACCGGGCGCCCGACTGGAGCTGCCTGGGAGGCGGATACATCCCCGGCCCCGGACAGGAGGACTTTGGCCGCCAGACGGTTTTGTACGGGATGGTCATGGAGCGGCTACGCAAGACCTTCGGTATGCCGAAGGACAGCTCCATGGAGGAGGTCGAGCGGGAGCGCTTCCGCCGCTATAACGCGGACCCCCAGGGCTATTACGCCCGGCTCCTGTCGGACTGCAACGTGGCCATGCACTGCCTGGAGATCGGCAGCCCCATCGGAGCCCCGGCCTACACGGAGGAGGAGAAAGCCTATTTCAACGCCTCCATTCCAGAGAACAAGCGGGCCAATATCGTCCGGTTCGACCGGATTTTGGACGAGCTGCTGCCTGAACGGCGGGGCTTTGGGGAGCTGGTTCAGACCTATTTCGACACGCTTACCCGCCAGATCGAGGAGGAGCGGGCCGTGGGTCTCAAGTCCTGTATCGCCTACAACGGCGGGCTGGACATCTGGCTGACCGGGAGAGAGGACGCAGAAAAGGCGTATGAACGCATCCGCCGCGGCGCAGGGACCCCCGCGGACCAGAAGGCCCTGCGCTGCTGGCTGCTGATGGAGAGCATGGCCGTGGCCAGGGAGAAAGATTTGCCGGTGCAGTTCCACACCGGGGAGGGCGGGGGAAGCTGGATCGACTTCAAGACCATGGACCCCATCTGCATGGCGGACTTCCTGCTGGACCCCAGGGTGAAAAACCGGGTGAAGGTGGTACTGCTCCACGGAGGCCATCCCCACGAGGAGAACGCCAGCTATCTGGCGGCCCAGTTCTCCAACGTCTACAGCGATATATCCGGCACGTTCTACCTGTGCAGCTTGAAGGGCGTGGAGCGCATGGCGGCGCTTCTGGAGCGGGCGCCCCTGAGCAAGATCATGTACGGCAGCGACGGCGTCATGTTCCCGGAGGTCTCCTGGTTTGCACACCACCAATTCCGCCGCCAGTTGGCCAGACTTTTGAACTGGATGATGGAGGAGGAGTACCTGACCCGGTCTAGGGCACGGGAGGCCGCCGATATGCTCTGCTGTCAAAACGCCTTGGCTTGCTATGACAAATTGCAGGACCGGCTTTCAGCCGTATCATAAATTTAGATTGGGAGGTTATCGTATGGATCTTGGGTTGAATGGGAAGGTGGTCGTGGTAACGGGGGCCAGCAAGGGCATCGGTCTAGCCACGGCCAAGGAATTGCTACAGGAGGGAGCAAAGGTCGCCATCTGCTCCTCCAGGGAGGAAAATCTGCGGGCTGCGGAGGCGGAGCTGAGCAAGCTGGGCACGGTCTACGCGGAGGTGGTGGACATGACCGACGAGGCCCGGGCCTATGCCTTCGGCGAGCACGTGGTGGAGCACCTGGGCCCCATCGCCGCCTGGGTCAACAACGTGGGTGCGCAGATCACCAAGGGCCCCGATGAGGAGGAGTATTCCGACGCGCTGATGGAGCGGGTGTTTGCCATCTGCTTCAAGGCCGCCGTCTACGGCTGCCAGGCCGCGTTCCGCTCCATGAAGAAGAACGGCGGCGGCTCCATCGTCAACATCAGCTCCCTGGGGGGCCGTTGCCCCACCACCGGCGCGGCCACGCTGTACGGCCCCATGAAGGCCGCCACCAACATGCTGTCCGTCACCATGGCCGGCGAGTACGCGGCCTACGGCGTGCGGGTCAACACCGTGATGCCCGGCTACACCATGACCGAGTTCAACACCGAGCATACCACCGACGAGAACATGAAGCACATCTGCCACGGCACCCTGCTCCAGCGGCCCGGACTGGTGGAGGAGGTGGCCAAGCCCATCGTGTTCATGTGTGGGAACGGCTCCACCTTCATGACCGGCACCTCCATCGAGGTCAGCGGCGGCCGGGGCATCACTCTGAACCCGGACTACTCCTTCCGCCAGCGGGAATTGAAGAAGGACTGAGAGGAGGCCGCCCATGACTGCGACGGAACGGGTCCGCGCCATGCTGGAGGGAAAACCGGTGGCGGAGATCGGCGCCAGCGGCTGGCTCCACAGTCCCGGCATCGACCGGGGCACGGCGGAGGAGTTCTCCTCGGAGATTATCCGCCTGACCGATTACAGCCGATGGGATGTTATCAAGATCATGCCCAACGGCGTCTACAATCAGGAGGCCCACGCCTCCGACATCGAATATTTTGCCGGGGAACTGTCCCCGGATGACCTGAAGGCCAAGCGGGTCTTTCACATACACAACTATCTGATCCAGGCCCCCCGGCAGATGGAGGCTTTCCCGGTGCTGAACGTGTCCAAAAACAAGGTCTACCAGCGGGAGATCGCCAACGTGCGGGCGCTGGCGGAGCACTATAAGGGGACGGTGCCCATCCTGCCCACCATCTTTACGCCCATGCATTGCGTTCCGGAGTTTGTGGGGGGCATCGAAAAGGCCCGCTGGTACTATGAGAACCACCCGGAGGCGGTGGACAAGATGCTCCGGGCCCTGGTGCAGACCGAGCTCCAGTTGGTGGACGCCTATATTGAGGCGGGTGCCGACGGCTTCTTCTTCGCCCAGCGGTACAGCAACGCGGACATTCTGTCCGAGGCGGAGTTCGAGCGGTTTGCCCGGCCCTATGACGAGATGCTGCTAAGCCGGATCAAGGGCCGGACCTGGTTCAACATGATTCACGTCCACGGCGCCCGGAATTTTTTCTGGGATCAATTCAAAACCTATGACGTTCAGGCCATCAGCTGGGAGAACACGCCGCTGCAGATTCCCGAGGAGGAGCGGGCCACGGTGGCCAGGGTGCGCCGGATCACCGACAAGGTGCTGGTCACCGGAACGGATCAGTTCCACGACTTTTACGGGACGCGGGAAGAGGTGCTGGACTGCTTCCGCCGCCGCGTGGCCCAGGCCGCCCGGGAGTCCGGGGACAACCGTCTGATCTTCGCCCCCGGCTGTTCCCTGCCCTTGGACATTGGGAACGAGACGGTGCATCTGCTGCGGGTGGCGGCGGATGAGTACAATGCCGGGAAACTGTGAGGCCGCTGCGCCGGGGAGGACACCGATGAAAAACATGGAAGAAGCCTATATCGCGGTCCTGCGGGAGGAACTGGTGCCTGCCCAGGGCTGCACAGAGCCCATCGCCCTGGCCTACTGCGCGGCCAAAGCCCGGGAGGCGCTGGGGCGTGTGCCGGAGCGCCTGCGGGTTCAGGCCAGCGGAAACATCATCAAAAACGTGAAAGGGGTCGTGGTCCCTGGCACCAACGGCCGGAAGGGCATTGAGGCCGCGGCGGTGTTCGGGGCGGTGGCCGGCAGCGTGGAAAAGAAGCTGGAGGTTCTGTCCGGCATTTCGGATAAAGGCCGCCGAGCGGCGGAGGAATTTTTGGCCCGCCCGGAGGGCTGCACAGTGGAGCATCTGGCGACGGAGGCAAAGCTGCACATCATCGTGGAAGCCTATGCTGGGGAGGACCGGGCGCTGGCGGAGATCCGCGACCGCCACACTAATCTCATCCGGGTGGAGCGCAACGGGGTGCTGCTGTACCGCGGGGGCGAGGAGGAGCACACCCCGGAGGAGGCGCAGGTGGACCGGTCCTTTATGACGGTGGACGGGATTCTCTCCTTTGCCGAGCGCGTGGATACGGCCAAAATTGAGGACGTGATCGACCGGCAGATCGCCTATAATTCGGAGATATCTCAGGAGGGCCTGACCCACCCATACGGCGCGTGTATCGGCAAGACGCTGCTGGAAAACTTCGGCACGGACGTCTGGACTCAGGCCAGGGCCGCCGCCGCGGCCGGTTCAGATGCCCGGATGAGCGGCTCTCTGCTGCCGGTAGTCATCAACTCCGGCTCGGGGAACCAGGGCATCACGGTAACCCTGCCGGTGGTGGTCTACGCCCGGCACATCGGGGCGGACCGGGACAGGCTGATCCGGGCGGTGGCCATCAGCAATCTGGTGGCTATCCACCAAAAGACTAAGGTGGGGCGGCTGTCGGCCTACTGCGGCGCCGTCAGCGCGGCGGCGGGCAGCGGCGCGGCCATCGCCTGGCTGGACGGCGCCTCCCGAGAGGTGATCGCCCTGACCATCAGCAACACCCTGGCCAACGTCTCCGGCATCATCTGCGACGGGGCCAAGCCCTCCTGCGCGGCCAAGATCGCCTCCTCGGTGGAGGCTGCGCTGATCGGCTATGAGCTGGCGAAAAAGGAACGCTCCTTCCAGCCCGGCGACGGCATCGTCAAGGGCGACCTGGAGGAGACCATCTCCGCGGTGGGGGATCTGGCTAGCAAGGGTATGCTCCAGACAGATGAGGAGATCATCCAGATCATGATCGCCAAGTGAGAAGCGCCGGTATGTCGAAGCGGGCGAAGGCGTCGCTGCTGATGGTGCTGTCGGCCATGTCCTTTGCCGCCATGCAGATCGTGATTGCCAAAAGCGCCGCGGGAATCCCGCTGTTCGAGCAGCTGTTTTTCCGCAATCTCTTCGCCGCGGGCGGTGCGTACATCAGCGTGCGCCGCCAAGGCCATCGTCTGATGGGAAAGCCGGAGAACCGGAAGCTGCTGGTGTTGCGTTCCGCCATGGGCTATCTGGGCATGATCTGCCTATTCTATGCCTCCGCCCACGCGGCCCAGGGGGATGTGGCGGTGATGAACAAGATGTCTCCCTTTATCGTCACCCTGCTGGCGGTGGTGTTCCTGCGGGAAAAGGTGGCGCGCTATCAGGTGGCCGCGCTGGCGCTGGCCTTTGCCGGGGCGGCGGTGGTGTCCAACCCCACCTTCCAGTCCGAGCTGTTTCCCATTTTCGTGGCGCTGCTGTCGGCCCTGTTTTCCGGCATGGCCTACACGGCGGTAGGGGCACTGAAGGGGCGGGAGGCCCCCGGCGTGGTGGTGTTCTTTTTCTCGGCCTGTTCCACCCTGCTGTCCATGGTGATTATGATACCGGATTTTGTGGTGCCCACCCTGGTGCAGCTGCTCCAGCTGGTGCTGATCGGCCTGTTCGCCCTGGGGGGACAGGTAACGCTGACGCTGTCCTACGCCATGGCAAGGGCCTCCGAGGTCAGCATCTTTAACTACTCCGGCATCCTGTTTTCCATGCTGTTCAGCGCCCTGTTCCTGTCTCAGCCGGTCAAAGCGTCCTCCGCTTTTGGGGCTGTGCTGGTGATTTTAGCAGGGATCGTCACCCTGATTGGGCAAAAAAGGGCAGAAGCGCGGGGTGCGGGGGGGGATAATATAGCAAAGCTGCACAAAACTATATATAAAAAATTGTAATTTAAGTAGAAAACGCCGTGTTCTATTGACAAAATGGCAATATGTTGTATTATGAGATAGGGAATATATTGCAATTTGACATTTTGTAATATATAAACTATAAAACAAAACAGAAAAGGAGAAGCATAGCGATGAAAAAGAATCTGATGAAACTTGCAGGCCTGCTCCTGGCAATGACCATGATGCTGGGGCTGGCCAGCTGCGGCCAGCAGGGCGCGCAGGAGTCCCAGCCCGCAAGCTCCAATCCGGCGCAGACCGGCTCCGTGGAGTCCGCCGGAGGCGGCAATGAGTCCGGCAAGAACAAGCTGGCCTTCTTCCTGCCCATGACCGGCGACCAGATGCAGTACGGCGAATCCCTGTCCCGGGGCGCCGAGCTGGCCCTGAATCAGTACAACGAGGCCCACGGCACCAACTACGTCATTGAGATCAACGACGACAAGGGTGACCCCACCGAGGCCGTCAACGTAGCCAACAAGATCGTGGCGGACAGCACCGTCATCGCCGGCATGGGGAGTTTCTCCTCCTCCTGCGCCATGGCCGCCGCCCCCGTATTTGAAGAGGCCGACCTGCTGCTGTTCAGCCCCAACGCCTCCCACACCGACTTCCCCTCCATGGGCAAAAATATGTTCTCCGCGGTGATGAGCCAGAAGTACGAGGGCGCTGAGTATGCCGACGCGCTCATCGAGCGGTTCGGGACCCAGAACGTGGCGCTGCTGTACCAGAACACCGACCACGGCGTCATCGCCACCGACGTGTTCACTAAGGAGTATGAGGCCCAGGGCGGCAAGGTCATCAGCAAGGAGACCTTCGTTCCCGGCCAGACCACCGACTTCTCCCCCGTGCTGTCCAAGATCAAGGAGCAGAACCCCGACCTGCTGTACGTCAACGCCTCCTACAGCGACTGTGCGCAGATCCTGATGCAAGCCAAGTCCCTGAACATCAACTGCCAGTATGTCTGCCCCGGCATGGCTCTGACCGAGGAGTTCTTGAGCGTGGTGGGCAACTCCATTGACGGCACCGTGGTGCTCAGCTCCGTCCCCGCCTTCCTGCCCTCCGTGCTGGAGACCTCCAAGCTGGACGACGCCATGCAGGCCTTCGTGGACAGCTACACCGCTGCCTACGACGAGGTTCCCGACGGCTTCGCCGCCAGCGCTTATGACGCGGTGAATATCGTGCTGGACGCCTGCGAGAAGGTGGGCACCGACACCCCCGCCCTGCGCGAGGAGATCGCCAAGCTGCGCGACTTCCCCGGCGTGTCCGGCTATGACATGCAGTTCAACGAGAACAAAGAGATGGTCAAGGGCATCTATATGTTCGACATTGAGAACGGCCAATTCGTGGTCGCGAAATAACAGGACCCACAGGCGGGAGAGTGACTCAAGCCGCTCTCCCGCCTATTTTTGAAAAAAGGCGGTGACGCAGACTTGTTTTTACAGCAGTTGATCAACGGAATTACCATCGGGAGCGTTTACGCCCTGGTGTCCATCGGCTTCACCATGGTATTCGGTGTCCTGGAGCTGACCAACTTCGCCAACGGCTCCCTGTATATGCTGGGCGCGTATCTCTCCCTGATGCTTTACAACGCGACCGGAGTCAATTTTTTCCTGGCGTTTTTTGTAAGCATCCTGTTGACCGGAGGGGCCGGGTTCCTGCTGGACCGGCTGGCGCTCCGGCGGCTGCGCAGGAAGAACGCCCCCAAGCTGACTGCCCTGATCACGACCCTGGGCATGTCCATGATTTTTGACAATTTTATCATGTTGGTCTTTGGCAGTGAGACGAAATCTTTCCCCAACCAGTTCAATTTCGGCTCCTTTGAGATCGGGGGAGCGGTGGTCAGCTGGGTGCAAATTATCATTCTGCTCACCGCCCTGATTCTGATGCTGCTGCTCTCCTTTGTGGTGTACAAGACGAAGGTCGGCAAAGCCATGCTGTGCACGGCACAGAACGCCGAGGCCGCCAGGTTGATGGGCATCAACGTCAACAGCGTAATCGCGTTTACATTTATCATCAGCGGCGTGCTGGCCTGCATCTCCGGCAACCTGGTGGGTATGTACTACCAGACCGTGAGCGTGACCATGGGCGCCACCGTGGGGATGAAGACCTTTGCCTCCGCCATTCTGGGCGGCGTGGGCGTTCTGCCCGGGGCCATGGTGGGCGGATTGCTGGTAGGCATCATCGAGACCTTTGCGGCGGGCTACATCAGCTCCGGCTACCGCGACGCCATCGCGTTTTTGGTGCTGATCGTGGTGCTGCTGTTCAAGCCCAGCGGTCTGTTTGGCAGCAAGCAGATCAACAAGGTGTGAGGGGGGACAGGATATGCTGGAAAAATTGGCACAGAAAATGGTAAAATATCGGATTCCTCTCATCGCGCTGGCGCTGGCCTGCGCCGTCCTGCTTCCCTTCCTGTTCCCGGATAAATACGTCATCCGCATCGGCACCCTCAGCCTGCTGTTCATCATGATCACGCTGAGCCTGAATCTGATGGTGGGCTTTCTGGGGCAGATGTCCTTTGGCCACGCCGCGTTTTACGGCATCGGCGCCTACACCGCCGCCATTCTGACCACCACCTATCAGGTGCCTTTCCTGGTGGCCTTTATCCTGTCGGGGGTGATGGCGGGCCTGTTCGGGCTGCTACTGGGCCTGCCGGTGCTGAAGCTGAAAGGATATTACTTTACCATTATCACCATGGTGTTCTGCGAGATCATCCGGGTGGTGGAGCTAAACTGGATGAGCCTGACCCGGGGCCCCCTGGGCATTATGGCCATTCCAAAGCCCGAGATTTTTGGTTTCCTCTTCGACAGCCCCCAGAGACTGTATTTCTTCGCCCTGGTGATGGTGATCCTGTCCACCCTGGTGGTGCACAACCTGATGAACTCCCGGATCGGCTACGCCATTTTGTCCATTCGGGACGACGAGCTGGCGGCGGAGGCCATGGGCATCCCCGTGTTCCGCTTCAAGATGGTGATTTTCATCATCTCTTCCATGATGGTGGGGCTGGCCGGGGCGTTCTACGCCGCCTATACCAGCTACATCGACCCCAGTAGCTTCGCGGCCTCCCAATCCAACAACATGCTGGTCATGGTGATTTTCGGCGGCCTGGGCAATGTGGTGGGCAGCTTCATCGGCGCCATTGTGCTCACGGTCCTGCCCGAGCTGCTGCGCAGCCTGGCCCAGTACCGGCAGCTGATCTACGGTGTGCTGCTGGTGGTGCTGATGATGGTCAAGCCCCAGGGCCTGCTCGGCGACATCAACTTTAAGTACATCCGCCAGCGGATGGAGCGGAAAGACTCGACGACGGAGGAGCGC
Source organism: uncultured Oscillospiraceae bacterium (assembly GCA_910587255.1). Taxonomy (GTDB): domain Bacteria; phylum Bacillota; class Clostridia; order Oscillospirales; family Oscillospiraceae; genus Enterenecus. The sequence goes on from CAJUKT010000055.1 coordinate 10,871, forward strand.
GAAAAATGAGTGAAGTTATTTTAAAGACAGAGCACATCACCCAGCGCTTCGGCGGACTGGTGGCTCTCTCCGACGTCAGCATGGAGGTGCGCGCCGGCGAGATCATCGGGATCATCGGCCCCAACGGGGCGGGCAAGACTACGCTGTTCAACGTGATCACCGGGATGTACAACGCCACCGAGGGCAGTGTGTCCCTCTTGGGCCAGAACGTGACCGGCTGGAAGCCCCACAAGATCACGGCCCTGGGCTTTGCTCGCACCTTCCAGAACATCCGATTGTACCCCCGGATGAGCGTCCGGGACAACGTGATCTCCGGTATGCACTGCCACACCAAAAGCGGAGTGCTGGCCTCCATTTTCAACACCAAGAGCAAGCGGCTGGAGGACAAAAAGTGTGAGGAAGAGGCGGACGAGATCCTGAAGATCCTGGACATCTACAAGGACCGGTTTGAAATGAGCACCAGCCTGCCCTACGGCTCCCAGCGGAAGCTGGAGATCGCCCGGGCCCTGGCGACCCATCCCAAGCTCCTGCTGCTGGACGAGCCCGCCGCCGGCATGAACGAGCAGGAGACGGAGGACCTTGCCAATATCGTGCACCGCCTGAAGGACATGGGCTACCCCATCCTGCTCATTGAGCACGATATGAAGTTCGTCATGAATATCTGTGAGCGGCTGTACGTGCTGAACAATGGCTGCATGATCGCCAGCGGCACACCTGATGAGATCAAGGTAAATCCGGAGGTCATCGAGGCCTATCTGGGCAAGGAGGAGTGAGCATGGCATTACTGAAGCTGGAAGACGTCGTTGTGAATTACGGCAGCATCAATGCCCTGCGCAGCATCAACCTGGAGGTGAACGAAGGGGAGATCGTGACCCTGATCGGATCCAACGGCGCGGGAAAGAGCACGACCATGCGCACCATCATGGGGCTGAAGCGCTGCGACCAGGGGAGGGTCACCTTTGACGGGGAGGACATCACCAACAAAGACACCCAGGTCATGGTAAAAAAGAGCATCATCCTCTCGCCGGAGGGGCGGCAGGTGTTCCCGCGGCTGTCCGTGCTGGACAACCTGCGTATGGGCGCCTACAGCCGCCCGGACAGCGAGATCGAGGGTAGCCTGGAGACGGTGTTTGAGCTGTTTCCCAAGCTGCTGGACCGCAAGGCTCAGGTGGCGGGCACTCTGTCCGGCGGCGAGCAGCAGATGCTTGCCGTGGGCCGGGCCATGATGGGCAAGCCCCGTCTGCTGTTGTTGGACGAGCCCTCGCTGGGTCTGGCGCCGCTGATTATTAAGGAGATCTTCGACATGGTGGACAAAATCCGCGACATGGGGACCACCATCCTCCTGGTGGAGCAGAACGCCCGGGTGGCCCTGCGCCACTCTGACCGGGCCTATGTGCTGGAGACTGGGAAGATCGTGCTCCAGGACACTGCTGAGGCGCTGCTCAATTCTAGCGTGGTCCGGGAGGCATATCTGGGCGGGCTGTGAGGGCAGCCGGAAGAGAAAAAGCAAGTGGGCGGTGGCAAGAGCCACCGCCCGTTTCTCATTTGATTTGGCGGGAGTTGATTTTGTGGGAACGGATAGATAAGATAGAGGTGCGGATTCACAGGGGAAAGAATAGGATTGAATGGTAGACAGACTGTTTGAGGAACTCAGCGCGTGGAACGAGATGGAGGCTATCGCCCTGGACGGCTCCCGGGCGGGGGAGGTCTTGACGCGGCTTCCGACTATGACGTGTACCAGTACTGCACGGCGCCTATCCCGGAGGAAGCGCGGAAGGGCTTCTGTCCCGATACTGTTGCGTCATGAAAATCGGCAACCACTTCTGAGAATATGAGGACAACTGCCGCTTGAACAATGGGATCGACATCGACATACTCTACCGCGACATGGACGAGTTCGCCGCCGGGGCGCCGGAAGTGATGGAGGGGTTCCAGCCCCGCAGCAGCTACACCACCTGTATGTGGCACAACCTGCTCACCTGTAAAATCATTTTCAACCCCCGGAATGGTTCAGCGATACCATCCGCCGCCTGCTGGACGAATACGAAGCGCAAGGCTGTAAGCTGCCCTTTTTCAACCGGGCGCTGTTGGTGATCGACGAGTTCACCGGTATCCAGGGCCGCCACATTTTCGACCAGGACAACAAGGGCTACAAGGCCGTGTCCAACGCCATCAAGGGCAGGCTCATCCCCGACGACGACCAGCACACCCTGGCGGTGGCCCTGCTGTCCGGGCGGAGTGAGGTGGACGTGTGCCACATCACCCTGCTAGACCTGTCCGATGCGGCGGACTTCTTTTCCTTCCACTCTGGGGACTATGAGGTGAAGCATTTTTATGATGGCGGCTGGGGCTGATACTTTTTTCTTGAAAGAAAAAGTATCCAAAAAGAACTTTAATTCGCTGACGAACCTGAGCGATATTTGTTTCCTCACCGCCCGGTAACGGACAGATTGCAAATCAGGTGAACGGCGCTAAAAAGTGACCAGGACACCCATCAGGTTTTGGTTTGGCTCGGGCCGTTTTCGGCCAGTTGGCGGGCTATCGCAAATCTGATGGGTGTCCGTCGCTCCAAGCCGTTGAAAGCAAGGGCTTTCGGCAGGACGGCAAAAACGCGGCAAGCAAAAAAAGCTGACTTCTATGGAGAGCCATCAGATCGGCTTCCCATAGGGGGCTTGAAAAAGCGCCGAAAAAGTTCTTGCGCCGGTAGCGGCGCAAGGGCGTTTTCGGCGTACGCAGGAATCTGGAGGGAGGTTCGGTATGCGTGATTTTCAGCCAACGGGACGTTGATATTTTGAAGCTGCTGTGCTGGTGCCAGTTCATCCAGCCCAGGGATTTGAAAGGACTGGCCTCGGAGGCAGAGCGGAAAAACCTCATGGGCCTGGGCCTTGTCCGGCGGCACGAAAAGAGCGGGACGCTGCTACTGACCAGCATGGGGCAGCTTCTGTTGGAGCATCTGCTGGACAGTGCGGTTTCTCAGACCACCCGGGCCTACCACCCGCCGCTGATGGAACGCCGCATCCGAGTGTCCCGGCTGGTGGTGACCGCCTACCACGGCGGAGTCAACCCCTTCACCCTCGGGCCGGAGGAGTTGGACGGCCCCGCGGCCCTGTTTCTCCCGTCCATTGCCCGAAGTAAGGGCTCCAACCCCTGGGGCAGCACCCGGGTGGCGGCCATTGCCCGGCTGGGGGACAGCCTGTACGCCGCGCACTATGTCTGCCCCGGCATCGGAAAGGTGGCGCTGATGGATGAACTGGCGGCGTTCTCCAACCAGACCGCCCGGTTCCGGGACGTAGGACGGGCGTTTATCTTCGCTGGGGCCAGCTATCAAAGCGTACTCACTGAGCTGGAGCGCCCCATGGATCGGAAGGATACCAAGCTGCTCACCTACGGCGGCGCGTACCGCTGCCTCCAGCTTCCCGTCCACTTGCTGTCCTGTGATGCCACTGGGGCGGTGCAGCTCCAGATCATGGCCGCGCCGGACTACCGGGCGCGTCTGACCAAGGCGGCGCTGAAGAATCAATACCGCCCGCCCCCGGAGGACGTGCCCGAGTGGGACGCCATATTCCAAGGCGTGCCCTTCCTCATGGCCGCCGACATGGACCTGCGCCGGATCAACGCCGCCATCCGGGCGGCTAGGAACCGGGGCCTTCCACAGATCGCCATGGCCGCCCTGGAGGGACAGGCGGAGCAGGTGCTGTTCCCCCGCTGCCGGGACAAAAATCTGGCGCGGGTGTTCGTCCTCACGGCGGACGCCATCCGGGCGGTGACTGGCAGGAACCCCGTCCCCTATGTGTCCCCGCGCACCCAATTTCTCACCGCGAAAGGAGAGGTGGCCGATGCCCCGCTTATCCAAGCTAATAGAAAAACTTGAAGATCATCTGGAGCCGAAAGTGGGCCCCTGGTACGAGCAGCACAAAAAGAGGCTGCCCCTCTACGCCGCCCTGGTGCTGGCGGGCTGGTATCTCTATGGGATGGTGCTCAACTCCATCCGGCTGGGCACTGCTGCCACCTTCCACAAGGCCGGCGAGGAAGTGGGCAGCATCTGGGTGCTCAACCCCTTCCGCAACTGGTTCGTGGTGTTCACCCCCTTCGGCCTGGGGGCTACGGCGGTGATTGCTCTGCTGGTGTGCCTGTTCACCGGGACGGGGTACAAGTGGTTTTCCGGCTGCAAGGCCACCCGGGACAGCCGGGGCTTTGACATCCTCCCCGACGGCACCCATGGTTCCTCCGGGTTCCTCACCCGAAAGGAGATGTCCGATTTCCTGGAGGTGGGCAGCGTGTCCGAGGTGAAGGGCATGATGCTGGGCAAGTATAAACGGCGGGAGAAGGACCCGGACAAGTACGCCCTGTACGCCGCCCACCGCATGGTGCCGGGGGACAACAACAACCTGTTGTGCATCGGCGCACCGGGCAGCGGCAAATCCCGGGGCTTCATCATCCCGTTTTTGATGGGCTGCGCCCAGAGGAAAGAGTCCGTTTTTGTGACCGATCCGAAGGGGGAGCTCTTTGAAAAGCTGTCTCCCTATTTCAAGGAGCACGGCCACTATGTCAAGGCGGTGAACTTCCTGGACATGGCCCACTCGGACGGCTGGAACTGCCTGTATGGGCTGGACAAGGAACCCCAGCTAGCCCAGACCGTGGCCAACACCATCATCCAGAACACCTCCGGGGCCCATGAGGCGGACGACTTCTGGAGCCGCGCGGAGCTGAACCTGCTCATGGCGCTGATCCACTACGTGGTGAACCTGAAGGACAGTAGCGGGAAACTGCTCCCTATCGAGAAGCGGGGACTTGGCGACGTGTACCAGCTGCTGGCCCATCAGAGCATCCAGGACATCAACCGCACCTTGGCCCAGCTTCCCCCGGATCACCCGGCCAAGGGGCACCACGGCCTGTTCCTCAAGGCCAAGGAGAACCTGTGGGGCAGCATCGCCATCGGCCTGGGCAACCGGCTGGCCATCTTCCAAAATAAGCTGGTGGACGCCATCACCCGGAACCACGATGTGGACCTGCTGCTGCCGGGGCAAAAGCCCTGCGCCTACTTTGTCATCATCTCCGCCCAGGACAGCGCCTACCGCTTCCTCAGCTCGCTGTTCTTCTCCCTGGCCCTGCCCCGGCTGTCCGACTACGCCCGGCTGGAGGGGAAGGGCGGCCGCCTGCCGGTGCTGGTGAACTTCTGCCTGGACGAATACTGCAACATCGGCTACATGGACGGCATCGCCGATGCCCTCAACAGCATCCGGGGCTTCAACATGAGCTGCCAGGTGGTAGTGCAGAGCCTGTCCCAGTGGCAGGAAAAATATCCGGGCAAGGAGTGGGAGAATCAGCTGGCCACCTTCGATCAGACGCTCTACATGGGCTGCAACGACTGGACCTCGGCGGACTACATCTCCAA
>CAJUKT010000056.1 GCA_910587255.1 uncultured Oscillospiraceae bacterium
TGGCGGGTTTTGTCCAAGTCGGAGGGAAAGCGACCCGCCGCGCGGCCAATCCAAGCGTGACAAGAAGCGCGAGGATAGCCGCGCAGGGGAGCTTGGACCAAAGCGAGGACAAAAGCCCAGCCGCCGCATAGCGGTGGCGGGTTTTGTCCAAGTCGGAGGGAAAGCGACCCGCCGCGCGGCCAATCCAAGCGTGACAAGGAAGCGCGTGGATAGCCGCGCTTCTCCGTTTCACGTGAAACAGCGGATGGTGCGTTTCACGTGAAACGCGCCGGGGCGGGCTCCATGCCCTGCGCCCCTTCGGGCCCTCCCCTCTTCCCTTCGATGGATTTCGCCTCCCTGCCGGTGGTATCATAAAGCCACCTATACAAAAGCAGGGAGGCGTTTTTATGTCCCTCTTCACAAAAGCAGCCAAGCGGCAGGTGCTGGATCTGCCTGTGGCCGAAATCCGCCCCAACCCCCGCCAGCCCCGGCGGGACTTCCCCCCCGGGGAGCTGGCTGAGCTGGCTCTGTCCATCTCCCAGGTGGGGGTGCTCCAGCCCCTGACCGTCCGGCGCACCCCCGGGGGCTGGGAGCTCATCGCCGGGGAGCGCCGCCTCCGCGCCGCCCAGCTGGCGGGCCTCCCCCGGGTGCCCTGCCTCCCCATGGAGGCGGACAGCGACGCCTCCGCCCTGCTGGCCCTGGTGGAGAACCTCCAGCGGCAGGACCTCACCGTCTGGGAGGAGGCCGCCGCCCTGCGGCAGCTCATTGACCGCCACCACCTCTCCCAGGAGGAGGCCGCCCAGCGGGTGGGCAAGAGCCAGTCCGCCGTGGCCAACAAGCTGCGGCTGCTCAAGCTGCCCGAGGACGTGATCGCCACCCTGCGCTCCCACCGCCTCACCGAGCGCCACGCCCGCTCCCTGCTCCGGCTGGGCAGCCCGGAGGCCCAGCGCGCCGCCCTGGAGGAGATATTAAAGCGGGGGCTCAACGTGGCCCAGACCGAGGCATACATAGACCGTCTGCTCCAGAGCGGCACGGCCCCCCGCAAGGCCGCCCCGGTCTACCGCATCCGGGACGTGCGGCTGTTTCTCAACACGGTGAAGAGGAGCCTGGCGGTGATGCAGTCCGCCGGGGTAAACGCCCGCTGCGGCAAGGAGGAGACGGACCGGGAGATCACCCTCACCATCCACATCCCCAAATGAGCCCCCTGGCCCAGGCCACGGCCCGTTTCACGTGAAACATTCAGCCCTGCGGGAGGGGGAAAACCGTGGCGCACGCCAGCCCCCCTAGGCCCTGCCTTCTCCCGTCCCGTTTCACGTGAAACATCCGACGCCCCCAGAAGCCGACCCCAAGCCCCGCCGCAGCCGGGGCCGTTTCACGTGAAACATTCGGCCCTGCGGGAGGGGGAAAACCGTGGCGCACGCCAGCCCCCAGGCACAGGCCAGCGGCCCGCCCTCCCCTTCTCCGTTTCACGTGAAACATCCGGCGCCCCCAGAAGCCGACCCCGAGCCCCGCCGTAGCCGGGGCCGTTTCACGTGAAACATTCAGCCCTGCGGGAGGGGGAAAACCGTGGCGCACGCCAGCCCCCAGGCACAGGCCAGCGGCCCGCCCTCCCCTTCTCCGTTTCACGTGAAACATCCGACGCCCCCAGAAGCCGATCCCGAGCCCCGCCGCAGCCGGGGCCGTTTCACGTGAAACATTTTTGAATGATTCTCAGAAAGGCAGGCCCCCCTGCCTTTTTTATTTTGCAAAATGGTTGAAATCACGCCCCGAACAGGATATAATGAATTTTACTGCCCCAGTGCCGGGACTTCACAAAGAGAGAAGAGGGATGCCCCATGGGCAAGACCATCGCCATTGTCAATCAAAAGGGGGGCGTGGGCAAAACCACGTCCTGCGTCAACCTGGCCGCCGCCCTCACCGCCCTGGGGGCCCGGGTGCTGGTGTGCGACTTCGACCCCCAGGGCAACGCCACCTCCGGCTTTGGCCTGGATAAGGGCCGCTCCCCCAGCGTCTATGATGTGATCCTGGGGGACGCCCCCATGTCCAAGGCGGTGATCCATACCAAGTGGGGGGACGTGGTGCCCGCCAACAAGGCGCTGTCCGGGGCCACGGTGGAGCTCATCGCCCTGGAGCGGCGGGAGTTCCGGCTGAAAGACGCCATCGAGGAGGTCAAGGGCAGCTATGACGTGATCTTCATCGACTGCCCCCCCTCCCTGGAGCTGCTCACCCTGGACGGGCTGTGCGCCGCCGACACCCTGCTGGTCCCCGTCCAGTGCGAGTACTACGCCCTGGAGGGCCTTTCCGACCTGCTGTACACCGTCCGCCTGGCCAAGCAGCGCCTAAACCCCTCCCTGGAGCTGGAGGGCGTGGTCCTCACCATGTACGACGGGCGGACAAACCTGTCCCTCCAGGTGGCGGAGGAGGTCAAGCGCCACTTCCCCGGCAAGGTGTACGCCTCGGTGATCCCCCGGAACGTCCGGCTGTCCGAGGCCCCCAGCCACGGCGTCCCCGTGTCCGTCTACGACCCCCTCTCCCGGGGGGCGGAGGCCTATGAGGCGCTGGCCAGGGAATTTTTACAGAAAAACCCCCTGTCATAAACAAATAGAAAGGAATGAAGCAGATGGCTATGGCCAAGGGTTTGGGAAAGGGCCTGGACGCCCTGATGGGCGACTCCGCCACCATGCAGAACCAGGAGGCCGGATCGGTAACCCTGCCCATCTCCCAGGTAGAGCCCGGGCTGAACCAGCCCCGAAAGTGGTTCGATGAAGACGCCCTGGCCGATCTGGCCGCCTCCATCCGGGAACACGGCATTATCCAGCCCCTCACAGTCCGGCGGCTGTCCACCGGGTACTATCAGATCATCGCCGGGGAGCGCCGCTGGCGGGCCGCCAAGCTGGCCGGCCGCCGGGAGGTGCCGGTGGTCATCATCGAGGCGGACGACCGGAAGGTGCTGGAGCTGGGCCTGATCGAAAACCTCCAGCGGGAAAACCTCAACCCGGTGGAGGAGGCGGAGGGCTACCTGGCCCTGCTCACCGACTTCGGGCTGACCCAGGAGGAGCTGGCCGCCCGGATGGGCAAGTCCCGCCCCGCCATCTCCAACGCCCTGCGGCTCACCGCCCTGCCCCCCTCCGTGCGGCAGCTGATGATCGAGGGCAGGCTGTCCGCCGGCCACGGCCGGGCGGTGCTCATGGTGGAGGGGGAGCAGGCCCAGGCCGCCTTCGCCCAAAGCATCGTGGACGAGGGCTGGAGCGTCCGACAGGCGGAGGCCAAGGCCAAGAACTTTGCCCTCCCCTCCAAGTGGGACCTGCCCCCGGAGAACACCCCCGACCCCCACGAGATTTACACCAAGGCGGTGGAGCAGAGCCTGTCCCAGCGGCTGGGCCGGAAGGTGACCATCAAGAGCGGGGCCAAAAAGGGGCGGCTGGAGCTGGAATTCTACGACGTGGACGACCTGAACGACCTGTTGGACCTGCTGGAGCAGCTGCGTCCGTCGGCTGAAAAGGAGGTCGAGGCATGAACGGGAAGGAACCCTTGGGCGTCCCCGCCGGGGGCGGCGGCCCGGACGGGCGCGGCCCCGGAGCCCCCGCAAGCCCGCCGTCCGGCCCGGCCGGGGAGGGCGCGCCGGGAAAGCAGGCTGAGGGACGCCCGGATGGAAATCCCGGACCGGAGCAGGCCCTGGACCGGCATGTTTCACGTGAAACATCACCGCATCCCCCCAATGGCAAGCGCTCCTCCTTCTATGTCTATCTGGCGGTGCTGTTCGGGGCGGCGTTTTTGATGCTGCTGCTGGCCTACTTCGTCCAGCGGCGCAACAACGAGACCGCCCAGAGCGACCTGCGCTCCTCGTTCTCCGCCTCCCGGCAGGAGCTGATGGAGGAGATTGAGGGGCTGGAGGAGGAAAAGCAGGGGCTGCTGGCCGAAAAAGAGGGGCTCCAGGCCCAGCTCAGCGACGCACAGGCAAACCTGGACGGAGCGAACGCCCTCTATGAGGACCTCCTGGACGGCTACGACAAATATGTGGGATATACCTCCATTTTGCAGACGCTGTACGCCAGCGAGGTCAAGCTGGAGGCGCGGGACTTCGACGGCGCGGCCGCAACGCTGACCGATATGGAATACCAGTACTTTGTGGACACCATAGGAGACTACGATGCGGAGATGGAGCACTACAACCCGGAGGGGTTGTCCCTGCGTCCCCGCTTCGACGCCCTGGTGGAGGAACTCACCCGGCGCGGTGCGCTGGACGAGAGCTGGGCCGGTTAGCCGTTTCACGTGAAACGCGTCGGGACACAGCGCAACATCTACAGGAAAAAGGTGATTTTATGTTAGACATCAAATTTGTCCGGGACAACCCAGAGATTGTCAAGGAAAACATCAAAAAGAAGTTCCAGGACGAAAAGCTCCCTCTGGTGGATGAGGTCATCGAGCTGGACCGCCGCAACCGGGACGCCATGACGGGGGCCAACAACCTGCGCTCCGAGCGCAACAAGCTGTCCAAGCAGGTGGGGATGCTCATGGGCCAGGCCAAGAAGGACCCCTCCAAGCTGGAGGAGGCCGAGGACGCCAAGGCCCAGGTGAAGGCCAACGCCGACCGGCTGGCCCAGCTGGAGCAGCAGGAAACCGAGCTGGCCGCGGAGATCCGCAGGATCATGCTCCAGATCCCCAACATCATCGACCCCTCCGTGCCCATCGGGAAGGACGACAGCGAGAACGTGGAGGTGGAGAAGTTCGGCGAGCCCATCGTCCCGGAGTTTGATATCCCCTACCACACCGATATTATGGAGCGCTTCGACGGGGTGGACATGGACGCGGCGGGCCGGGTGTCCGGCGCGGGCTTCTACTACCTGATGGGGGATATCGCCCGGCTCCACGAGGCGGTGCTGGCCTACGCCCGGGACTTCATGATCGGCAAGGGCTTCACCTTCTGCGTCCCCCCCTTCATGATCCACGGCAATGTGGTGGAGGGCGTTATGTCCCAGACCGACATGGACGCCATGATGTACAAGATCGAGGGGGAGGACCTGTACCTCATCGGCACCTCCGAGCACTCCATGATCGGCAAGTTCATCGACCAGATCATCCCCGAGGATAAGCTGCCCCAGACCCTCACCTCCTACTCCCCCTGCTTCCGCAAGGAAAAGGGCTCCCACGGCATCGAGGAGCGGGGCGTGTACCGCATCCACCAGTTTGAGAAGCAGGAGATGATCGTGGTATGCAAGCCCGAGGACTCCATGGACTGGTACGAGAAGATGTGGCGGTACAGCGTGGAGCTGTTCCGCTCCATGGATATCCCGGTACGCCAGCTGGAGTGCTGCTCTGGCGACCTGGCCGATTTGAAGGTCAAGTCCTGCGACATCGAAGCCTGGTCCCCCCGGCAGAAGAAGTATTTTGAGGTGTGTTCCTGCTCCAACCTGGGGGACGCCCAGGCCCGCCGCCTGAAAATGCGGGTGAAGGGGGAGGGCGGCGCCTATCTGCCCCACACCCTGAACAACACCGTGGCCGCCCCGCCCCGGATGCTCATCGCCCTGCTGGAGAACAACCTTCAGGCCGACGGGTCGGTGAAGGTGCCCCAGGTGCTCCGCCCCTACATGGGCGGCCTGGCGGCGCTGACCCCCAAGCACTGAATGTTTCACGTGAAACGCGGCAAAGCTGGCTCCACCCCATCTTATTGATTAAGGAGAAATCACTATGAAAAAGTTCTGGAAAGCCCTGGGCCTCACCGCTCTGGCCGCCACGCTCATCCCCTACTACGTCGACGAGGACAAGGAGACCGGCTCCGTGACCGTGAAGGCCCTGTTCTGGAAGTTTACCAAAAAAACCGGTGCAGACGGCCAAAAGGATATCACCCTCAAATTCCTGTCCTTCGGCCCCGACGAGGAGGACAGCCTGTTCACCGACAACCCGGAGGAGGCCGTGCTCTTTGCCGACGACGACCCGGATGCCGCCGCCATCGCCGCGGAGGAAGCGGCCATTGCCGAACATGAGGCCGCCATCGCTGCGGAAGAGGAGGCCACCGCCCAGGAGGAGGCCGGCGAGGCCGATTTCGATCCCGAGCTGTAAGGGAAGGCCGCACCAATGAAAAAATTCTTCAACGAGTTCAAGCAGTTCATCGCCCGGGGAAACGTGATGGACATGGCCGTGGGCGTCATCATCGGCGGGGCGTTCAACGGCATCATCACCTCCCTCATCAACTGCATCATCAACCCTGTGCTGGGCATGTTCGCCGGGGACGGCACCGCCCTGGCCGCCTCGCTGTCCTTCCGCCTGCCCGGCGGGGGCGAGTTGCTGCTGGGCAGCTTCCTCACCTCCGTGCTCAATTTCCTTGTGATGGCCTTTGTGGTGTTCTGCCTGGTGAAGGGGCTGAATAAGCTCCACCGCAAAAAGGAGGAGGCCCCCCTCCCCCGCCCGGGCCCTCCAATGAGGAAAAGCTGCTCATGGAAATCCGTGACCTCTTAAAGGAGAAGGGCAATGGCTGACGAGACCAACCAGCAGAAGCATACCGGGGGCCCCACCCGTGCCCAGCCGCCAGGCGGGTCGCGCGGGGAGAGGAGGGACAGCGGAAGCGAGCCATGTGGAGCTTGTCCCGACAACGCCCCCGCCTCCTTTGAAAAGCGCACCGCCGCCTGGATGGGCGTGGCGTACATGCTCATGCTGCTGTTCATTTTAAACTTCACCCTGTTCACCGGGGGGCGGCAGCTGCCCGGCACCTTCCCCCTGTTCCTGGCGCCCGTGTCCGTGGCCCTGGCGGTGGTGGTGGCCCGCCGCATGAAAAACGGGACCGCCGCCGGAGGGACCGCAGGCGGGGCGGCGGTGCTGGCCGCGTGTGCCGCCGGGCTTCTCCTGGGCCTGGCGCTGGGCGTGCCCGCCCTGCTGGCCGCCCTGGGGGTGTGAGCCATGGAGGCACTGATCCGCACCGGCCTGGCCCAGCTTGGCCAGGCCGGACACGTCCCCCCAAACGCCCCCGCCCTGCTGGCCCGGTACGGGGAAATGCTGCTGGAGAAAAACCAGGTGATGAACCTCACCGCCATCACCCAGCCCCAGGATGTGGCCACCCTCCACATGCTGGACTGCGCCGCCCTGCTGGGCTGCTGCGGCTTCACGGGAAAAACCCTCATCGACGTGGGCACCGGGGCGGGCTTCCCCGGGATGGTGCTGAAAATCCTCGTCCCCTCCCTGGAGGTCACCCTGCTGGACAGCCTGAACAAGCGCCTGGACTGGCTGGACCAGGTGGGACAGGCCCTGGGCCTGGAGGAGCTGGAGACCATCCACGCCCGGGCCGAGGAGGCGGGCCGCCACCCCGCCCTCCGGGAGCGGTTCGATTTCGCCGCCGCCCGGGCGGTGGCCGACCTGCGCCTGCTGTGCGAGCTGTGCCTGCCCTTCGTCAAGGTGGGCGGGCGCTTCCTGGCCATGAAGGGGCCCGACTGCGGCGGCGAAATCCAGGACGCCCTGCCCGCCATCCATCTGCTGGGCGGGGAGATCGCCGGGCAGCTGGACTACGCCATCCCCCACACCCAGGTCACACATCGGGTCATTGTGGTGCATAAAGTCACCCATTCCCCGGAAAAATATCCCAGACGGTGGGCGAAAATGCAGAAGTCGCCCCTCCAGCCGGGGCCAGCTCCCGGCAATTGAAAATTTGTGAAGATATTTTTCACCATTTTCAGATTTTTTGTTGCCATTTTCACAAATTCATGTTATGATTTTGGAGTGAATCGGAAGGAGGCGTCCCATGGGAACCGCCGTCATGGTCACATCTGGAAAGGGCGGCACCGGCAAAACCTCCCTCACCGCCGGGGTGGGCTCCTGTCTGGCCGCCCTGGGCCGCCGGGTGCTGTGCGTGGATGTAGATATTGGGCTGCGCAACCTGGATCTTGTGCTGGGCCTGTCCGACCGGGCGGTGATGGATTTCTCCGACGTGATGGACTACCGCTGCTCCCTGCTGGGGGCCGCGACGGAGCAGCCGGAGATCCGTGGGCTGTTTCTGCTCACCGCCCCCCTCTCCCCCGGCCCCCTGGACCTGGGGCGGTTTTGCGCCGTGGTGGCCGAGGCCAAGGATTACTTTGACTTCGTGCTCATGGACTCCCCCGCCGGGCTGGGGGACGGCTTCCAGCTGGCCCGCGCCGCCGCCGACCGGGCCGTCGTGGTGTCCGCCGTGGACCCCGCCGCCCTGCGGGACGCCCAGCGGGCGGTGGCCGAGCTCCACGACCTGCCCCAGCTCCATCTGGTGATGAACCGGGTGCAGCCCAAGCTCATCCGCAAGCTGCGCACCTCCATCGACAGCGCCATGGACACCGCCGGCCTGCCCCTGCTGGGGGTGGTGCCCGAGGATGCCGCCGTCACCATATCCGCCGCCTCCGGCGTGCCCCTGGTGCTCACCACCTACAAGGGAGCGGCCCCCGCCTACCTCAACATCTCCAAACGCCTTTTGGGACAGCGGGTCCCCCTGCTGCGCATCCGCTGACCTGAGCGACACCATAGAAAGGACGATCCGCATGAATATTGCCCTCATGAGCCACGACAACAAAAAAGAACTGATGGTCCAATTCTGTATCGCCTACTGCGGCATTCTGTCCAAGCATACCGTGTGCGCCACCAGCAACACCGGCAGACAGGTGGCCGAGGCCACCGGCCTGCCCGTCCAGCTCTTCCTGGCCCACGCCCAGGGCGGCTCCCAGCAGATCGGCGCCCGCATCGCCTACGACGAGATCGACATGGTCCTCTTCTTCAACGACCCCACCAGCGACGAGCTGGACAAGGACATGAGCTATATCATCAACCTGTGCGACCAGCACAACGTCCCCATCGCCACCAACGCCGCCTCCGCCGAAATGCTCATCCACGGCCTGGCCCGGGGCGATCTGGACTGGCGGCTCATCCTCAAGCCCACTTCGCCGCTGAAAGTGTAATCAAATCCCCAATTGAATACGCCGCGTTGAGGCCGGATGAGTACCGCCCACGCCGCCGGACAGAGAAAAACGCCATGGCTGGAAGCGTTTACGGCAGGGGGACGGGAAAGACGCCGGCTGAGCGGGCCCCGGAGACGGGCCGGTCCCCCCTCCCGCACCTGAGGGGCTGAGGGCGGACGCCTGTCCGCTGAATGTGGGTGGCACCACGAAGTGTTTGCTGAAAAACGCTCTCGTCCCATAGCTGTGGGGCGGGAGCATACTTTTTTCACCCCGCTACCTGAAAGGAGAATCATACATGGCAAAGCAGAAGCCCCGCACCCTGTCCGGGTTTATGGAGCTGCTCCCCCCCAAACAGGCCCAGTTTGACCGCATGGTGGAGCTGCTCCGGCAATCCTACTCCCGCTACGGCTTCACCCCCCTGGATACCCCCGTCATCGAGGCCAGCGAGGTGCTGCTGGCCAAGGCGGGCGGCGAGACGGAAAAGCAGATTTACCGCTTCTCCAAGGGGGACAGCGACCTGTCCCTGCGCTTTGACCTCACCGTCCCCCTGGCCAAGTACGTGGCCCTCCACTACGCCGAGCTGTCCTTCCCCTTCCGCCGGTTCCAGATCGGCAAGGTCTACCGGGGGGAACGGGCCCAGCGGGGCCGGTTCCGGGAGTTCTATCAGGCGGATATCGACGTGATCGGCGACGGCAGGCTGGACATTGTCAACGAAGCGGAGATCCCCGCCATCATCTGCCAGACCTTCACCGCCCTGGGGCTGAAGCAGTTCCAGATCCGGGTGAATAACCGGAAGGTGCTGGGCGGATTTTACGCCATGCTGGGCCTCACCGAAAAGTCCGGGGACGTGATGCGCACCGTGGACAAGCTGCCCAAGATCGGCCCGGACAAGGTGCGGGACATACTCATTGGGGAGGGGATTTCCCTCACCGGGGAGCAGGCGGACGAGATTTTGAAGTTCATCTCTATTACGGGCAGTAATAATAAAGTCCTAAATTCCCTGGAGGCGTACCGGGGACGGCATGAGCTGTTCGACCAGGGACTGGACGAGCTGGCCACAGTGGTGAAGTACCTGGGGGCCTTCGGGGTGCCCCAGGAGAAATTCGCGGTGGACCTGACCATCGCCCGGGGGCTGGACTACTACACCGGCACCGTGTACGAAACCTTCATGACCCAGCACCCGGAGATCGGCTCTATCTGCTCCGGGGGACGGTATGACAACTTGGCGGAATATTACACGGATAAACAACTTCCCGGTGTCGGCATCTCCATCGGCCTCACCCGGCTGTTCTACGTGCTGGAGGAGCAGGGCTATCTCAACAACCAACTCAACACCGCCCCCGCCGATGTGCTGGTGCTGCCCATGACGGACGACCTCTCCCCCGCCATCGCCTTCGCCACCCAGCTGCGCGGGCTGGGGGTCCGGGCCCAGCTGTACACCGAGCAGAAGAAGTTCAAGCAGAAGATGGGCTACGCCGACAAGCTGGGCATCCCCTTTGCCGCCTTTTTGGGGGAAGATGAGATTGCCCAGGGCAAGGTGTCCCTGAAGGACATGACCTCCGGCGAACAGCGCCTGCTGGACGCGGACGAGGCCGCCCAGGCCGTACTGGCGGCGCTGGAGGCGGGGCGGAACGCGCCGCCGGTCCGGGAAAAAGAGGAATCATAAATTACAATAAGCTGTTTTTTATCTTTATATTACTAACTGGAGTTGATTATCATGGTTCAATCGCGCACCCACACCTGCAATGACCTGCGGATGGAGCATGTGGGACAGCATGTGAAAATTGCCGGCTGGATGGAGAACGTCCGGGAGGTGGGGCAGAACCTGGCCTTCCTGGTACTCCGGGACTTCTACGGCACCACCCAGGTGGTCATCGAGACCGAGGACATGATGGCGGCGGTGAAGGGGCTGAACAAAGAATCCACCATCTCCATAGAGGGCGTGGTCCGGGAGCGGGACAGCAAAAACCCCCATATGCCCACCGGCGACATTGAGGTGGTCCCCTCCAAAATCCAGGTGCTGGGCCGGTGCCGCCACAATGAGCTGCCCTTCCCCATCAACCGCTCCCGGGAGGCGGACGAGACCCAGCGGCTGAAATACCGCTACCTGGACCTGCGTAACCCGGAGGTGAAAAATAACATCATCCTGCGCTGCAACGTGGTGGCCGCCCTGCGCGCCGCCATGACCGGCGAGGGCTTTTTAGAGATCACCACCCCCATCCTCACCGCCTCCTCCCCCGAGGGGGCCCGGGATTACCTGGTGCCCTCCCGCAAGCACCCGGGCAAGTTCTACGCCCTGCCCCAGGCCCCCCAGCAGTTCAAGCAGCTGCTGATGGCCTCCGGCTTCGACAGGTATTTCCAGATCGCCCCCTGCTTCCGGGACGAGGACGCCCGGGGCGACCGCTCCCCCGGCGAGTTCTACCAGCTGGACATGGAGATGGCCTTCGCCACCCAGGAGGACGTGTTCGCCGTGCTGGAGCGGGTGCTCCCCCCCATCTTTGCCAAGTACGGCAAGTACCACACCGCATCCCAGGCCCCCTTTACCCGCATTCCCTACTTGGAGGCCATGGACAAGTACGGCTCCGACAAGCCCGACCTGCGCATCGACCTGACCCTCACCGACGCCACCGATCTGCTGGCCGGGTGCGGCTTCCCGCCCTTTGAGCACCAGACGGTGAAGGCCATCGTGGTCACCGGCTTCCAGGGCACCCGCAAGCAGATCGACGGGATTTGCAATGAGGTGGAGGTGCAGTCCGGCGAAAAGGCGTACTGGTTCCGCTATGACGAGAACCGGGAGATCGTGGGCGGCATCGCCAAGTTTGTCCAGCACATCAAGGAGCAGGCGGCGGAGGCCCTGGGCCTCACCCCCGGATGCTTCGTGGGCCTGACGGCGGGGCCGCTGCTTAACGCGCAAAAGACGGCGGGCGTGCTGCGCAACAAGCTGGGGGCCTTCTGCCCCAACCACATGGACGTGGAGCGGTATGAGTTCTGCTGGATTGTGGACTTCCCCATGTACGAGATCGGGGAGGAATCCGGGGAGCTGGAGTTCTGCCACAACCCCTTCTCCATGCCCTCCGGCGGGCTGGACACCATTGAGAAGGCCATCAAGGGCGAGATCGACCCGCTGAGCATCACCGCCGACCAGTACGACCTGGTGTGCAACGGGGTGGAGCTGTCCTCCGGCGCGGTGCGGAACCACGACCCGGAAATCATGGTGAAGGCGTTCTGGATGGTGGGGCTGGGCGAGGAGGACGTGAAGGCCAAGTTCCCCGCCATGTACCACGCCTTTACCTACGGCGCGCCCCCCCACGCGGGCATCGCCCCGGGGGTGGACCGCATGGTGATGCTGCTGGCCGGGGAGGACTCCATCCGGGAGATCATCCCCTTCCCCATGAACAAGAACGCCCAGGACGTGATGATGGGCGCACCCTCCACAGTGGATCAAAAGCAGTTGGACGAGCTGAATATTGTCTGTACCGCAAAAGAGGAAAACTGACCAAGCGCCCATCATCCGGGCCCCCGCAAAGCCGTACTCCAGGCTTTGTGGGGAGAGGAGCCGCAGCATAATGAGCGAGCTTTCGCCGCAGGCGAAAACGAGGGATATGGTGCTTGCGGCGACGAGGGCGCACCCTCCACGGTGGATCAAAAGCAGCTGGACGAGCTGAATATTGTCTGTACCAAAAAAGAAGAGGAATGACAAAAGCCCCCTCCCAATCGGGAGGGGGCTTCTCTTACCGCCTGCCGGCGTCTATGACCTGCTTCAAATCTGAGTCCATGGCCGCCTTCCAGCCCGCGGCAAAGGCATCACGGATCAGCTCAAACATTATCCCTGTGGCCCGCTCACACCGGGCGTCGTCTAAAAAATGGGAAAAAGCCCGGTCAAATTCCACTTCATTCATAGTATCACCCTGTCATATCTTATATTATCTAATATGAGTTGTCAATATTATATTGACCGAAATGCTATTATTTGAACAGGTGATGTTATGAAGCCATTGAAAGTCAGAATCAGTATTACGCTTGACGACCCTATCTATCAAAAGATCAAGGGGCTGGCCGAGTATGACGACCGGTCGGTTTCCAGCTATATCAACCTCGCCTTGCGGGACCATCTGGAGCAGCTGGAACGGGAGGAGGCGGAGTAAAAAGCGCGCCGGAGGCAGTGCCTCCGGCGCGTTTCATTACTCGCGGCGCTCTGGGTCAAGGGGCCTGGCACTTCAGCCTCTGCCACTCCCCCACCGCCAGCTCGTCGCAGCGGTTGTTATACGGATTGTCGGCGTGCCCCTTGACCCAGTGGAGCTTGACGGTGTGGGTGTCGCACAGCTCCAGCAGCCGCCCCCACAGATCGGGGTTGAGGGCAGGTTTTTTGTCGGCCTTCACCCAGCCCCTGGCCCGCCAGCCCCTGGCCCAGCCCTTCTCCAGGGCGTCGATGACGTACTTGGAATCGGAGTAGAGCTCCACCACACAGGGCTCCTTCAGCGCCTCCAGCCCCCGGATCACGGCGGTGAGCTCCATGCGGTTGTTGGTGGTGCTTTTTTCGCCGCCGCTCAGTTCCTTTTTGTGCCCCCCGAAGATCAGGATAGCCCCCCAGCCCCCAGGGCCGGGATTGCCGGAACACGCGCCGTCGGTGTATAAGGTTACGGTTTTCATCAATTATGCGTTCCTTTTTTCAAAATAAGCCGGACCAGGGACAGGAGGCCCAGCGCCATGACCATGAACGCAATTCCGCCCAGCGCCGACAGGACAAATACTTTTCTGCCTCTCCGCTCCGCAATGGGGGGACGCTGGAACCTATTCCAGTCCATGACCATGGCCGTCCATCACTCCTGCGCCGGCAGGTCCTCTTCAGGAACTTCCACAGGGGCGGCAGACTCCTGATCCTGCGCCGCCGTGTCCTCCTCCGGCTCCTTCTCCGCCAGGGACAGGGCGATCACCCGGTCGCCCTCATCCTTGAAGCGCATGACGATGACGCCCTGGCTGGCCCGGCCCACGCTGCGGATGGCGTCCACATCGGTGCGGATGATGGTGCCCGACTGGGTGACCAGCAGCAGATCCTCGCTGCCGTCCACCACCTTCACCCCCACCACGGCCCCGGTCTTGTCGGTTAGGCCATAGTTCTTTACACCGTAGGCGCCCCGGGCGGTAACACGGTAGTCCTCCACCGGGGAGCGCTTGCCATAGCCGTTCTCCGTGATGGTGAGCACCGCCTTGCCCGGCTTGGCCCGGGCGGCGGCCACCACATAATCGCCGTCCCGCAGCCTGATGCCCCGTACGCCCATGGAGGTGCGTCCCGTGGTGCGCACCTCGCCCTCCGGGAAGCAGACGGCCATGCCGCCGTGGGTGGCGATGAGGAGGTTCTGCTCCCCGTCGGTCTCCCGGACCTCGATGAGCTCGTCCCCCTCCTCCAGGGTGATCACCCGCAGGCCGTTGCTGCGCAGATTGCGCAGCGCCGCCGCGTCCAGCCGCTTGACCGTGCCCTTCCGGGTAAACATGGTGAGGTAGCGGGGGTTCTCCCCCTCGGAGATATCCCGGGTGTGGATCATCACCGCCACCCTCTCCCCCGGCTCCACCTGGAGGACGTTGACGATGCTGGTTCCCTTGGCCGTCCTGCCCGCCTCGGGGATCTGGTAGCCCTTCTTGCGGAACACCCGCCCCTTGTCGGTGAAGAACAGGATATGGTCGTGGGTGGAGGCGGTGAACACGGTGTTCACATAGTCCTCCTCCCGGGTGGCCATCCCCTTGCGGCCCATGCCACCCTTGCTCTGGGCGGCGTACTCGCTGGCCGAGGTGCGCTTGATGTAGCCGTTGGCCGTCATGGTGAAGACGGACTGCTCCTCCTCGATCAGGTCCTCAATGTCGATGTCGTTTTCCGCAAAGCCGATCTCGGTTTTGCGCTCGTCGCCGTACTTGTCCCGGATCTCGGTGAGCTCGTCCTTCAGCACGCCCCGCAGCTTGCCCGCGTCGGACAGCAGGCTCTGGAAGTAGGCGATGCGCTCCTCCAGCTCCCGATACTCCGCCTCCAGCTTCTCCCGGTTGAGGCCCTGCAGGGCGATCAGGCGCATATCGCAGATGGCCTGGGCCTGCACGTCGTCCAGCCCGAAGCGCTCCATCAGGCGCTCCTTGGCGTTGTCGTAGCTGCTGCGGATGATGCGGATGACCTCGTCGATGTTGTCCTGGGCGATGAGCAGGCCCTCCAGCAGGTGGGCGCGCTCCTGGGCCTTTTTCAGGTCGAAGCGGGTGCGCCGGGTCAAAACCTCCTCCTGGAAGGCGATATACTCGTCCAGGATCTGCCGCAGGGTGAGAATGCGCGGCTGCATCTGGTTGTCCACCAGGGCCAGCAGGATCACGCCGAAGGTGACCTGCATCTGGGTCTGGCTGAACAGCCGGTTCAAGGTGACCTGGGGGTTTGCGTCCTTTTTGAGCTCGATGACGATGCGCATACCCTTCTTGCCGTCGGACTCGTCCCGCAGGCCGGACACACCCTCCAAGCGCTTGTCCTTCACTTGGTCGGCAATGTTCTCCACCAGGCGGGACTTATTCACCTGGTAGGGCAGCTCGGTGACGATGATGCGGGTGCGGCCCTGGCCGAACTCCTCCATCTCGGTGCGGGCCCGGACCTGGATGCGCCCCCGCCCCGTGGCGTAGGCCGCCCGGATGCCCGACCGGCCCAGGATGATGCCCCGGGTGGGGAAGTCGGGGCCCTTGATGTGCTCCATCAGGTCGTCCAGGGTGGCATTTTCGTTGTCCAGCACGCAGATCACCGCGTCAATGACCTCCCGCAGGTTGTGGGGCGGGATGTTGGTGGTCATGCCCACGGCGATGCCGCTGGAGCCGTTCACCAGCAGGTTTGGGAAGCGGGAGGGCAGCACCCGGGGCTCCTGGGTGGACTCGTCAAAGTTGGGGTCCCAGTCCACGGTGTCCTTGTCGATATCCCGGAGCATCTCGTTGGCCAGCTTGGACATGCGGGCCTCGGTATAACGGTAGGCCGCCGGGGGGTCGCCGTCCACGCTGCCGAAGTTTCCGTGGCCGTCCACCAGCATATAGCGCATGGAAAAGTCCTGGGCCAGCCGGACCAGGGCGTCGTACACCGACTGATCCCCGTGGGGATGGTACTTGCCCAGCACCTCGCCCACGCAGGTGGCCGACTTTTTAAAGGGCTTGTCCGTGGTGAGCCCCGTGTCGTACATCGAGTACAGGATGCGGCGGTGGACAGGCTTCAGCCCGTCCCGCACATCGGGCAGGGCCCGGCCCTTGATGACGGACATGGCGTACTCGATATACGCCTCCTCCATCTCGTGCTCCAGGTTGATATTTACAATTTTCTGATTGGGAAAGCTGATATCCCGGGTCATATAATCGTCGTTTTTAGCCATTTAATAGGAATCCTCCTGTCACGCTGCGCCTGTTCGCAACGCGGTTCTAAGCCCTCCGACTATGCAAATTGTCCTACTCCGCCTTTGGCGGATTTGGCCAATTTGCTCCGCTTTGGTCTTAGACCGCTGCTCACGACGGCTCCGCGCTTCTTCGCTGTCACGCTGCGCCTGTTCGCAACGCGGTTCTAAGCCCTCCGACTATGCAAATTGTCCTACTCCGCCTTTGGCGGATTTGGCCATTTTGCTCCGCTTCGGCCTTAGACCGCTGCTCACGACGGCTCCGCGCTTCTTCGCTGTCACGCTGCGCCTGTTCGCGGCGCGGCCCTTAATAATCGAGATTGACCGCCTTCAGCGCGTTTTGCTCGATATACTCCCGCCGCGGCTCCACCTTCTCCCCCATGAGCAGGTTGAAGATGGCGTCCGCCTTGACCGCGTCCTCCATGGTGATCCGCTTGAGGGTGCGGCGCTCCGGGTCCATGGTGGTCTCCCACAGCTCCTCATAGTCCATCTCGCCCAGGCCCTTGAAGCGGCTGATATCCACCTTCACGTTCGGGTTGCCGCCGCGCATCTCGGCGGAGATGGCGTCCCGTTCCTCGTCGGAGAAGGCCACCCGGGTGGTCTTGCCCCGCACCAGCTTGAACAGGGGGGGCACCGCCGCGTAGACGTAGCCGCGCTCGATGAGCGGGCGCATAAAGCGGAAGAAAAAGGTGAGCAGCAGGGTGCGGATGTGGGAGCCGTCCACATCGGCGTCCGCCATGATGATGACCTTGTGGTAGCGCAGCTTGGACTCGTCAAAATCCTCCCCCAGGCCGGCGCCCAGGGCGGTGATCACCGGCTGGAGCTTGTCGTTGCCGTAGATCTTGTCCGCCCGGGCCTTCTCCACATTGAGCATCTTACCCCAGAGCGGCAGAATGGCCTGGAAACGGGAGTCCCTCCCCTGCTTGGCGGAGCCCCCTGCGGAGTCGCCCTCCACGATATAAATTTCCGTCAGCGCCGGGTCGCGCTCATTGCAGTCGGACAGCTTGCCGGGGAGGGTGGAGCCCTCCAGGGCGTTCTTTCGGCGGATGCTCTCCCGGGCCTTGCGGGCGGCCTCCCGGGCCCGGTTGGCCATCAGCGCCTTTTCCAGAATGGACTTTCCCACGCCGGGGTTCTCATCCAGGAACTGCTCCAGCTTGTCGCTCACAACCGCGTTCACCAGGGTGCGCATCTCGCTGTTGCCCAGCTTGGCCTTGGTCTGGCCCTCGAACTGGGCCTCGGTGAGCTTGACGGAGATCACGCAGGTCAGGCCCTCCCGGCAGTCATCGCCGGACACCTTCTCCTCCCCCTTGAATATGCCCGCCTTCTTGCCGTAGGCATTGAGCACATTGGTGAGCGCCCGCTTCAACCCCTCCTCGTGCATACCGCCCTCGGGGGTGTGGACGTTGTTGGCGAAGGACACGATGATCTCATTAAAGCTGTCCTCGCTGTACTGCATGGCGATCTCCGCCATGGAATCGTCCTTGGCGCCCGCCATGTAGATCACGCTGTCGTGGAGGGGCGTCTTATTCTTGTTGATGAAGGTGACAAACTCCCGGATGCCCCCCTCGTAGTGCATGAACTCCTCCGCCTCCCGGCCCGGGCGGCGGTCGGCCATCAGGATGCGCACCCCGGCGTTCAAAAACGCCTGCTCCCGCATCCGGCGGTGGAGGGTCTCATAGTCGTAGACGGTGGTTTCAAACATCTCCGGGTCCGGCTTGAACAGCACCTCCGTACCTGTCTTGTCGGTGGTCCCCACGACGGTCATTTCCTGGGTGATATTCCCCCGGGAGAACTTCACCTCATAGATCTGCCCGTTCTTATATACCCGAACCTCCATCCACTGGCTCAGGGCGTTGACCACGCTGCCGCCGACGCCGTGGAGGCCGCCGGACACCTTATATCCGCCGCCGCCGAACTTGCCGCCGGCGTGCAGGACGGTATACACCACCTCCAGGGCGGGCTTCCCCGTCTGGGCCTGTATATCCACCGGGACGCCCCGGCCGTTGTCCGTAACCCGGATGGCGTCGTCCTCCAAAATCTCCACGGTGATGTGGTCGCAGTAGCCCGCCAGGGCCTCGTCGATAGCGTTGTCCACAATCTCGTACACCAGATGGTGCAGGCCCGAGGCCGACGTGGAGCCGATATACATGCCCGGGCGCTTACGCACGGCCTCCAGCCCCTCCAGCACCTGGATCTCCGACGCGCCGTACTCGTGGGCGGTCTGGGTGGTGTTCATCTCATTCAATTCGCTGCGTTCTTCTGCCATGATGTTCCTCCGCTACGTTCTTCAAATTTAGAATCTGCATTCACAGCCGAAACCGCCGGATGGCCGAGGGATTTTCCCGACAGGCAAGGCAAATTTTCGCAGGAATACTTGGGTTTATTCCAAGAAAATTTAATGCCGCATGCCGGGAAAACACCCGGCCAGACGGTGAATTAAGGTTGTGAATACAGGTTCTTAGTCACTCCCGCACCCGTCGTCCCCGTCCAGACCGTCCCCGTCCAGCAGTTCGGTGGCCCGCATCCGGCGGCGGTCCTTGGCCTCCTCCACGTTCTGGTGGATGAGTTCCTTGACCTCCCGGGGGTTTTTCACGTTTTTCAGATCCAGGTGGGGGATGCTCTTGTCCGTGGAGTGGACGCATACCGTCCCCACCCCGAAGAGCCGCTGGCCCAGGGTCATGGTGAGCTCCAGGTCCTGGACCCGGTAGAGCAGCACCTCGTCGGATTTCAGGTTCAAAAAGCCCTTTTCACAAAACAGCCGGTCCTCGCTGAGGGCGTACCGGGTAAAGGAAAGGGGCATCCCTAAGCGGCGCTTGCGGTCCTTCCACAGATATTCGATGGGTTCCATGCTTTATCCTCCTAAATTACCTATTCAAAGCCGTTTCGTCCCGCCCGGGCGGCCAGCGCCGCCGGGGAGAGGGGCGTCAGGTAGACCACAGGCCCCCCGTCCCGCCCCTCCGCCAGCACAAAGGAGCGGGGCAGGTCGTCCCCCAGGGCGGCCACCCGCCCCTCACGCTCCGCCCGCTCCAGGAAGCGGCGGGTGCGGAAGGACCAGGTGGTGTTGTCCAGATCAAAAATGCCGATCATGTCCCGGTCCCGGACCATGACGCCTTGGCCTAAATGCAGATACATTGCTTCCCCTCCACGGGACGGGGCCCGCGCAGGGCCCGCCGCCGGCTATGCCTCGTATAACACGCCGTCCCTGACGTGAAAGGCCCGGCCCTCCCGCAGGCGGGCCAGCTTTTCCTCCTCGCAGCAGGTGATGAACACCTGCCCCGAGGTGATGCGGTTGAGGACGAATTCCTGCCGCCGCAGATCCAGCTCGCTGAGCACGTCGTCCAGCAGCAGCACCGGCCACTCCCCCGTCTCCTGGCGGAAAATGTCCCGGGCCGCCAGCTTCAGGGCCAGCGCCGCCGTCCGGGTCTGGCCCTGGGAGGCGTACGCCTTGGCGCATTCCCCGTTGATCTCCACCGCCAGCTCGTCCTTATGGGGGCCGGACAGGCAGCTTTTCGCCCGAAGCTCCGCCTCCCGGTGGGCCTCCTGATGGGCCAGCAGCTGGGGCAGCAGCTCCCGGGGCGGGGCCTCCGGGTCGGTGACGGCGGACACCGTATCATAGCGCAGCCCCAGCCTCTCCCGCCCCCCGGAGCAGTCGGCGTGGATGGGGGGGGCGGCCTCCGACAGCCGCTTGACAAAGTGGGCCCGGTAGTGGACGATCACCGCCCCGCACTGGGCCATGCGCAGGGAAAAATCATCCAGCGCGTCCAGCAGGGAGGGGTGCTGCTCCCCGTCCTTCAAAATCCGGGTCTTGTGCTGGTAGAGGCGCTTGTACTCCGCCAGCGCCCGGGCGTACCGGGGCCGGAGCTGGCAGATGCAGCCGTCCAAAAACCGCCGCCGGGCCTCCGCCCCCTCCCGGATCAGGTACAGGTCCTCGGGGCAAAACAAAACCGTATTGAGGATGCCGGACAGCTCCCCCGCCGTTTTCAGCCCCACCCCGTTGGAGCGCAGCCTGCGCCG
Source organism: uncultured Oscillospiraceae bacterium (assembly GCA_910587255.1). Taxonomy (GTDB): domain Bacteria; phylum Bacillota; class Clostridia; order Oscillospirales; family Oscillospiraceae; genus Enterenecus. The sequence goes on from CAJUKT010000056.1 coordinate 20,291, forward strand.
CGTCCCCCGGTGCAGATCCGCCTCAAGCACCATTTTTCTCCCCCGGCTGGTGAGCTCCGCCTTGACAAAGGCGCTGTCCACCCCATGCCGGATCAGCTCCCGGTCATACCGGGCCCGGTGGGAGGAGGCGGACGAGAGATAGGCCACCGCCTCCAGCAGGTTGGTCTTGCCCTGGGCGTTCTCCCCCGCAATGACGTTGACGCCGGGGTGGAACCGGGCCTCCCCGTGGACGTAATTGCGGAAGAAGTCCAGGGAGATCTGGTCGACGGTCATTCCACCACCAGCGCCAGGCCGGGCAGCTCCGCCCGGTCGCCGGGGCGCAGCTTTCTGCCCCGCATGGTGCAGGTCTCCCCGTTGACCTTTACCTCCCCCTGCTGCACGGCCAGCTTGGCTTCGCCGCCGGTGTCCACCGCCCCGGCGAATTTCAGCAGCGCGTCCAGCCGGATAAATTCCGTCTCAATTTTAATACGCTTTTCCATAACAGCCTCCCCGGCTACCTTATTCCGCCGCCCGCAGCCGCACCGGCAGGACCATATACAGGAAGTTGTCCGGCTCCCCTTCCCTGGGCAGAATCAGGCAGGGGGAGGTGGCGGTATTCAGCTCCAGCCGCACCCGGGAGGCGGGGGCGGCCTTCACCGCCTCCATGAGAAAACGGTTATTGAAGCCGATCTCCAGCCCCTTTCCGTCGCCGGAGATGGGGCAGACATCAAAGGCGGAGCCCATGGCGGTTTTGGAGGTGATGGACAGCTCCCCGTCCTCAAACCTACAGCGCAGGGGGCTTTTCAGCTTCTCATTGATGATGAGGGAGGCCCGGTCGATGGACCGCTGGAGGTCGGCGGCCTCCGCCTCCAGCACGATGGAATTGCTCTGGGGAATGGTCTGGCGGTAGTTGAGGAACTCCCCCTCCAGCCGCCGGGCCACCAGAAGGGTGCCCCCGATCTCAAAGGTGACGTGCCGGTCCCCCTGGACAATGGACACCGGCTCGTCGCTGTCGGCACAGATCTTCTCCACCTCCCGGAGGGCCGCGCCGGGCACCACAAGGGACATGCGCCCCTCCCCGTCCTGCTCCAGCAGCTTTTCCCGCCGCAGGGCCAGGCGGTAGCCGTCCACCGCCACCATGGTGAGCTCCCCCCTCTCCGCCTCAAAGAGCACGCCGGTATGGATGGGGCGGCTCTCGTTGTCGCTGACGGCAAAGGCGGTCTGCCCGATCATGGCGCGCAGGGCGCCCTGGGCCATTTTAAGCCCCCGGCCCTCGTCCACCTGGGGCAGCTCGGGGAAGTCCTCGTCGCTGCTGCCCATAATGTCAAAGGAGGTGGGGCCGCATTGGATGTGGACGGCGCAGCCCTGGGCGGAGATGGAAACCATGTCGTCCGGCATCCGGCGCAGTATTTCCCCCAGCAGCCGGGCGGAGAGCACAATGGCGCCGCCCTCCGGCACGCCGGCGGGGACGCAGGTGATAATGCCGGTCTCCAGATTGTACCCGCTGACGCTCAGGCTGTCCCCCCCGGCTTCGATCAGCACGCCCTCCAGCGCCTGGATGGGGCTTTTGGGGTTGACCACCCGGCCGGCGGTGGTGACGGCGGCTTGGAGAATGGCCTTTTCACAGGAGAATTTCATAGTCTGGTTCCTTTCTCCCTCCTCCGCAAGGAGAGGAAGGGTTAAAAATTCGTAGTAGTCCGTAGGGGGTGTGGAACATGTGGAAAACTGGAAAAGCGGTGCGGGGGCAGCGCTTTTGCCGTCCACAGCCCGTCCACAAAACCTGCACATACCTTGTGGGCTTTGAGGGGCCTGTTTTTTCTTCCACAGGCATCCACACCACAGTCCGCAGGATTGTGGAAGTTCAGCCCGTTAAAAATCACGCCTGCCGCGGCGCAGAAACGGGAGCGGGGACGGTGCTCTATCAATAGGCCGAGTTGACCGCGTTGGTGATGTCCCTGATGATCTCCATCAGCTCCGGCTGGGTCTTCATCATCTTCTCCACCCGGTTGATGGAGTTGAGCACGGTGGAGTGGTGGCGCCCGCCGAACAGCTGGCCAATCTCCGCCAGGGAGAGCTGGGTCATCTCCCGGATGATGTACATGGATACGTTGCGGGCGGTGCTGATCTCCTTGTTCTGGCTCTGGCCGGTGATGGCGGCGGTGTCCAGCTCGTAGAACCGGGCCACCTCCTGGATGATGGTGTCGGCGGAGGGCAGGAAGTTTTCCTTGGCCCGCAGGATATCCCGCACCGCCCGGATGGTGGTGTCCACGTCCACCTGGGCGCCCATCAGCTCCTGGAAGGCCATAATCTTGTTAACCACGCCCTCGATCTGCCGCACGTTGGAGGTGATATTGTCCGCCACGTAGGAGAGCACCGGCTTGGGGAGGGAGATCCCCCGCTCCGCCGCCTTGTTTTTCAGCAGGGCCTCCCGCATCTCGTAGTCCGGGGGCTGTATATCGGCGGTCAGGCCCTGCTCAAAGCGGGTTTTGAGCCGCTGCTCCAGCCGGAGCATTTCCTGGGGCGGGCGGTCGGAGGTAAAGACGATTTGCTTTTTCTGCTCGTACAGGGTATTGAACGTGTGGAACAGCTCCTCCTCGCTGGAGTCCTTTCCGGCGATAAACTGTACGTCGTCCATGAGGAACAGGTCCACCTGGCGGTATTTGTCCCGGAAGTTCTGCATGTCGATGCCACGGCGCAGGTTGCCGATCAGCTCGTTGACAAAGTCCTCGCTCTGCACGTACATGATACGGCAGCCGGGGTGGTTTTGCCGCGTCCGGCCGGCGATGGCATGGAGGAGATGGGTTTTTCCCAGGCCGGACTGGCCGTGGATAAACAAGGGGTTATACTTTGTCCCCGGCTCGTCCGAGATCTTGACGGCGGCGGTATAGGCAAATTCGTTGGTGGAGCCCACCACAAAGCGCTCAAAGGTGTATTTGTTCACATCGCCCCCCGCAGGGAAGGGCTCCGCGGCCTGGCGGGCATAGGCGTCCCGCTCCTCCGGCAGCAGAAGGGCCACGTCCACGTCAAAGGAGAACAGCTCCTTCAGCGCCTGCTCCACCACGGCCTGGAACCGGGTGCGGATGATGTTCCGCTTGAAGTCGGTGGGGACGCACAGCACCAGCCGGGTGTCCTCCAGGGCGACCGCCTCCACGTCGCCAAACCAGGTTTCGATGGATACGGCGGTCATGCCGGCCTCCATCAGGCTTTTTACTTTTTCCCATACGTCGCCAGCCGATCTCATGGGCGGAAGCCTCCTAAACAGAAATATCGCAACTTAAAGATTATACCAAAAAAGGGGGAGACCGGCAAGGGTTTTTGCGGAATTCTTTTTTATAATGTGAGAAAAGCGGGCGGACGGCGGGGGAATACAATATGTTGTGCCCCCCGGAGGAAAAAAGAATATTGCCGATTTATTGTTGACAGGCGGAAAAAATCAAGGTATAATCAGCAGAAGCGTGATTTGCGCATAGCAAATGCCAACCGCGCCCCGCCGGGGCGTTGTGGAGCGCTCCTCTTCACGGGGGCGCGTGAAACTGTACAGGAGGTGTTCCCGCATGGTTCGTACCTATCAGCCCAAGAAGCGCCAGCGTTCCAAGGTCCACGGCTTCCGCAAGCGCATGGCCACCGCCAACGGCCGCAAGGTTCTGGCCCGCCGCCGCGCCAAGGGCCGCGCCCGCCTGAGCTACTGATGGCGCACACATCGGGATAACGATACGACTCGGGGCGCGGGAATTTTCCCTCGCCCCTGTGTCCGTTTGCCCGAAGATCCCCTTTGCAACGGGAGGTAACATGAAGAAGACCGTATCCCTCAAGGAAAACCACCTGTTCCGCCGGGCCTACAACCGGGGGAAGTCCGCCGCCGACGGGCGGCTGGTGCTCTACGTCCGGGGCAATGGGCAAAAGGGCAACCGGCTGGGCTTCACCGTGTCCACCAAGGTGGGACATGCCGTGGTGCGCAACCGGGTCCGCCGCCGCCTGCGGGAGATCTACCGCCTCCACGAGGGTCAGGTGCTGGGCGGCCGGGACGTGGTGGTGGTGGCCCGGACCCGGGCGGCATCCAGTGATTACCACCAGCTTGAAAAGTCCTTTTTAAAGCTGGCGGACAGGCTGGAGCTGCTGAAAAAGGAAAAGGAAGGGTCAAAGTGAAGGGGCTGCTGCTGGGGCTCATCCGCTGGTACAGGAGGGATATCTCCCCCGGCCGTCCCCCCTGCTGCCGCTTCATCCCCACCTGCTCCGCCTACGCCCTGGAGGCGGTGGAGCTTCACGGGGCGGTGAAGGGCGGGCTGCTGGCCCTGTGGCGCATCCTGCGCTGCCACCCCTTCCACCGCGAGAAAACCTTCATTTACGACCCCGTCCCGCCAAAGAAAATCAAACGAATTTAGGAGGCCAAACATGGATATTTGGCAAATCCTCATGACCCCGTTCAGCCTGCTGCTCAAGCTGTTCTGCCAGGTGTTCAACAGCTACGGCATCGCGCTGATCCTGTTCACCGTGGTGGTGAAGGTCATCCTCTTCCCCCTCCATCTGAAGGGCAAGAAGAGCATGATTAAAATGAACGTGGTGAACAGCCAGCTTCAGGAGATCCAGAAGCGCTGCGGCAACGACAGGGAGAAGTATAACCAGGAGGTCCAGAAGTTCTACGCCGAGAACAACGTCAACCCCATGGGGGGCTGCGGCTGGTCCATGATCCCCATGCTCATCCTGTGGCCGCTGTACGCCATCATCCGCCGCCCGCTGAAGTACATGATGAACCTCACCGAGGCGGCCACCACCGCCGTGGGTAAGGCCCTGGGCTGGGCGGACTTCACCCCCGTGGGCCATAACGAGCTGACCCTGGGCTCCATGATGAAAGCGGGCAACCTGTCCGCCGCCAAGGACGCCGCGGCCGCCGCCGGGGTGTCCGCCGCCGGCATGTTCGTCATCAACTTCGACTTCTTCGGCATCGACCTGTCCCTGATCCCCCAGCTGAAGTTCTGGGAGGGCGGGCTGTCCTGGGGCTCCATCGGGCTGTTCCTGCTGCCCGTCATCTCCGCCGCTTTGTCCCTGGTGTCCACCCTGATCATGCAGAAGACCAACCAGATGAGCAAGGACCAGGCGCCCCCCAAGATGAACCTGTCCCTGCTCCTGCTGGGGCCCGGCATGTCGTTGTTTATCGGCTTCGGCATGCCCGCCGGAATGTGCGTGTACTGGATTGCCAACTCCCTGCTGATTATGGTGCAGGAGGTCATCTGCGGCGCCATCCTCCGCAAGGACTACGAGGCCGCCCAGAAGGAGATGGAAATCCAGGCCGCCAAGGCCAAGGAGGCCGAGAAGGAGCGCCGCCGCATCGCCGCGGAGAAGAAGGCCGCCGCCATCGCCGCAGGCAAGGACCCCAAGAAGGCCCACCAGAAGAAGGCCAAGGAGCCGGGGATGGACCTCAGCGCCAGCCGGGAGGGCCTGCGGGCCTACGCCCGGGGGAGGGCCTACGACCCCAACCGCTATCCCGTCACCCCCTACTATGATCCCAACGGCCCGGCTGCCTCCGAAACGGAGGACCTCCAGGAGCCCGTCGAGGAGGAAAAGGCCATTGCGCCCCAGTCCGGCCCGGAGGCCGCCGCCCAGGCAAACGAGGCCGGGCAGGCCGCCGTGCCGTCGGAAACCGGCGGGGACTACGAGGAGCCCTATGCCGGGGACGACGGGGAAAATTGACGCAGCACAGAGGAATTCATTCAACACTTGACAAAAGGAGTGCAGTTTCGTGCTGAAATATATGGAATTCACCGCCAAGACCGAGGACGAGGCCATTGCCAAGGGCCTGGCCCATCTGGGTCTGGACCGTGACGACGTTTCCGTGGAGATCCTGGACCGGGGCAAGACCGGCTTTCTGGGCATCGGTTCCGTGCCCGCCAAGGTGAAGCTCACCTACGAGGCGCCGGACGAGCCGCCCGCCCCCATCCCCGCCCCCCCGGCGGAGGTCAAGCCCGCCCCCGCGCCCAAGCCCGAAAAGCCCCAGGCCCCCAAGGCTTCCCAGCCCGCGCCCAAGCCTCAGCCCAGGCCCCAGCCCGCGCCCCGTGTGGAAAAGCCCGCTCCCGCCGCCCAGCCCGCCCCCGTCCAGCGGGGCGGGGAGGCGGACGGCGACGTGGCGGCCGCCATCGTCAGCTTCCAGACCGGGCTGTTCCAGCACATGGGGGTGGAGGCCACCCCCGTGGTTTCCCGTGACGGCGACACCTACCAGGTGGTGCTGGAGGGGGAGAATATGGGCGCCCTCATCGGCCACCGGGGGGAGACCCTGGACGCCATCCAGCAGCTCACCGGCTACGCGGTGAACAAGGGCCGCAGCCATCGGGTGCGCATCCACGTGGACGCCGAGGGTTACCGCGCCCGCCGGGAGGAATCCCTCAACCGCCTGGCCCGCAAAACGGCGGGCAAGGTGGTCAAGTACCGCCGGAACATCACCCTGGAGGCCATGAACGCCTATGAGCGGCACGTGATCCACACCGCCCTCCAGGACTACCCCGGCGTATCTACCTTCTCCACCGGCACCGAGCCCAACCGCCGCACGGTGGTAGCCTACGACCCGGGGAAGAAATAACACAGAAAAGCACAATTCAGATACATTTAACAGCGGTATAGCCGGCTATGTGAAGAAATTCTCCATAGCCTGGAAGGCAGGCTGCCCAGCGCGGAAGCAAGAGCGCTGGGCAGCCTGCGGCCGTTTATGGGGGCAGGGAAACCGGAAATTGCGCAGATGTAAAGCGGATATGGTTTAAAAAAGCACGGGGGACTGATACTATGAGGTTTGGAGAAAAGCTGTCGCTTCTGCGGAAACGGCGCGGCATGACCCAGCTGGAACTGGCGGAGGAGCTGAACGTATCACGGCAGGCCGTGTCCAGATGGGAGCAGGGGATCTCAAACCCATCTACGGAAAACATGGTCAGGATAGGGAAACTGCTTGACGTGTCTATAGACACGCTGGTGAATGAGAACGCGCAGCTTCAGACAGAAACGGCTGTGCTGGTAGTTGAGGCAGAAGAAAAGAAGGCGGTTGAAAGGCATGATAAGCGTGGTATTTTAAAAATTGCCGTGACGGTGTTGGCTGCGGTAATTGTGGCGCTCATTGTTTTTATTGGTTTGAGCCGGGAACAATATGTGCCCGCACAGCCGCCGGGCCCCATTGATATGGATGAACTGGAGAAGGATATTATAAACCAGGATAATTCTAATAAAGGCGTTCTGCCGCTGGAGCCGGTAGACTGAAAGGAGTTTTTACAAATGAAGAGAGGACTTGTATTGTTCATGGTGTGCATTGCGGCTATGGGATGGCTTGGAACAACGGCGGATGCAAAGAATCTGTCCGGCGAATCCGCCATACAGATGGAAGACATGCGCCGCGAAATAATTGACGTGTCGCAGGCCGCGCGTTTTGAGGGGAGCCCGCAGCCCCGAATCACGTATTCCATCAGCGATCAGGTTGCGGGTCAGGCGGTTCATATTTCAGATGATAAAATTTCTTTAGCGGCGAGGCAGGTCATCACAATAAATTGTTCCTACTCGCCAGCGTCGGCAAATGTCGACTTTGGCGTAATAGCTCCTGATGGTTACTTCTATTTTTTAAATGTGGAAGGGGGCAGTATCAATCAATCAATAAGGGTAAGCCAGAGCGGGAGCTATGCGGTGGCGGTTAGGAATAATTCTTCGTATACGGTTAGCGTAGTAGGATTTGTTACTTATTAGAAAAATTTTTAGGAGGTCAGTTTATGAAGCGATTTTTAGTATTGACACTTGCACTCACGCTGTCTCTTGGTGTACTATGTTCACCGGCATTTGCAAGTGAAAATGAGGCACGGACTCAGGGCGTAATCATTGAGGCTATGTATGACAATGATGTTGAACTCAGACTGGCAGAGCCGCCGAGGGAATATAAGAATTTGGGTGGTAGCAATAATTATACGGCAAATATAGTTGATTTGGCAGCTGCCAGAGGAACGTATACAAAATATTATTTTACCACTAGCACGGGAAAAATTTATGTTAAAACGGATTTGGTAAGATCTGGGACAACGGCAACTGTGGATCGTAAACTTGAAGTTCGGCTTTATGAAAAAGCAACAGCCAGTTCAATTGGAAGTATAAAGAAAACCGAAACTATTGAATTTGATACATCTGAAGTGACAGAACGCGTTTCGTTCACAGGATTAGACGTAGATAAATTCTATTATATCTCTTTTTTTAATGTCTCCAGCACTAACGCGGGAAGCCGGTTAGATATTAGTGGGACAGCATTAATTGACGATACATACAATTAACATAGATATGACGGCTCAGGGGACCGTACAAGGCAGTGTCCCCTGGGCCGTTTTTAAGGTGGAGAGAAAAGTGACTGCAAAAGAGGTTTTTGTTTTAGAGATAGAAAACTTGTTTTTTGAAACGATTGCAGGAAACATTTTGCAAATTGTTCCGATAATGATTTCAGCGGGAATTATTTATATATGTGGTTATTATTTTGTATCAAAATATAAGGAAACCCCAAAGAAAAATTTCCTTTTTATATTTGCAAGGTTTATGTTTGTGTGTTATTTTTCTGGCATAATAGCGCTAACATTAACTCCACCAAATTTTTGGTCGGCCTTGTGGTACTGGATTTTTTATGGAGTTTTTTATATAGAGCTTTCCCTGGAGAAAATGTTAAGTTTGTCGTTTAATTATATTCCCTCAGTATACTGCTATTTAGCGGGAGAATTGACAGGGGGGACGTGGATAAAGGCAATGATTATCGGGAATGTCTTAATGTTCGTTCCAATGGGGCTGTTACTTCCTTTTATATTGAAAAAGAATAGATTTTTTGAAGTGGTGAGGTTTGGCGTGACAACAATACTTGCAATTGAAATTATACAGCCCTTTATAGGCCGCAGTTTTGATATAGATGATATTCTGTGCAATACTATGGGAGTAATGGTGGGATTTCTTTGCTTTTTTATTGTAAGAAAAATAGCTCCCTCATTTGTTGATAAGTGTCGAGAAGGCATGAAAGAGGCCCGGTGAGAAGCCACCGGGCCTCTTTTATATTTACAAACGGGCCAAAATATCGTATGATAGGGCAAAAAGGATAGGAGTGGTCTGATGGAGATCAGCGTACTGCGGCTGGGGCAGATCGGCACCAACTGCTACATTTTCCGCCGGGAGGGCGGGTATCGGTGCGGCATTGTGGACCCCGGCGACCAGGGGGAGCAGGTGGCCCGGTGGCTGGTGGACAAGGGGCTGGAGGCGCAGGCCGTCCTGCTCACCCACGGCCACTTCGACCACATCCTGGGCATACCCGGCCTCCGGGAGGAGTGGCCGGACCTGCCCGTCTACTGCCACCCCGCCGACTGGGGCGAGGGGGATGCCGCAAGCCTGTTCGGCCAGCGCTTCCCTACCGTCCGCTCCTTTGGGGACATCACCCCCTACCGGGAGGGGGACACGGTGGAGGTGGACGGGATCAGGCTGGAGGTGCTGGACACCCCCGGCCACACCCCCGGCTCGGTGACCCTGCGGGCGGAAAACGTGCTGTTCACCGGGGACACCCTGTTTGCCGGCTCCATGGGCCGCACCGACCTGCCCGGCGGCGACGAGGGGGAGCTGATGCGCTCCCTCAAGCGGCTGGGGGAGCTGGAGGGGGACTACCAGGTGCTCCCCGGCCACGAGGGGCAGTCCACCCTGGAGCGGGAGCGGAGCGGCAACTACTGTCTCCGGGCGGCCATGGGGCGCTGATATGAAAATCTGGCTGACCTCGGATAATGTGGCCTGGGACGCCCGGCACTACCGCTATCCCGCGGAGCAGATGCTGCTCACCCTGTTCCCCGGCGAGCGGCCCGAATACCCCGAGGCCCCCATCCCCACCGACCTGTTCGCACAGCCCAACGCCGCCGTCTTTACCCTCCACCGGGGAAAGAAGCTCACCAACATGAGTGCCCTGGTTCTCCGGGACGGGCAGTGGCGCAATGGGGTGGCGCGCTTCCCCTCGGACAGGCTGGACGAGCCGGAGGAGCAGGTGTACCACACCGTCTCCCACGCGCTGAAGCAGGCGTTTTATAAGGCGGGGTGCGCCCTGCTGGGGCGCGAGCTGCCCTGGGGCTCGCTGACAGGGGTGCGGCCCGTCAAGCTGCCCACCCGCGCCGTGCTGGCGGGCAAAACGGCAAAGCAGGCCCAGCGGGAGCTGGAGAAGGAGTACCACGTATCCGCCCCCCGGGCGGCGCTGGCGGTGGAGTGCGCCCGGGCGGCGCTGGATGTGGACCGGCAGCTGGGGGATGGCGGGATGGCCCTCTATCTGGGCATCCCCTTCTGCCCTACCCGGTGCGCCTACTGCTCGTTCATCTCCGCCGACGTGAAGCGCTCGCTGTCCCTGGTGGAGCCCTATGTGGAGGCGCTGTGCCGGGAGATCGAGCTGGCCGGGCGGCTGCTGCGGGAGCGGGGGGTGCACATCTCCTGCGCGTATATGGGGGGCGGCACCCCCACTACCCTGTCGGCGGAGCAGCTGCACAAAATCCTGTCCGCTGTGGAAAACTTTCTTCCCATGGAGCGGTGCGCCGAGTTCACCGTGGAGGCGGGCAGGCCGGACACCATCACCGCGGACAAGCTGGAAACCCTGAAAAAACACGGAATTCACCGCATCTCCATCAACCCCCAGAGCATGGAGGACCAGGTGCTGCGGGCCATGGGGCGCTCCCACACCGCCGGGGAGATTGTGGAAGCTATGGCGCTGGCGGAGGAGCATTTCGGCGGGCTTGTCAACATGGATCTCATCGCCGGGCTGCCCGCCGACAGCCGGGAGGGCTTTGGACGCACGCTGGAGCGGGTGCTGGCCATGGAACCGGCCAACATCACAGTGCACACCCTGGCGCTGAAAAAGGGCTCCCGGCTCACCGAGGAGGGCGGGGAGCTGTGCACGGCCGGGACGGTGGAGGCCATGCTGGAGCTGGCGTCGCACCGGCTGCGGCGGGCGGGGTACGTCCCGTACTACCTCTACCGGCAGAAGTACATGTCCGGCTCCTTTGAAAATGTGGGCTGGACAAGGCCGGGGGCGGTGTGCGCCTATAACATCGTGATGATGGAGGAGCTGCAAAGTGTGCTCTCCCTGGGGGCCGGGGGGATCACCAAGCTGGTGGACCCGGAAAACCGGAAAATCATTCGCCTGAGCAACCCCAAATACGCAAAGGAGTATCTGGAGGGCTGGGAGAAGATCGCCGCCGCCAAGGAGCGGGCGGCGCGGTTCCAGGGGGAGCTGGCAAGCCGCGCCGGACCGGCCGGGGACGGGGCGCAGCCAAAAAGCTGATTTTCGGCCCAAAAGGGCAAAAAATCAAGGCAACCCCCTTGACTTTGGAAAATCAGGCTGATATACTATCATGGCCGCATGGACCGGGTAGAAGCGCGGAGAAGCGGAAAGCGACCAAACGTCCTGGCCGCTTCGCAGCGTGACAACAAGTGGGGATCATCCCCCGCCCCCGACAGCGAGCCCGTAATAAAGGAAAGGAGTGCAGATATGCACGCGATCATTGAGACCGGCGGCAAGCAGTATAAGGTGGCCGAGGGCGACACCCTCTACATCGAGAAGCTGAATGTGGAAGCCGGCGAGACCGTCACCTTCGACAAGGTGCTGGCCGTTTTGGACGGCGACACCGCCAGGTTTGGCGCCCCCGCCGTGGACGGCGCCTCCGTCACCGCCAACGTGGTGAAGAACGGCAAGGGTAAGAAGGTGCTGGTGTTCAAGTACAAGCCCAAAAAGAATTACCGCCGCCGCCAGGGCCACCGCCAGCCCTATACCAAGGTGGAGATCACCAAGGTCAACGCCTGAGGGAAACGGCGATGACCAGCATAACCTTCCACAGCGCGGACGGCCGCATCGACGGCTTCGTGGTGGAGGGCCACAGCGGGTACGCCGAGGCGGGCAGCGACATTGTGTGCGCGGCCATCTCCGCGGCGGTTGGCCTGACCGAGTGCGCCATTAACGAGGTGCTGGGCCTGGGGGCCCCGGTGAAGGCCAGCGAAAAAAACGCCCGCATCTCCCTCAAGCTCCCCGCCAAGCTGGACGAGGCCAACGAGTATGCCTGCCAGACCCTTTTGGCGGGCCTGCTGGTCTACCTCCAGGCCATGGGGGAGCAATACCCGGATTATCTCACTGTCTTGTTAGATGATGAGGATGAAAAGGAGTAAGCTCCTTAACCTTTGACAGAAAGGACGGAAACGACTATGCTGAAGCTCAATATCCAGTTCTTCGCCCACAAAAAGGGCGGCGGCTCCACCAAGAACGGCCGCGATTCCCAGGCCAAGCGCCTGGGCGTGAAGCGCGGCGACGGCCAGTTTGTGCTGGCGGGTAACATCCTGGTGCGCCAGCGCGGCACCCATATCCACCCCGGCGTCAACGTGGGCAAGGGCAGCGACGACACCCTGTTCGCCCTGAAGGACGGCAAGGTGAAGTTCGAGCGGCTGGGCAAGGACCGCAAGCAGGTCTCCATCGTAACGCTCGAGCAATAAATCCTCTGGATTTATTGCCCTGCGGCTCTGCCGCAGGCTTTTACGGCTATGCTGTAAAAGCACGAGCGTTGCGGCAACACGCGCTGTGCGCGGCGGTGCCGCGCGTATTCCGCTTCGCGGAATACGGCAATGGGACATTGCCGTCGCGTGTTATTGTGGAGATTGCCCAGTAAGTTTTGACGCAAAAGGCCGCAGACGGGTTCCCGTTTGCGGCCTTTTTTCATAAACCGCAAAGGAGCGAAAAGGAACATGAAAAGACTGTTTCAGGGGATTGCGTTCATTCTGTTCGGGATGCTGCTGGTATTGATCGCGATGGTTGACCCTGTCCTAAGCGATGGAATATTGCGGATGGTGGCGGACTTGGTAGCACTGATTATGGGCATTGTGGGCCTGGTCTACACCCTCACTCCAGGAAAGCTGGAGCTGGTGGTGAGTCCGGGCAAGGATAACGGCGGAATAGAAAGGACAGGAGATTGAGCATGGACCCATTTGAGGTAAGAGGTAATCAGTTATGAAAACAGCCATCGTGTACCAGTCCATCCACCACGGCAACACCAAAAAGCTGGTGGATGCCATCGCCCAGGGCCATGACGTGACCCTCATTGATGCCGGGGCGCAAAAACAGGCCGATCTGGGGCAATATGACCTTATCGGCTTTGCCTCTGGCATCTACGGCTGGAGGTTCCACCGTAATGTGCTGGAGTTCGCCCGGAACAATCTACCCCAGGGCAAGCGGGTGTTCTTCCTGTGCACCTACGGCGGGCGGGCCAACACCAAGTCCATTGCGGCGGTGGCCAGGGAGAAGTCCGCCGTGATCGCCGGGGAGTTCGGGTGCAGGGGATTTGACACCTTCGGGCCCTTCAGGCTCATCGGCGGCATCGCAAAGGGCCGCCCCAGCCAGGCCGACCTGGAAAACGCCCGGCGCTTCTTTGAGGGGCTTTGTAAGTAAGTTTTCACGTGAGCAGGGGGCCGTTATGGCGGATCAATTCATCGACGCCGCCCGGATCGCCGTCCGGGTCAGGGGGTGAGCCGGATGAGTTTTCAGTTCAACAGCCGCTTTGACTGCCTGGGCGGCGGAGGGCTCACCCTTCGTATCCGGGAAAAGGCGGAGGGCGATGGGGTACTGCTCCCCTTCTACTATTACGATATCCTGGCGGACGGCACCCCCGTTGGAAAAATCAGCATCCGCATCGGGGACAATTTCCACGCATACTATAACGGCCACATCGGCTATGAGGTGGACCCGGAATTCCAGGGGCACGGCTATGCCCGCCGGGCCTGCGAACTGGTGCTGGACGTGGCCCGGTTCCACGGGATAAAGCGGCTCTATCTCACCTGCGGGGAGGACAACGCCCCGTCCTGCCGCACCATTGAACGGCTGGGCGGGAGGTTATTGGAGATCTGCGAGGCGCCCAGGGAGTACTTTGCCTGGTACGAGGGGATGCCCAGGCAGCGGATCTATCAACTGGATTTATAAAGGAGGTCTCTATGGCCAATCAATTTATCGACACCGCCCGCATCACCGTCCGGGCGGGAGCGGGCGGCGGCGGCGCGGTGGCCTTCCACCGGGAGAAGTACGTGGCCGCCGGCGGCCCCGACGGCGGGGACGGCGGGCGCGGCGGGGACATCATTTTGCGGGTGGACCCCCACATGTCCACCCTGATGGATTTCCGCTACAAGCGCAAATACGCCGCCGAAAACGGCAGGGACGGCCAGGGCAAGCGGTGCTCCGGCAAGGACGGGGACGACCTGGTGATCCGGGTGCCCAAAGGCACCGTGGTGCGCGACCTGGAGACCCGCGAGATCATCTGCGACATGTCCGGCCAGGAGGACTTCGTGCTGGCCAGGGGGGGCAACGGCGGCTGGGGGAACCAGCACTTCGCCACCCCCACCCGCCAGTGCCCCCGGTTTGCCAAGGCGGGCCTGCCGGGGCAGTACCGGGAGGTGCTTTTAGAGCTGAAGCTGCTGGCGGACGTGGGGCTGGTGGGCTTCCCCAACGTGGGAAAGTCCACCCTGCTCAGCGTGGTTACCCGGGCCCAGCCCAAGATCGCCAACTACCATTTCACCACCCTCTCACCCAACCTGGGCGTGGTGGCGGTGGACGGGGGGGAGTCCTTTGTGCTGGCCGATATCCCCGGCATCATCGAGGGGGCGGCGGACGGCGCGGGGCTGGGCCACGACTTTCTGCGCCATGTGGACCGCTGCCGCCTGCTCATCCATGTGGTGGACGTGTCCGGCAGCGAGGGCCGGGACCCGGTGGCCGACTTCGACGCCATCTGCGAGGAGCTCCAGCGCTGGTCCCCCGAGCTGGCCGGGCGGCGGATGCTGGTGGCCGCCAACAAGGTGGACATTATGGAGGACCCCGGGCTGCTGGAAAAGCTGCGCCGGCATGTGGAGGCCAAGGGGTGCCCCCTGTTTGAGCTGTCCGCCGCCACCCACCGGGGCGCCAAGGAGCTGATGTACGCCGCCGCCCGGGAGCTGTCCGGCCTGCCCCCGGTGATCGTGTATGAGCCCACCTACGTGGAGCGCCCCCCCGAGGTGGACACCTCGGAATCCTTGGATATCCAGCAGGACGAGGACGGCGTCTGGCTGGTGGACGGGCCCTGGCTGCGCCAGCTGATGGCCAATGTGAACTTCTCCGACTACGAGAGCCGGAACTGGTTTGAGCGCAAGCTGCGGGACGCAGGGGTGTACCAGCAGCTGGAGGAGCTGGGTGTCGAGGACGGGGACGTGGTGTGCCTGTATAATCTGGAGTTTGAGTACCAGAGGTGAGCGCTGAGCCGTCGTGAGCCGCGTGGATGGACTGGAGCGAGGACAAAAGCGCAAGGAGGGCGCAGGCCCGGATGGGTTTTGTCCGAGGCGGAAGGAAGCCGCGCGTGGGGAACAGGCGAAGCGTGACAAAAGCGCTGAGCCGTCGTGAGTAGCGCGGATGGACTGGAGCGAGGACAAAAGCCCAAGGAGGGGCGGCCGCATCGCAGCGCGGCAGCAGAAAGCGGAAAAAGAAACAGGGGCCTGTCCACTCGGACAGGCCCCTGAGCTTGTCGAAAAAGCCTCGCAGAGTTCGCGCCCGCAGGCGCGAAGAAAATGAAATCCGTTTTCCCCGGCGACCTGTGCGTCGGGGAAAACACTTCTCGGCCGAACAGTGTGCGAGTTGGCCGCCTCAGGCGGACAGCGAGTGCGCGCATGAGGCCGCAGCTCTTCCCGTCGGAAAAGGCAAA
>CAJUKT010000057.1 GCA_910587255.1 uncultured Oscillospiraceae bacterium
CTTGTGTCCGCAATATTCGGTTTCTATAGCAAAAGTTACATTTTGCGTCCGCAATCAAAACACCTCAAAAATATAGAGTTATCAATAGATTTTGCCGATTATATATTGCGGACAAAAATACATATTGCGTGATTGGTTACAGCTGCACTAATGCTTAACTCCGTGTCGCAGATTGTGGAGGCAATCCCCAGCTGCCCCAACCCCAAGCAACGCGAAAGCCGGCGCAGCTTAACGCTGCGCCGGCTTTTGATATAAATGCTCTCTTACCTCACCGCTCCAACATCCGGCGGGAGCTCTTATCTTTCCTCTTCCAGGTCAAACTCAGGTCCAAATTCCAGCGCGGTGGAGCTCCTGGCCCCCTGGAACTCCAATTCGGGCGCGGGAGCCTTGGTGGTGGTGCACCGGCCGTTCAAAGTGCCGCCGTCCTCCACCACCAGCGAAGCGGTGGTCACATCGCCGTCCAGACTGCCGGTGGGCTCTAAGCGCAAGTGCTCCCGGGCCTGGACACTGCCCTCTACCCGGCCAGCCACCCGAACCACGTCCGCTTTGATAGGCCCGCGGATCAGTCCGGTCTCCGCCACGATCACCGCACCGGTCAGGTCGAACTCGCCCTCCACAACGCCCTCCACCTGAACCACGCCCTCGCCCCGAAGCGTTCCCTTGAGGGTCACGCCCTGAGCGATGACAGTGCTGCTGGCCCGAGGCAGCGCGGGTTTCTCCTCAAAGTGCTCCTCGGCGGCGGCAGGCGATTCGATCCGCTCCTCCGCTTTCTGCATACCAAAAAAGCCCATATGAATCCTCACCTTTCCTTTGGGACGGCCTTCAACCCGTTGGCCCTCCTCTAGTGGCTTCCATCCTACCACAAAAGGGAAAAAATTTCAACCCCGAATACCTTCCTGGTTTTGTAAATTACTGCTCTGTCAATTTTCTGCGGAACAGCCACACCGCCAGCGCCATCAGCGCCGCCGCCCAGGCGGACACCCAAAGCAGATGGCCCGGCAGAGCCGCCCACTCCCCGGCAAGGGCGGCCTTGGCGGCGTCCGCCCCGTGGGCAAAGGGGAGCAGGTAGGCAAAGCTCTTGAACTCTCCGCCCATCAGGGACAGGTCAAACCAGATCCCCGCCAGAAAGGCCGTCACGTTGGTGAGCAGCGCCCCGCACATGCCGCCCACCTGCTTGTCGTTGAACAGCGTGCCGCACAGCAGGCCCAATGCGATGAACAGCAGGGCGGAGGGGATCAGGGCGGCCACCGCCGCCGGCAGGTTCCAGCTCAGGGGCAGCCCCAGGGCCACCGCCGCCCCCAGGCAGATCACACTCTGCCCCACCGCCATGGGCAGCAGGGGCAGCAGGTAGCCCAGCAGAAAGTCGGACGCCGTCATAGGGGAGGCGGTGAGGCGGGCTAGGAAGGCCGATGAACGGTCCTTGGCCAGCAGCAGGCCGGAAAA
Organism: uncultured Oscillospiraceae bacterium; assembly: GCA_910587255.1. GTDB lineage: Bacteria > Bacillota > Clostridia > Oscillospirales > Oscillospiraceae > Enterenecus. Next base: position 1,444 of record CAJUKT010000057.1, read on the forward strand.
CAGCGCCATAAAGGTCAGCCCGAACAGGGCCATGCCCGGGGCCAGGGTGTCCAGCTCAAAAACATGTACTGGGATATTGCGCTGGATGAGGGTCATCATCAGCAGGAGCGCCAGGGGAAAACCCAGCCCGAAAAACAGGGTCAGCGGGTCCCGAAACAGCTCCTTCATATTTCGCTTCGCAAACGCCCTCACTCTCATGACGCGGCCTCCCCTCCCGCCAGAGCCACAAAGGCGTCCTCAAAGCTGTCCCGGCCCGCCAAGGCCTTCAGCTCCTCCGCCGTGCCCACGGCCCGCAGCCGCCCGGCGTTCATGATCCCAATGCGGTCCGCCAGCGACTCCGCCTCCTCCAGGTAGTGGGTGGTTAAAATGATGGCGGTGTGCCCCTTCAGCCCCCGGATCACCGACCACAGCTCCCGCCGGGCCAGCACATCCAGCCCCAGGGTGGGCTCGTCCAGGAACAGCACCTCCGGCTGGGACACCAGGGCCATGGCGATGGACAGCCGCCGCTGCCAGCCGCCGGACAGGGTTTTGGCCCGCTGTTTTGCCCACTGGCCCAGGTCCAGCTGCTCCATGACCTGGGTGATCCGCTCCTTTGGCCGGCCATAGATGCCCACCATCAGCTCCAGGTTTTCCCGGACGGTGAGATTGGAAGCGATGGCGGTCTCCTGGGGGGACACCGCGAGAATCTCCTTGGCTCTGTGGCTGTCCGTGCGCACGCTGTGCCCCATGAGCCGCCCATCCCCCTCCGTAGGGGCGGTGAGGCAGGACAGCATTTTGATGGTGGTGGACTTGCCCGCCCCATTCACCCCCAGCAGGGCGAACAGCTCCCCCGCCGGGACGGCGAGCTCCAGCCGGTCCACCGCCCTGCGGCCCCCGTACTCCTTGGTGAGGCCCAAAATTTCGATGGCGTTCATGTCCCTTCCTCCTTCTGCGCCGCCCTGCCCTGGCGGAGCGACTCATCCATAAAATCCATCATGCCGTCAAAGCCCACGATGGCGATGCCCTTCTTCTTGTCCGCCATCAGCAGCAGGCTGTCCCCCGGCTCGATCTCGAACAGCTCCCGCACCTCCTTGGGGATGACGATCTGGCCCTTGTCCCCCACCCGCACGGTGGATAGAAACTGATCCCTGGGTAATTTCAGTTTCACGGCAACTCCTCCTATTAGTCATATTTTTCTAACTTAGTATAACTTGGTATACCATCCTTGTCAAGCGTCTATTTCCCGCCTCCGCCGCATAGGATGCAGGGAGGTGAAGCATATGCGAAAGAAGAGGACAACCCGGCCTTGGGCCCGGGGACTGCGGACGGGAGCATCTGTGCTGGTGGGAACGCTGGCGCTGTGGCTGGCGTGGCTGGTGGGCGACCCCGCCGCCGCCCTGGACAATCTCCGGGAGCTGGCGGGCAGCGCCCAGGTGTCGCTGGCCCTGCTCTCATCGGAGCTGGGGCTGGAGGAAAACCCGGACGGCCTTTCTCACTGGGACCGGCTGGTGCTGGCCCAATCCTCCCTGCTGGGGAGCCCCCTGCCCTCCGCCCAGCCCGAGCCCTCCAGCCCGCCGCCGGAGGAGAGCCGCGACCTGCTGGAGCTGGACCCCGCCGGGGAGGACGAGGAGCCCAGCGCATCTCCCCCCTCTGTGGAGACTCCCGAGGGCATTATCCCGCGCACCATGGTGGCCGGGTCGTCCGCCAAGTACGTCACATCGGGAAATGTGTCCGTCTACAACCACACGGACTACCCTGTGGACATACCCGCTTTGCTGGAAAACGCCCCCCAGCTGTCCGCCTCCGGGGAGGGCCCCAAGGTGCTGATCTACCACTCCCACGCCACCGAGTCCTACTCCATGGAGGGCACCGACGTATACGAGCCCAGCGGCGACCACCGCACGCTGGACACGGACAAAAACATGGTCCGGGTGGGCGAGGAGATGAAAGCGGTGTTTGAGGCGGCGGGCATCGGCGTGGTCCACGACACCACCCTGTACGACTATCCCAGCTATAACGACGCCTACAACCGTTCAGTGCAGGGTGTGGCGGAGAATTTGAAAAAGTATCCCTCCATTGTGCTGGTGCTGGACGTTCACCGGGACGCCCTGGTGGCCAACGACGGCACCATTTACAAGGTGGTGGCGGGGACGGTGGACGACTGCGCCCAGGTAATGATGGTGCTGGGCAGCGACGCCAGCGGCCAGGTCCACCCCAACTGGAAAGTAAATCTGGCCCTGGCGCTATCCATACAGTCGGCGCTTTCAGACAAATGGGCCACCCTGGCCCGGCCCCTGGTGCTGCGGCCCACCCGGTTTAACCAGCACCTGTCCACCGGCACCATTCTGGTGGAGGTGGGCACCCATGGCAATACCCTCCAGGAGGCCATTACCGCCGCACGGCTGTACACCCGGACGGTGGTGGAGCTGATGGAACAGGACAAGGGGAGCGCCGGCTGAGCCGGCGCTCCCCTTATTCCCATCTTTATCCCGTGCCCGAGGATCAATCAATCCGGGGCTGTCTCCTCTTGTACAGGACAATCTGCGGATCCTCCCCGCCGCAGCCATATTCACACACCATCAAATAGCCGTCGACGGCGGACAGGCCGTAGCACCGCTCGCTGCCCGGACGCTCCACCTGGCAGCCCAGGTAGATGTCGCTGTCCCGCAGCAGCTTGACCCGCTGCCCGCTGGGAAGTGTATACTCTAAATTGATATAGCTTCCGTTCAGCGGGAACAGCTCGGTAATTGGCGGCAGATTCGGAATATTCAAATCGTTGAACTCCTGAATCAGCTGGCTTTTATACTCAAAAAATGACTTCTCCCCGCCGTCCTTATAGCATTTGTACACCACGCACTCGTCTCCGAACGGGTGTCCCTCCGTCTCGGCACACCCCCTGCACCGCTCCCTCATACCACAGCTGCCGCAATCCGCTCCACACATAGACGCCATCGGAATCCCTCCTGCCATTCAAGTTTTAAATCATATTTCGTGCTGATGTACTCTGCCGCCCTTACGTCGCTGCCCGCGCCACACCGCTCTTCTGCGCCGCCTCAGCCACCGCTTTTGCCACCGCCGGGCACATCCCCACAAGGCTGCGCCTTGCGGGGACCCCAGATTTTATCATCCTCGGGTGAACCAAGTTCACCCTGCGGCGGCATTTTGCGCAGCAAAATGCTTGTATGCGCCCCGCCCTGCGGGGCCCCGCGGGTGTGCCAGCCGCCCTTACGTCGCTGCCCGCGCCACACCGCTCTTCTGCGCCGCCTCAGCCACCGCTTTTGCCACCGCCGGGCACACCCGCTCGTCAAAAGCGGCGGGGATGATGTAGTCCGGGGACAATTCATCCAGGCCAACCAGTCCCGCCAGGGCGCGGACGGCGGCGTGCTTCATCTCCTCATTGATCTCGGACGCCCGCACGTCCAGGGCACCCCGGAATACGCCCGGGAACGCCAGCACGTTATTGATCTGGTTGGGGAAATCGCTGCGGCCGGTGCCCACCACCGCCGCCCCGGCCTCCCGGGCCAGGTCGGGCATAATTTCCGGCGTGGGGTTTGCCATGGGGAAGAGCACCGCTTCCTTCGCCATGGAACGCACCATGTCCTGCGTAACGATTCCCGGCGCGGATACGCCGATGAACACGTCCGCCCCCTTCATCGCCTCCGCCAGCCCGCCCTGGGTAACCTCGGGACGGGTCAGCTCCGCCAGCTCCATGCGAACCGGGTCCTTCTCCAGGCCGGGCCGGCCGGGGTAGACAATCCCCTTGCTGTCACACACCGCCGCGCGGCGCAGCCCCATGGACCACAGCAGCTTTAAAATGGCCGTTCCGGCGGCCCCAGCCCCCGACATTACCACCTTCACATCCTCCAGCCGCTTGCCCACCAGCTTCAGTGCGTTGTCCAGCGCCGCCGCCACAATGATGGCGGTGCCGTGCTGGTCGTCGTGGAAGATGGGGATATCGCACCGCTCCTTCAGCCTGCGCTCGATCTCAAAGCACCGGGGGGCGGAGATATCCTCCAGATTCACACCGCCAAAGGACCCCGCCAGCAAAGCCACGGTGTTCACAATCTCATCCACATCCTTGGATCGCACACACAGCGGCAAGGCGTTCACCCCGCCGAATGCCTTGAAGAGCACGCACTTGCCCTCCATCACCGGCATCCCCGCCTCCGGGCCGATATCCCCCAGGCCCAGCACCGCCGTGCCGTCGGTGACCACCGCCACTGTGTTCCACCGGCCCGTGAGCTCGTAGCTTTTATTGATATCCTTCTGAATCTCCAGGCAGGGCCGGGCCACCCCGGGCGTGTAGGCCAGGGAGAGGGACTGCCGGTCCTTGACCTCCATTTTGGGCACAGTGTCCAGCTTGCCCCGCCATTGGTAGTGCAGTTTTAATGATTCCGCCGCGTAATCCACGCTCAGCACTCCTTTTCTATGGTTTACTTCTGAACGAGTATATCATACCCTGGGCAAAAAGGGAACCCCCGGCTTTTCGCCGGGGGTTCCCTTTACGATAAAATCAGTTGAATCGGGTCCTCCGCCCGCTCCCCCGCCAGAGGAAGGGTGACGATGGCCTTGAACAAATCCCCATCGATGCTGATCTCAAACCTGCCGTGCTGGAGCTCGGTGAGCGACTGGGCGATGGACAGCCCCAGGCCGCTGCCCGCCTGGTTGCGGGACTCGTCCCCCCTCACAAACCGCTCCATCAGCCGCTCGGCGGGCATATCCAGCGCGTCCCGGGAGATGTTCTTCACCGACAGCACCGCCCATCCCCCGCTGCTGCGCAGATCCACATACACCCGGGTGCCCGGCAGGGCGTATTTGGCGCAGTTGGTCAGCAGATTGTCCAGCACCCGCCACAAGTGCCGGCCGTCCGCCTCCACCCACAGCGGCGCGTCGGGCAGTGAGCGCACCACCGTCAGCCTCTGGGCGTCCAGCCGCTCGCCGGTCTCTGCCAGGGCCTGGTCGGTGAGCTGGGCCCAGTCCAGCCGCTCCCAGTTCACTGTCAGGTTGCCGGTGGACGCCTTGGACGCCTCCACCAGATCCTCCGTCAGCTTTTTCAGCCGCTGGCTCTTGCGGTCCAGCACCTCGATATACTCCTGGGCCTTGGGATCAATGATCTCCACCTTTTTCAGCAGGTCCACATAATTGATGATGGAGGTCAGCGGCGTTTTCAGATCGTGGGACACGTTGGTAATGAGCTCTGCCTTGAAATGCTCACTCTTCATCCGCTCATCCACCGCCGTGGAAATGGCGTGGCCCAGATTGTTCAGCTCGTCGGCATGGCCCTTCAGGTCGGGGAGCATCCGATGGGTGTCGATGTGGTAGTTGGGGTTGCCCCCGATGATCTCCTGGGTGCCGCGGCGGATGCGCTTCCACTGGTAGGCCCAGGCGCACAGGTAGAGCCCGCACAAAAAGCTCACCACCAACCACAGCATACCAAGGCGGCCATTATCTACCGTGGCCAAAGTAAAGAGCACATACGCCATACAGCCCATCACCGCCTTCCAAATCAGGGGGACGGCCTGGACGGCACGCCCCATCGCCCCGGCCAGCTCCCACAGCCAGCCACAGAACAGCACAAACAGCTTCCAGCACCAGGCGCACAGCTTCCAAGTCCAGGTGTTGCGCAGCAGGGTGTGGGCCTTGCACCGGGCGCACACCGTCACAACCGCCCCCAGGCCCAGGGCCGCCGCCACGGCCACCGACTGCCCGATGCCAACCAGCTGCACAAACATGGGTGCGTCCCCATAGGCGTCGGCCACGACCATAACGCCGATCCCCACCACGCCCACGGCCCCCAGGAACAGGAGACACAGCAGCACATCCCCGGGGACCCGGTGGAACCAGTTGAGATAGACCCCCTCCACCCCCCGCTTATGGCCCGCGCCGCAGCACAGATACACCGTCAGCAGAAGGGCCGCCACACCCAGCACTATGGTGGCCGCCAGATAGCCCTCCCGGCCGGCCTGCCACTCCTCCATTTTGAGCGATGCCCTGCGGTACTGGTCGTCCACCCGCAGGTTGTTGTCCACCCACAGCACCAGGCTTACGTTCCTCGCCTCCGACTCGGCAATGGCCTCCGGAGTCAACTCCCACTCCAGGCTGTCCGCGTTGAAGATGTAGCCAAACTGGTTGGCCTCCAGGCAGGCTTGGATGGTGGGATAGAAAATATATGGATCGCCGTTCGCGCCTGTCACCCGGAGGATCTTGGTATCGCCGTTATCGTCCGCCAGCACCTGGTTTACCCCAACGATGACGTTTCCCCCATCGCCGTCCACCGCCTCGGCGGTCTGCGGCGCGTCCGCCGCCTCACCCTCAGAGGCACCCACTGCCTCCACCCAGAGGGGCAGCAGTTCCCGCCAGTTGATATTGTAGCTTACGCTGGTATAATCCCCGGCGTTGACGGCGCTGGATGGGTATTCCGGGTCAAAATACCCCCACTCGGCGCTGACGCCCATAGTCTGATTCCCGCCCCGGCGGTATTCCACCCCGTAATCTACCTGGACCTTGGCGCTATCCTCCTGGGTGTTGCCGTAAATAATCCTGCCGTCCTTGTCCAAAAGCTGCCAGCGCAGGTTGGTAGCCCCGGCGTCATACTCGGCCTCCAGCCGCTCCAGGCTCCGCTTCTCCAGCAGGGACAGCTCCTCCCCCGCCGCCGCCCGCTCCTTCAACTCCACCAGACTGCGCACCATCCAGTAGTCCTGCCGCACCAGATAGTTCCGGGTATAGCCATGGCTCTCGTCATAGAGGTAGGCGTCGCCCCACAGCGCGTCAAAATTGGCCAGCTGATACCAACCCATGATTGCGGTGGCGGTGAATGCCGCCACCGCCGCTATGAAGGCCAGGGCCTTCATGCCTATATTTTCCCGCCACTTCATGTCATCTTCTCCATTTTGTACCCCAGTCCCCATACCACCTTCAGATAGCGCGGGTTGGCGGGGTCGATTTCGATCTTCTCCCGCAGGTGCCGGATGTGCACGGCCACGGTGTTCTCGCTGCCCAGGGCGGGGTCGTTCCACACCTGCTCGTAAATCTGGGCGGTGGAATACACCCGGCCCAGGTTTTTCATCAGCAGGCGCAGAATGTTATACTCAATGGGGGTGAGGCTCACCGCCTCGCCGTCCACCGTCACCGCCTTTGCCTCATCGTCCATGACGATAGAGCCGTTGCGCAGGGTACCGTCCCCCTCCTGCGCCGCAACCTTGCCCCCCAGGGTGGTGTACCGCCGCAGCTGGCTCTTCACCCGGGCCAGCACCTCAATGGGGTTGAAGGGCTTGGTGATATAGTCGTCCGCGCCGATGTTCAGCCCCAGCACCTTATCGCTGTCCTCGCTCTTGGCGGTGAGCAGGATGATGGGGATGTTGCCGCCGGACTCCCGCAGCCGGGCGGTGGCCCGGATGCCGTCCAGCTGGGGCATCATGATATCCATTAAAATAAGATCGATATTGCCCTCGTTCACCGCCCGGATGGCCTCTTCCCCGTTGTAGGCGGATACCGTGCGGTATCCCTCGCTGGTCAGATAGATCTCCAGCGCCGAAACAATATCTTTGTCGTCATCGCAGATAAGCACCGTGTACATGGCCACTCTACTCCTTCCCACTCCCCTGTTGTCACGCTCCGCCCGTTCGCGCGGCTCCACGCTTTCCATGTTACCAGCAAGCCGATTAAGCCGCAAGGGGTAAAATCTTTAAATTCGGTTTAAGAAAGTCCGATGCTGCAAAATTTCCTGATTCAGGTTTTGTCACCATGTCCGTTTTCGGGGCGCTGCGGGCGGCGTCCATGTTAATCCACCGAAGTCAAAATCGCCGATAAAGGGAACAACTTCTTGGTCATTCCTTCAAGGGACACAGAGCATAGGACCGGGGGCCTGGAACAGCGTGTTCCAGGCCCCCGGCTTTGCTGCCGATTAGATTTTTTCCGTGCAGTTCCCGTCAGCGTAATCCACAAACCGAACTGTCACATTGGGATCGTCGGGGATCTCAAAGGGCGGGATCTTGCCGCTTTCGATGTCGGCAATAATCTGCCGCCACTCCTCCTCGGTGCGCTCGGGGGCGCTCACCACGTCCCAGTCGTCCTGCGGCACGCCAGTCTTGTCCATGATGACGCAGCCCTCCGGCAGCGGGGTGGAGCCGTCTGAGACAACGAAGGCGGTTAGGACCTGGCTGGGGTCGATCGGCGCCATCGTGCCGTCCTCTCCCCGCACAAAGAAATCGCCCGTGTTGGTCTCCATGTTTTTTTCCATATCAGCCGGGTTATAGCTCATCATCAGGTTCTCGTCCCCGTCAACGGATTTTGAGTACATCATGCCCTCCTTGATCTCCTGGAGGATGCCCTCGTACATGGCGATGGTCTCATCGATGATCTCCTGAGTCCAGACGAACTCGCCCCGACCGCCAGTGGAGCCCGTTTCCCCAAGCATGGACTGGAGGTTTGCCTTCTCCTGCTCCAGCCATGCGGCGTATTCCTCATAGGTCCACCACTCCACGTTGGGCGTGGGGAAACGCCGCTCAAACTCCTCGTCGGTCAGAGGCTCAAAGGTTTTCCCTCCGTCAAAGCTGTAATAGGTTTTGCCATCGTCAGGGTTGACGTAGGACATCAGGGTGCCCTCGTCGATAATGGGTTCTGCATTCAACTGGCGGTCCCGCTGTTCATTGGAAACAGGGCTCACGGAAGCCGCGAAGGCAGTTGTCGCCCCGACCACCAGGGCGGCGGCCAGACCCAGCGCCAAAACGGATGCTTTTTTATACTTCATAATCGCTTCGATCCTTTCTTCAATTGCCAGTTTGCTGAAATGGCTGTAGGGGGAGAAATACCCGCTCCGGGTCTCCTCCATGTTAATGAGGGTCAGCGCATAGGCGGCTTTTTTCCTGCCGCCCAAAAGGTCCATCACCCGCTGGTCACAGGACAGCTCCAAATCCCGGTTAGCCAGGACATACAGCACCCAGACCAAGGGATTAAACCAGTGGACGCACAGCGCGGCGGCAAACACCAGCTTTGTCACGGCGTCAAAGCGCTGAACGTGTACCAGCTCGTGGGTGAGAATATAGGTCAGGGCGGCCTCGTCCTCCCGTTCCATGGATTCCGGGAGCAGGATGACCGGGCGCAGAACGCCGTAGGTCAGCGGCGAGGACACCAGGTCCGACTGCCGCACCTCCAGCGGCCTGCGCAGCCTTTGGCCTGCCAGCCACCGGCGGACGGCGGGGGAATCGTCCGGGATGGAGGCGCGGAACCGCCGCCGGGCCCGCCCGTAGGATACCGTAAAATACGCCGCCATCAGCGCCGCAGCCGCCAGCCACACCACGGGCAGGGCTGAGCCGGGGGCCGTGCCGGCCACTGCCGATGCGCCGTAGGGAATCCCCTCCGCCGGTGTTCCCGATAGGGAGGCCCCGCCCGCCGCCAGATATTCGCCCACTGCGGTCAGAGGCTCCGAGGGGGCAAACAGGCTGAACGGCATCGGGATGGTAAAGGGCAGAAGCAGCCGCAGCGCCGCCATCTCCCACAGGGCCAGAAACGCCCCCTTGGGCAGGCGGTGGAGGGCCAGCGCCCGAACCACCACGATGAACAGGATGAACGCCCCGCCGGACAGCGTCATTTGCACCAGATTCATTCGTTCTCCTCCTGGGCTTCCAGCTCCGAAACCATGCGCCGCAGGTTGTCAATCTGGGGTTTTGACAGTCTTTGATGCCCCAGCAGGGACGCAAACAGCAGGTCGGGGGAGCTGTCAAACAGCTTGTGAAGCAGCTCTTCCGTTTCCGCCGCCTGCACCACATCCCGGGCGATCAGGGCGTGGCACAGGAAATTTGGCTCCCTGCGCTCGATGGCCCCCTTGGCGATGCACTTTTTGATGACGGTGTAGGTGGTGTTCATATTCCAGCCGGTGGTCTCCTTGAGCACGTCCGAAATTTGTTTTGCCGGCATATCTCCTTCTTTCCACAGCACATCCATGACTTTCAGCTCCGAGTCAAAGAGCTTGACGGTCATTTCACTCACTTCCTTTCAAACTATTGCAATAGTTTACACTGCATACACTATCATAGTCGTGTGGGTTTGTCAACACTATTTCAGTAGTTTATAGAAAGTTCATTTTTTGTTATAAAATTCTTTATTCAACATAGCTTATACATCAAAATTCCAAAAGCCCGGGGGCCAGTCTATAACAATTGAGCACAGGGATTCCAGAAAGAACCCCCCAGCCAGCAGACACATAGACTATTCCGAGGGCCGCACTGGCAAGGAGCTTTTCCTGCTTGTTGTACCGGCGCATTTCTGACGCGCGCCCTCATTCAGAAAGGAGATTGTTTTATGTCTCTGCCTAACTTTCCCAACATTGACCCGCCCATCCAGCGGGAAGACGCAGTCAATCAGATTCTCTCCTCCATCGCCATGGAGGAACTCAGCCTGAGTCACATCCTCAACGCTGAGGGTGAGAAGCTGCAATATATCCTCGGCACCCTGCCCGGCCTCAGCGGCCCTGCCGCTACCGTGGAAGATGTGCTGTCCGCCAACGAGAGCGTTCGGGACCTGCTGAAGACCGCTGTGCAAAACCAGCTCTTCCTGAAGGCCAAAATGCAAGGGGCACTGGAGGCATCTCCCCTGCGAGGTCCCGCCGGCCCCAACGGCCCCACCGGCCCCGCCGGAGCTGCCGGAGCCACCGGCGCCACTGGCGCTGCCGGTCCAGCCGGAGCCGCCGGAGCTGTTGGAGCCACTGGCGCCACCGGTCCTGCCGGCCCCACAGGTCCCACCGGCCCCACCGGCGCGACAGGGCCAGAAGGCCCTGCTGGAGCAAATCTATTCGGCCCGGACGGTCCTACGGGCCCCACCGGGCCTGCGGGTCCCACCGGCCCCGTCATCATCGACTTTGCCTATGCCGCTAACACCAGCGGAGCCGCGATCCCTGTGAATGGCCTGGTGCCTCTGCCGAGCGACCAGGTGAAGGCCAAGGACATCACCGTCAGCCCCGACAACACCAAGTTCACCGTGAAGGCCGCCGGGGTCTATCAGGTTGGGTATGCCGTCAATACCGACAAGGCCCTGACCACCGGCGCCCGGCTGCTGGTCAACGGCACGCCCAGGGAAGCGTCCGCCACAGGGGGGATCGCAGCATTGTCCCTGAACCGGCTTTCCAACGAGGTCCTGCTGCGTTTGAACGATAACGACGAAATTTCCTTGCAGATCTTCAATAATCCGCTTGGTACGGCGCTGCTGCCTGCTCCCGTGGGGGCGTCCCTGAGAATCGTCCGGTTGAGTTAAGGAGGAACGCTTTATGTCAATGCCCACATTTCCCAAAAACGCTCCTCCTCTGAGCCGCGAGGGGAGCCTTAACGAGATCATCGCTTCCATCGCCGCCGAGGAGCTGAGCTTGAGCCACATTCTCAACGCCGAGGGCGAAAAGCTGCAATACGTCCTGGGGACCCTGCCCGGTCTGGATGAGGCGGCCTCGCAGGAAGAGGTACTCCAGATCAACCAGAGCGTAAAGGACACGCTGTCCGGCATCATAGAGCAGCAGATGATGCTGTCTGCCAAGCTGAGCGCGGCCTTGAAGGCCCCCACCATTCCCGGTCCCGCCGGCCCCGCTGGCCCTGCTGGTCCCACCGGCCCTGCCGGAGCTGCCGGGGCCACCGGAGCGGATGGCCCCACTGGACCTGCCGGGGCTACGGGTGCAGCCGGACCCACCGGGGCCGCAGGCCCGCAGGGTGTCACTGCGGAAGGCGTGGCTCGCAATGGCGCCACCGGTCCC
>CAJUKT010000058.1 GCA_910587255.1 uncultured Oscillospiraceae bacterium
CAGGCGGTACAAGCGCCCCCGCCGCGGAAGCGTCAGGCGGCGGCGTTTACGAACAGCAGGAAGCGCCGCAGCGCCCGCCAATTCCTCGTGTACGGCTTGGTGCGCAGCCGCAGGCTGGTGGAAGCGGCAAGCCGGGAACGGGAGAATCCCGGAAATCGTCTGTCGTACATACGGCGTCAGAGACAGTTACCGGCTCGGCTTCGTCCGCGCATTCCAGTACCCAAACCAGCACACAGCAGGCGTGGGCGGCAAAGCCCATTCGCCAGGACGGGACGCCCAAGATTTCCCCGCCGCCCGGAGTTACCGCTACTGGTCGGGGCGAACGCCATTTGTCTGGTACGGCAGGAACACGCAGAGTTTCCAGTTTCGCACAGCCGCCCGTTGGCGGCAGCGTGGCTCCGTCCGGTACGGCAGGAACGCGCAAGCCCCCTGGCCCCGCACAGCCGCCCGTCAGTGGCGGCGTGGCTCCGTCCGGCACAGCAGGAACGCGCAAGGCCCCCGGCCCTGCACAGCCGCCCGTCAGTGGCAGCGTGGCTCCGTCCGGCACAGCAGGAACGCGCAAGCCCCCTGGCCCCGCACAGCCGCCCGTCAGCAGCGGCGCGGCTCCGTCCGGCACAGCAGGAACGCGCAAGGCCCCTGGTCCCGCACAGCCGCCCGTCGGCGGCAGCGTGCCCCCGTCCGGTACAGCAGGGACGCACAAAGCCCCCGGACCCGCACAGCCGCCTGTTGGCGGCAGCGTGCCCCCGTCCGGTATGGCAGGAACGCGCAAGGCCCCCGGACCTGTACAGCCGCCCGCCGGCGGCAGCGTGCCCCCGTCCGGTATGGCAGGAACGCGCAAGGCTCCTGGACCTGCACAGCCGCCCGTTGGCGGCAGTGCGCCTCCGTCCGGTACGGCAGGAACAGCGGTGCCGGATGCAAAGAAAAACTGCGGGACCAAGCGGATCACACAAAAAACAAGTCAGGCGCAAATGACAGGCGGCGCCAGGCAGAAAAAGACCGACAGACGGAGGAAAGGAGGGCCGAATATTGGATAGCCAATCCAACACAGGGCAAAAAGCGGCCCGGGCCGCGGCTGCTGCCGCCAATATTGCGCGCGGGGCGTCATATGGCGGCATTTACGGCGCTGCCGCCGAAGCGGTAAAGTCTTTTTTCCCCGAAATCGTGAAGGCGGCGGTGATTCTCCTATTTGTTATCATTCTGGCTCCGCTGCTGATTTTCACCGCGCTGCCGAATATCGTATTCGGCTATGACAGCGCCAGTGCGCCGGATATTGTGGACTTCACCGCGTCGGCCTATGAGCTGGACGCGATCTACCAAAATATCAACAGCAAAAACCAATCCCTCATTGACCGTCTGATCGACAGCATCCTCCCGAACTTCTGGACGGACGGCGCGGCGGACTACGATGATTACACTGTAGAAAACGCATTGGGCAACGTCAACCAGTATTGGCTGGTGGCCATCGGCTCCGTCCGGTATAAACAGGACCTCTACACCATGGACGAACCGGCGGTGGAGGCCCTGCTCTATGACAAGCTGGACTACTCCGCTTCCATCACAGACCGCATCCTGAACATCTCCGTCTGGGATCTGACCCCGGAGGCGTATATGGACCGGCTGGGCTTTTCCCAGGAGGAAAAGGACTGGGCGGCTCTGCTGTACTCCACATTGGCGGAGGATCAGAATGTCACGCTGGGCGACAGCGACGGGGATGGCTACTACAATACAGACTACGGGGACATTGTATTTTCCAATGCGGAAACCCCTGTCGTCTACTACAATCAGACCGATTCCCGCTGGGGAAATAAGATGTATGGGAAAAGCGGCACCATCGGCGCGGCCGGCTGCGGCCCCACCGCCCTGGCTATTGTCGTGGCGTCCCTCACCGATCACCAGGTCACGCCCTATGACGTGGCCCAGTGGTCGGTGGAGAACGGCTACCGTTGCGAGGGGAATGGAAGCTATCACAGCCTGATGCCGAACGGTGGCGAGCATTATGGCCTGACCGTTACAGGCATTGGGAACGACAGCAAAAAGCTGGTAGAGGCGCTGCAAGAGGGAAAGCTGGTCATCGCGATCATGGCAAAGGGCCACTTTACCAGCGGCGGCCATTTTATCGTTCTGCGGGGCGTCACCGAGGATGGCAATATTCTGGTGGCCGATGTGCGCCCAGATAGGGCGTGATTAGAAGTAGAAAAATGGTACTACCCCGTAAGATAACGCGGGAGACAACCTGCCTGACCGGGGGGCGAAAGCTGATACGGGAACATAGCATGGCAGGAAAGCGGTAAGTTGCCTAAAGGC
>CAJUKT010000059.1 GCA_910587255.1 uncultured Oscillospiraceae bacterium
TATTACGGGATGAACGTCCCTTTGTATTGCGTTCGCCCCAAGAGCACCGGCAAAACTATCTGTCTTTGTCAAAAGCTGCTTGATACATTTCACCCAAATTTTCGAGGCCCTGCGGAGCCTCTGTTTTGTTATGCCTTTTTGTGTCATCAACGACAACGTGGATACCGACAGCAGCGAAAGCAACGAGCTGATGCCGTTTAAGAATTTGTTCAACGAATGGTATGTTCGGGACTCCAGCCGCAAGGTGCGGGCCGTTCTCAAGGCCAAGGCTGAACGCGGGGAACGGCTGGGCACAAGAGAGCCCTATGGCTACAAAAAGGATGATCATGACAGCAAAAAGCTGGTGGTGGATGAGGAAGCCGCCGCCATTGTTCGCCGGATATTTGCCATGTGTGCCGCTGGCAGCGGGCCAAGCCAGATCGCCCGCAAATTAAGTGAGGAGCAGATCTTGTGCCCCACGACTTATGCTTATCAGAAATTCGGGGTCGGTCATGTGTCGTTGGACTTGGAAAAGCCCTGCCATTGGACGGACAGCACGATTGCGAATATGCTGGAAAACGAGCTGTATCTGGGCAATACCGTCAACATGAGATTCAGCAGCAAGTCCTACAAGGACAAGCGGAAGGTGGAACACCCCAGAGAGGAATGTCTGGTATTTGAGGGAACGCACCCCGCCTTGGTGACGCAGGAGGTCTGGGATATTGTCCAGCGCGTGCGGCAGAATCGGCGCCGCCCCACCAAGATGAACGAGCAGAATAAGTACTCCGGGCTGGTGGTGTGCGCGGACTGCGGATCCACGATGGTGCTGCACCGGGCGCACACGATGAAACCCACCTGGAACAACTTCACCTGCCGCACCTACAAGAAAGAGGGGGCTGAAGTCTGCACCGCCCACTACATCCGGGAGTGTGTACTGGACGAGGTGATCCTGGAGGATCTTAGACGGGTGACGGCGATGGCCAGGGAACACACCAGGGAGTTCGCGGAGTACATCGGCAGCAGGCAGTCCGCTGAGATCCAGCGGGAGATCCGCAGGCAGGAGCGGGAACTGACCGCTATGCGGAAACGTGGAGCGGAGCTGGACGCCATCTTCAAAAAACTGTACGAGGATCGGGTGCTCGGCCATATCTCGGTGGAGCAGTTCCAAACGCTGTCCGGCGGCTACACAGAGGAGCAGACAAGACTGGCAGAGGAAATCCCAGCGAAGGAAAGTGCCATCCAGAAGCTGCGGGATGCGGTTTCCAGCACCGAGGGTTTCATCGCCAAGGCCAAACGCTACACGGACATTACGGAGCTGACGCCGGAACTGCTGCGGCTGTTTATCCAGAAGATCGTGGTGCATGAGAAAAGCACAAAGTGGTCGAAGAAAGCCATGCAGACCATTGAAATCCACTACAATGACATTGGCTGTATCGGAGGGGACATTCCGCAAGACAAAGAAAGCCCCCGGCAGGAAATCTCAGCGTGATTTCTGCCGGGGTGCTTCCCCGGACTTTAGATACCCCTGTCAGGGGTAGACCAAAGGCCGCGGCGGGGGTTTTATCCCTTTGCTGTTCACTTTTTCACTCATCCATCCGCTTCCGCGTCATACATCCGGCTGCCGCCGGAGGAGCGTTCGCTTCCGCCGCCCGCGCCCATGCCGGAGCGGAACTGGTTGTGCACCTGGCGCATTTCCGCATGGGCGGCTGCCAGGGCGTCCTCGGTGCGGCGCAGGAGATCCACACAGTATTCATTGGTCTCCCGGCAGGTCTTTTTGGCCTCCTCGTCGGCATGGGCCAGCACCTCCCGGGCCTTCTGCCGGGCCTGGGTCATCACGGGGGCCTCGCTCACCATCTGGTTAGCCTCGATCTCCGCCCGCTTGCGGATTTCCTCCGCCTCCCGCTTGGCGGCGGCCAGATACTCGTTTCGGGCGTTGAGGATTTTCCGGGCCTCCGCCAGATCCACCGGCAGCTGCTTTTTGGCATCCTCGATGAGATCCAGGGCCTTATCCCGCTCGATCACGCACTTGTCGCCGCTGAAGGCGGCATTTTTTGCCTCGTCAATCATGTCAAACAGCATATCCAGCAGCTCGTCCACGGCAGTCGCCATGCGTCATCTCTCCTTTTAGATGTAAGCTCGTCGTTCACAGGTCGTCCCGTCCGTCCTGGGTCACCTTGTCCCGCACCCGGTCGATGATCTGCCGGGGCACAAAGTCGGACAGCTCCGCCCCATAGCGGGCCAGCTCCTTCACCACCGTGGAGCTGAGGTAGGCGTACTTGGGCCGGGTGTAGAGAAACACCGTATCCAGCCTGGGGTACAGCTTGGCGTTGACCATGGCCATCTGAATCTCCGACTCGTAGTCGGACACCGCCCGAAGCCCCTTCACCAGCACCCTGGCCCGGCAGCGCTTGGCGTACTCCGCCACCAGCTCCCGGGAGCAGTCCACCCGCACGTTAGGCAGGTCCTCCGTCACCTTGCGGATCAGCTCCACCCGCTCCTCCGGGGAAAACAGCCCCCCGTCCTTGGCGGAATTCACGCTGACACACACCACCAGCTCGTCAAAAATGGCGGAGGCCCGCTTGATGATATCCAGGTGGCCCAGCGTCACCGGGTCAAAGCTGCCGGGGTAAATGGCGCGTCTCATGGGCGGGTCCTCCTGCGGTATAGGGTGAATTTAACCGCTCCACAGCGGTATTCCCGCCCCTTCTCATAGGGGGCCGGCAGGTCGGGAATGGTGTGGTCCGCCGGACTTTCGCACACTATTATACCATTTTCCACCACAATGTCAATCGCGGCGATCATTTCCAGCGCCCGCTCCAGATTTCCCGAGGCGTAGGGCGGGTCCAGAAAGATCAGTCCGTATTTTTCCCCGGCCCGGCTGAGAAAGGCGGCAAAATCCCTGCCGTGACAGGCGGCCCGCGCCTCAAGGCCGCAGGTCTTCACGTTTTTCTGTACCACCCTCAGCGCGGCGGGAGCGCTGTCCACAAAGTCGCAGAACGCCGCCCCCCGGCTGAGCGCCTCAATCCCCAGCTGTCCCGTCCCGGCGAACAGGTCCAGCGCCCGGCGCCCCTCGATATCAAACTGGATCACGTTGAAAACGCTCTCCTTCACCCGGTCCGTGGTGGGCCGGGTGTCCAGGCCGGGCAGCGCCTCCAGCCGCCGGCTCCGTGCTGTCCCTGCGATCACTCTCATGGCGCGCCGTCCTTTCGCTGCTGATTTTCCGCCGGGTGGAAGTGGACATACACCGCCTGGGCGGTGTTTTTCGGCACCACCGCCGCCAGCTCCTCCAGTGTGGCGGCCTTGACGGCCTTCACGCTCTTGAACGCCTTTAAAAGCTGGGCCTTCCGGCTGGGGCCCACCCCGGCGATCTCATCCAGGGCGGAGCCCTTCAAATGCCCCGCCTGCTGCTGGCGGTGGAACTCGATGGCGAAACGGTGGGTCTCCTCCTGGATGCGGCCCACCATGGAAAACAGCGCCTGGTTGGCCTGGATGCCGATCTCCCGGCCGTCTCCGGCCACCAGGGCCCGGGTGCGGTGCCGGTTGTCCTTCACCATGCCGTATACGGGAATATCCCCCAGCCCCAGCCGGGCCAGCACCTCTTCCGCCACTCTCACCTGCCCCGCGCCGCCGTCCATGAGCAGCAGGTCCGGGCGGTCTGCAAACTTCTCGTCCCCGTCCAAATAGCGCCGGAAGCGCCGCTCCACCACCTGCTCCATGGAGGCGTAGTCGTCGGCGTGGGACATATCCTTCAGCTTGAAATGGCGGTAGTCCCGCTTCAGCGGCCTGCCGTCGATATGCACCGTCATGGATGCCACAATGTCCGAGCTGCCAGTGTTGGAGATATCGAACGCCTCAATCCTGTGGGGCTGTCCCTTCATCCCCAGCAGCGCCCCCAGGGCCTCCGTCAGCTTGGAGCGGCGCTCCTCCGCCGTGGTGGCCCGGAGCACCTCCTCGGCGGCGTTCTCGTTGGCCAGCTTCACCAGTTCCATCTTAGCCCCCCGCTGGGGGGTAAGCACCTCCACCTTGCGGCCCACCGCCTCGGTGAGCATCCGGGCCAGCTCCAGGCGCTCGTCAATATCGCAGGGCAGCAGGATCTGCCGGGGCAGCTGTCCCCGCCCGCCATAATACTGGGCCGCCAGCGTGGAAACGGTGGTCTGCTCGTCCTCCATGGGCACCGTGAGCAGCTCCCAATCCTTGGCCGCCAGCTCCCCGCCGATGTAGTGCAGCACCACAAAGCAGCTCTTGGCCTCCCCCCGGTGGTAGCCCACCACATCGGTGTCCGCCAGCGACCCGGCCACCGCCTTCTGCCGGGTGGACAGCAGCTGGATGGAGCGGATGCGGTCCCGGAGCTGTGCGGCCTTCTCAAAGCGCAGCTCCTCCGCCGCCAGCTCCATCTCGGCGGACAGCTCGTCCACCACCTCGTCCAGCCGCCCCTCCAGCAGCCGCACCGCCTGGCCGATGGAGTGCTTGTACTGGCTCTGGTCCATCTCCGCCCGGCAGTACCCGTCGCATACCCCCATGTGAAAGTTGAGGCAGGGCCGCTCCTTCCCAATATCCCGGGGGAACTTCCGGCGGCAGCCGGGCAGGCGCAGGGCCTGGCGCAGGGCGTCGATGATGCCCTGGCTGGCAAAGCGGGAGCCGTAGGGCCCGAAGTACCGCGCCCCGTCGTCCTCCGCCTTGGCGGCCAGCGAAAACCGGGGGTAGTCCCCCGGGGACAGCCGGATATAGGGGAAGCCTTTGCTGTCCTTGAGCAGGATGTTATACCGGGGCTGGTGGCGCTTGATAAGCGCGCACTCCAGCACCAGCGCCTCGAACTCCGACTGGACCACAATAACGTCGAAATGGTCGATCTGGCTGACCATGGCCCGGGTCTTTTCGTTGTGGCGGGATTGGTCCTGGAAATACTGGCTCACCCGGTTTTTCAGCGCCTTGGCCTTGCCCACATAGATGACCTCGCTGGCGCCGTTCTGCATGATATACACGCCGGGTTTTAGGGGCAGGGCATGGGCCTTGTCCCGCAGTTCCTCGAATGTCAACTGACCGCCTCCCAACCGTCAAATCTACCGCCGGTATAACCCGGTCCCACCGCGTGGGCCTTGGGCGTTTGCCCTCGCTTCGGTCCATCCGCGCTGCTCACGATGGCTCCGCGCTTCTCCCCTGTCACGCTTCGCCTGTTCGCAACGCGCGGCTTCCCTCCGTTTCGGACAAAACCCGCCTCCGCTTTGCGGCGGCGGGGCTTTTGCCCTCGCTTCGGTCCATCCTCGCTGCTCACGACGGCTCCGCGCTTCTCCCCTGTCACACTCGGGCTGGGCGCATGGCCGGGTCGCTTTCGCTCCGCTCCAAGCTCCCCTATGCGCTTGCCCTCGCGCTTCTAGCAAAAAAAGCGCCGCATCTGCGGCGCTTTTTCGTGCTCAGCGTAGAATCACTCGGCGAACTCGGAGTTGATGAGCTCCACCAGCGCGTTAATGGCGGCCTCCTCGTCGGGACCATCGGCGATGAGGTTGATGGCCGTCCCCTTCACGATGCCCAAAGACAGAACGCCCAGCAGGCTCTTAGCATTGACCCGGCGGTCATCCTTCTCCACCCAGATAGAGCTTTTGAACTCATTGGCCTTCTGGATAAAAAACGTCGCCGGACGGGCGTGCAGGCCGACCTGATTGTTGACGGTTGTCTCTTTCATATACATGAGCGGTTCCCTCCATCAAGTTGTTTCGGTCCAGCGTACCGCGACCTGATTGCTCTCCCGAATTTTTTACCACATAAGAATACCAAATTTAGCCCCCAAACGTCAAGAGCATTTTCACCAAATTCTCACAGGCACTTTCGTGAAAACCCCCCATAATTCACTACTTTTGAGGGTCCGCGAGGGGCGGACACCGCCCCTATTTCAAGGTGGCCACCGTCACGCCGTCCTCGCCCTCCCCATAGACGCCGGGGCGGTACTCCTTGACGTAGCGGCTCTTTTTCAAATGCTCCCGCACGGCTTTGCGCAGCGCGCCGGTACCCTTGCCGTGGATAATGGTCACCGTCTCCAGCTTGCCCATGAGTGCGTTGTCCAAAAACAGGTCCACCGCCCCCAGCGCCTCGTCCACCATCATGCCCCGCAGGTCCAGCTCCGCCTTGGCGGCGGAGGCCCGGAAGGGACGGCTCACCGACGCGGCGCGGGCCTTGTCCTTGGCGCTCTGCTTTTTCCGGGCCGTCACGTCCTCCAGCACCCGCACCTCGCTCTGGCGTGCCTTCAGCTTCAAAATGCCCGCCTGGAGCTGAAGGGTGCCGTCCTTGTTGACCCCCACCACCTCCGCCTGGGTGCCCATCTTCACCAGCTCCACCGTGTCGCCCGCCACCGCGTCCCGGGTGGGTGGGGGCGGCGGCAGCTCCTCCTTCCGCCCCCCCAGGGCGGCATCCGCCTCGTTGAGCTTCCGGCGCAGCTCGGAGCGCTGCTCGTTGTCGTCCACCCAGTCCTTGGCCTGCTCCTGCCGGCGGCGCATCTCGTTGAGCTCCTTAAAGGTCTGGTCGGCGGCGTCTCTCGCCTGCTCGATGATGGCGCGGGCCTCCGCCTGGGCCTTTTCGGTGGCCTTCCGCCGCTCCTCCTCAATGCGGGCCCGGTATTCCTCCGCCTTGGCCCGGGCCTCCTCCATCTCCCGGCGCAGCTGGGCGGCCTTCTCCTTTTCCCGCTCCATGGCCTGGCGCTGCACGTCCAGCTGGCTGAGCACGTCCTCAAAGCGCACGTTTTCCGCGTCGATGCGGTCCGCCGCCTTCTGGATGATATAACCGGGCAGGCCCAGCCGCCGGGAGATGGCGAAGGCGTTGGACTTGCCGGGTATGCCGATGAGCACCCGGTAGGTGGGGGCCAGCGTCTCCACATCGAACTCACAGGAGGCGTTTTCCACCCCCTTGGTGGTCATGGCGTACACCTTCAGCTCAGCGTAGTGGGTGGTGGCGGCCACATGGGCCCCCATGGCCCGGGCGGATTCGATGATGGCTGCGGCCAGCGCCGCACCCTCCACCGGGTCGGTACCCGCCCCCAGCTCGTCGAACAAGATCAGCGTCTCGTCGTCCGCCTGCTCCAGAATGGCCACAATGTTGGTCATGTGGGAGGAGAAGGTGGATAGGGACTGGTCGATGGACTGCTCATCCCCGATATCCGCCAGCACGGCGGAGCACACCTTCACCGTGGAGCCGTCCGCCGCCGGGATATGGAGGCCGCACTGGGCCATCAGGGTCAGCAGGCCCAGGGTCTTCAGGGTGACGGTCTTGCCGCCGGTGTTGGGGCCGGTGATGACCAGGGTGTCAAAGCCCCCGCCCAGGGCCAGATCGTTGCGCACCGCGCTCTTGGGGTCCAGCAGGGGGTGGCGGGCGCGGCGCAGCTCAATGCGGCTGCCCAGCGCCGGCTCCATCGCCCCCATGGCCGATGACAGCTTGGCCCGGGCAAAGATGCAGTCCAGCGAAACCAGGGTCTGATAGTCGTCCTCAATATCGGTCTTAAACCCGGCGCAGTCGGCGGACAGCTCCGCCAGAATGCGCTCGATCTCCTTCTGCTCCTTGGCCTGGAGCTCCCGCAGCTCGTTATTGGCGTTCACCACCCCCATGGGCTCGATGAAGAAGGTGCCGCCGGAGCCGGACACGTCATGGACCAGGCCGGGGATATCGTTTTTGTGCTCGCTCTTCACGGGCACCACATAGCGGCCCCCCCGCATGGTGATGATGGCGTCCTGAAGATATTTGGACTGGTTGGACGAGATGAGGCGGCTCAGCACGTCCCGCACCTTGCCCGCCGCCGCCCGGATGTGCCGCCGGATGTCGGCCAGCTCCGGCGAGGCCGCGTCGGCGATCTCATCCTCGCCCAGGATGGAGCCGGTGATCTTGTCCTCCAGAAAGCGGTTGGCGGTGAGGCTGTCGAAGTAGCCGTCCAGCACCGTCTTCCCCTCACCCCCGCCGCCGTACTCCCGCACAGAGCGGGCACAGCGCAGCACCTGGGCGATATCCAGCAGCTCCCGGGTGTTCAGCGCACCCCCCCGGTCCGCCCTTTGCAGGGCGGCGGCCACCGGCCTCACCCCGGACAGGGAGGGCGTGCCGTGCTTCACCAGCAGGTCAAAGGCGGCGGAGGTCTGCTTTTGCAGGCGGCCCACGTCGCTTTGGACGCAGACGGGCCGCAGCGCCAGGCACCGCTGCTTTCCCTCCTCCGTGTGGGCCTCGGCGGCCAGCAGGGCCAGCACCCGGGGCAGCTCCAAGGTCTCAATGGATTTTTCAAATAATGGCGTCATAGCAATTTCCTCAATTTACAGCGTTTGGTTTGTAAGTAATCCGTTTGTAAAAGTCCAGCGTCCGAAACCCCCGCTCCAGGCGGGTCATCAGATATGCCTCCGACGCGTCGGACAGTCTTTGCAGCCCCTCTTCGTCCAGCCGGAAGGACAGCAGCCGCTTTCGGGGCCCCCATACGATGTGCCGCAGGGCGGCCAGCGCCGCCGTGGTCAGCGGCATGGACACCCCCTCCCCCAGCCCAGCCCGGCAGGAGGCGCAGTGCAGGGTCCCCTCCCCCAGGTGAATGCGGGGCTCCTGGGGCTGCTCCCTCAGGCACACCCCGCACCGCCCGATCTGGGGCTCATACCCCGCCAGGGCCATGGAGCGCCACTCAAAGGCGGCCTTCACCTGGGCCAGGGGATAATTCAGCTTGTCCAGGGCGTGAAGGCCGTTGAGGGCCACCGCCAGCAGGCTGGGGTCTGGCTGGCCCTCCTCGGCCAGCGCCTCGGTGACCTCGGCCAGATAGCTGGCCAAGGCCAACTTATCCAGGTCGGCCCGCACCCCGCCGAACAGCCGCTCCGAGGCCGTCTCCTTCACCGACCACATATCCCGGAATTCGTACAGCGTGAACTCCCCCCAGGCCAGCAGCTGGCAGGAGGCGGCGATGGGGCTGTCTTTTTTCCGGCATCCCCGGGCGGACACGGTGAGCTTGCCCTCCTGTTCCGTCAGCAGGGTCAGGATTTTGTCCGACTCCTTGTAGTTCACCTCGCGCAGTACGAGGGCATTGGTGGTCAGGTGCATTCCGCGCCTCCTATGTACCGCCCCGGTATCCGCCGGGGCGGTGGATTCAAATGGGGCCCTGGCCGCCGCCGTCCCCGCCGGACGGGCCGGGGTCTACGCCGGTGGGCGGGCCTGACAGCCCCCACGGGCCCTCGATCTTCAGCCCCGCGTCGGCCCTCTCGCCGCTCCGGCTCATCAGCCACGCCTCCGGCATCCCGGTGCTCCAAAACAGGCCCCAATATGGCTCGCGCATCATCCGCCGCCCCTCCTTTGCCCAGTTAGCATGGGCAGAAACGGGGCGGATATGTCAGGGAAATTTTGTGTGCCGGCCCTCAGGCCCCCGCCATGGCTGCGGCGGACCAGCGCAGCAACCGGGCAAAGGCGGCCTCCGGCTCCTCCTGCGTATGGAGCAGGCTGTACGCCAAAATTTCCCGCTCGTCCCCGGAAAGCCGGGGCAGCAGATCCCGTTTGGCGCGCACACTTTCCCCGGTACGCAGCTCATACAGCGCCCGCAGGGTGAAAAACGCCCCCTTGTGGGCCTCCTTCAAAAAGCCGGGCCAATTGTCCTTGGGCGCGTACAGGTAAGTGTGCACCGCGGCGTGGTAGATGCCGGACGCGCCGATGGCGGCGGCCTGCGCCAAATCCTCCCGCCCCAGGGGCGGCAGCAGGGGTCCTAATTCGCCCCGGTATGCCCGCACGTCACGGGCCAGCTGGCACAGGTCGTATTTGGGCCAGCTTTTCAGCTCCGCCGCCCCGCACAGGAACCCGCAGGCCTTCTCCCCCTCGGGCATCCCCCGGACGGCGCCCCGGTATTCGTCCAAATCCGCCAGCTCCACCCGGTCCAAAACCGTCACCACGTCGATGTCGCTGTCCTCCCCGGCCTCCCCCCGGCCATAGCTGCCCTGGAGGCCCAGGAACAGCAGCCGGTCGCCAAACCGGCCCGTCAGTTTTTCGGCCAGCTCCCCCATCCAGACTTCAATATCCACCATGGCTCAGTCCTCCGTGTACCCAAAGTTCTGGATGGCCGCAGGGTTGTCCCGCCAGTTCTGCCCCACGCAATGTCTCATTGCATGGAGGCCCCGGATTTGACTCAACTCGTCGGAAATAAATTCCGCCGAGTTCAAGGTTTTGCTTCGCAAAACACTTGACGCGCCGCAGGCGCGGCTCGCTGGCGCTCGCAAAAAAAACTGGTTCTACCCCTTTGCGCATGGCTCAATCCTCCGTATACCCAAAGTTCTGGATGGCCGCAGGGTTGTCCCGCCAGTTTTCTTTCACCTTCACCCAGGTCTCCAGATACACCTTAGCCCCCATGAACGACTCCATATCCTGCCGGGCCTGGGTGCTGATCTTTTTCAGCATCCCCCCGCCCTTGCCGATGATAATCCCCTTGTGGGACGCCTTCTCGCAGTATATGGTCACATGGCAGTCGATGATATCGGTATCGTCCCGCTGGGAGAATTTCGTCACCTCCACCGCCGTGCCGTGGGGGATCTCCTTGTCCAGCTCTCGCAGCAGCTTCTCCCGGACGATCTCCGCCATGATCTGCCGCTCCGGCTGGTCGGTCACCGCCCCGTCGGGGAAGAGCTGGGGCCCCTCGGGCAGCCATGCGCCCAGCACCTCCAGCAGCTCGTCCACCCCCTCGCCGGTCTTGGCCGAGATGGGCACCACTGCGTCCCAATCGTAGGCCGCGCCATATGCCGCCATCACTGACAGCAGCTTCTCCTTTTCCACCGTGTCGATCTTGTTGATGACCAGCGCGGCGGGCGCGCCCAGGGCGCGGATGCGGTCGATGAGCTCCCTCTCCGGGGCGCCGGGGCGGTCCACCGGCTCCACCAGCAGCATCACCCCGTCCACGTCGGCCACGGACTGCCGCACCACCTTCACCATGTAGTCGCCTAATCGGGTGCGGGCCTTGTGGAGCCCGGGAGTGTCCACGAACACGAACTGGCTGTCCCCCCGGTTGAGGACGGCGCAGATGCGGTTGCGGGTGGTCTGGGGCTTGGGGGAGACGATGGCCACCTTCTCCCCTGCTAAGGTATTGGTCAGGGTGGACTTGCCCACGTTGGGCCGTCCGCAGATGGTGATGATACCTGATTTTTTGATGTTCATTCAATGATCCTCAACTTTCATTTGTGTTCCGCGGCATTGAGCGTGGCCGCGTTTGATTCTTACGGAAGTACTGATTAGGCGCTGTTTGAACATTGACGGTGTGCCCCGCGGCAAGGGATTTTTTCGCCAGACAAGGCGATTTAATCAGAAGCTGTACCAATA